>JADLEG010000019.1 GCA_020846275.1 Alphaproteobacteria bacterium
ACGTTGCCGTTCCACGCCTCGACCTGCGGCTGGTAGATCATCATGTTGAGGCCGCCGGCATTGACCGCGCGCGGCCAGGGCTGCTCGAACCCCGCCATGTCGCTGGGCATCGCCGCCGACGGCGCCGCCTGGCCGGGCTGGCCCGGCGCGCCCGGGGCCGCGCCGGGCACGGGCGCGGGGACATAACCGGGCTGGGCCTGCGGATAGGGCGCGGGCGGCGGCGGATAGGGCGATTGCTGGGCCATGGCCGGGCCGATCGCGGCCATGGGGCCGGACAGCAGCAGCGCCAGCACGTTGGTGACGACGAGGGTGCGCAGCGTGCGCTTGGAGAATTTCTGGATCATGGGCGTTAACCCTTCTTGCCTGCCAGCCGCGTTTCCATCCCGGCGAAACAACCACAACGTAACGGCGCCGATTGTGTTCCCCCGAGGACCGGCCAGCTTACGCCAGCCCGGAGGGTTTTGCGCCGCGCGGATTGCCGCCGGTCGGACGCAAGCTAGCGATGCCTGGCTGAATGGGGGGTGAATGGGTGGCGCTTCGGCGCGCTCATCCCCGCGACCAGTTCTCAATTTTAAGTCCCGACACCCGCCCCAGCTCGCGTTCGTCGTTGGTCACCAGAATCAACCCCGCCGCGATGGCATGTGCGGCGATCCACAAATCGTTGTTGCCGATCATGCGGCCTTTGTGCTCGAGGGCCGCCCGCTGCGCGGCATAAGCGGCGGCCGCATCTTCCGGAAGGGGCATCACCGGGATGAGCTCAATGAGTTGGTGCAGCTTGTCGGTGGCGTTCGCCCGCTCGGCGCTCTTTTCGGCGCCGTAGAGCAATTCGCCATAGGTGATCACGGAAAGGACGGCTTCGCCCGATTGAAGCTGCCGGAACCGCTCCATGACAGCCGGCGGTCTTCGCCGGCGTATATAGATGCAGATATTCGTGTCCAGCAGATAGCGGGCGGTCACTAGAGGCCCCGGCGACGCTGCGGCGGCGAGTCTCCCCGGCCCCCCGCCATGAAGTCGTCCGGCAGTTCCGTCAGCAGGGTGAAGGCCCGGGTCATATCGGGCGCGATTTCGCGCAACACCAGATCCTTGCCGCGGCGGAAGATTTCAACTTCCTTCGACGCAAGGCGAAATCCCTTGGGCAGCCGCACGGCCTGGCTGTTGCCGGACTTGAAAACGCGCGCGGTGGCCATTGGGCGCTCCTTCTACGTATATACGCTCTTGTATATACACAACTCCACGATGCGACTCAAGGTGGACACGCAGAGACGCATGATGAAACGACCAGATTGCCACGCCCCCGATTGCGGCACCGAAGAGGATGTCGTTTGATGGCGGCGACGTGCGGGGAGCGGTCCGCTTTGTCCCGTAGTCGACCGCTTGGCGATGCCGGCTTCACGGAAGAGAGACGCGATGAGCGCGAAGTACGACACGATCGGGATCAACTACGCGGAGCTGCGCAAGCCCGACGCGCGGATCGCGCGGATCGTCGATCGCGCGCTGGGGTCCGCGTGGACCGTCCTGAACGTCGGCGCCGGCACGGGTTCCTACGAGCCGGCCGATCGCGCCGTTACCGCCGTGGAGCCGTCGCGCGAGATGATCCGCAAGCGCAGCCCGACGGCGCCCGAGGCGATCCAGGCCAGCGCCGACGACCTGCCGTTCGACGACAAGAGCTTCGACGCCGCGATGGCGATCCTGACCGTCCATCATTGGCCCGACAAGGCGGCCGGCCTGCGCGAGATGCGCCGCGTGACGCGCGGCCGCATCGTCCTGCTGACGTTCGATCCGGCGCACCGGCCGTGGCAGACCGACTATTTTCCCGAACTGGCGACATTGGACGAGACACAGATGCCGGTCATGGCCGACTACGCGCGATGGCTGGGCGCCGTGGAGGTGACGCCGGTCCTGGTCCCGCATGATTGCCGCGACGGGTTCCTCTATGCCTATTGGCGCCGGCCGGCGGCCTATCTCGATCCGCGCATCCGATCCGGCAGCTCGTCCTTCTGGGCCATCGGCGATGCCGCCGAGCCGGGATTGCAGAAGCTGAAGCAGGACCTCGAGACCGGCGCGTGGGAGCGCCGCTACGCCGAGCTGCTCGCCCTCGATGCCTACGACGCCGGATACCGCCTCGTCGTGGCGGCGTGATGCGGGGAACGACCGGACGCGTGGATGGCCGCCCTGCGGCCCGGTCGCGATCAATCCAGGAGAGTGATGATCGACATCGCCGGGACGGGCCGCACTACCGGACTTCCACGTGGACCTCGACCTTTGCACGCTTTTGCAGGTAACCCAATACGGCGAACAGGTTCTTGGCCTGCGGATTGCCCCGCGGCCCGAACATCCGAATGAGGCTCTTCGGCTGCGTTCGGGTCGCCTTTCCCAGCTTCTCAAATCCCATCGTCGCCTTGATGTAGTCGCGCAGGATCGTCTTGCCGGTCTCGATGTCGCCGGCGAGCATCGCGGCAATGCCTTCACGCAGCAGCGCCTCACGGAACCGCGGGTCGCGCGCTACCTCTCGACGAACCAACTCCTTGAAACTCTTCGTCACCGCCATGCTGCCCTCCTTGGCACCCAACCGTTTATCCCCGCGTGCGCTTCTTGTATGAAAGCCACATGACTTTCGCCTGGTCGATATCCCGCTGCTGACGTTTCTTTGTCCCGCCCGTCAGCAAGATGACCAGAACGTCTCCATCGCGGCCGAAATACACGCGGTAACCCGGCCCAAATTCGATCCTGTATTCCAACACGCCCTCGCCGACCGACTTCACCTGCGAGATATTCCCTTGTCCAAGCCTGGCAAGCGCCGTGGCGATGCGGGCTCGTGCGGTTGGCTCCAGCTCCACAAACCAGTCCTGAAAGGGGCTCCGACCGTTGGTCGTCAGAAAATAGCGAAGCGTCAGCATGGTTTATGGTAACACATATGTTACCATCGCACAAATGGCCGGTGCGCACCATCAGGAATCTCCCTTGACAGGGTAATCTAACAGATGATACGTTATGTATCCTCCCTATTCCATCATCCAGGAGACCGATGATCGACACTGCCGGGACGGGCCGCGGTGCTGCCGCAAGCCCTTGGCTCCGTTCCCTCGAAGACGCCGCGCCGGGATGCGAGCCGGCACGGACTTCCCCGCAGCGCCTCGACGACCAAGCGTCGCGCGCTGCCGACTACGCAGAAATACCTGAGCCCGGCCGATCGGCGGCCATGCTGACGGATGAGGAGATGATCGACCGCCTGCGCGCGCTGGCGCGGGCCAAGGGTGGCACCTTGACGGATCGCGATTTGGCCGGAACCGGTGCGCCGTCGCGCGGCGCGCTGGAGCGGCGCTTCGGGTCATGGCGCGCGGCGCTGGCAAGAGCCGGAATCGCCACGCCGGCTGCATCGCCACGATACACCGACGAGGAGTGCTTCGCCAACCTGGCGCTGCTGTGGCGCCATCACGGCCGGGCGCCGCGGGTGGTCGACGCCGACCGCGCGCCCTCGCGTATCGGGTCGGCGGCCTATCAGCGGCGCGCCGGCACCTGGAAGCGCGCGATCGCCGCCTTCGCGGCCTTCACCGGGCGCGAGGCGACAGGCGGCGGGCCGGGCGCGTTCGCCGCGGAACAGGCATTCGGCCCGCCGCCGCGTCCCGCGCGCGGTGCCGCGGCGCCGGCGGACCCCGCGCCCTTGCCGCGCGCGGCGCGACGATCCGGCGGCGCCACGCCCCTGGGCGCCACGCCCCTGGGCACGACGCCCCTGGGCGCCACGCCCTTGTCGCTGCGCTTCCAGGTGCTGCAGCGCGACCGCTTCCGCTGTACCGCCTGCGGCAACAGCCCGGCGGTCGATCCGGAATGCCGGTTGCACGCCGACCACATCGTGCCGCGATCGGCCGGGGGGCGCACCGAGGCCGCCAACCTGCGCAGCCTGTGCGCGGCATGCAACCTGGGGCGCGGCGCCCGCGTGCCGACCGGCGAGGCAGGGCCACAGGCGTGAAGCTTGCCGCGCCGCTTCACCGCGGCGTCCGCAGCCACGCCACCACGCCGCGGCCGGCGGCGGCGCCGGTGGCGAGGCAGGCCTGCAGCAAATAGCCGCCGGTGGGCGCCTCCCAGTCCAGCATCTCGCCCGCCGCGAACACGCCGGGGCGGCGTCGCAGCATCAGGTGTTCGTCGAGTTCGGCCAGCGCGATGCCGCCGGCCGTGGAAATCGCGCGCGCCATGGCGAACGGCGCCGTCAGGCGGAGCGGCAGCGCCTTGACCAGCGCCGGCAAGGGCTCGGTCGCGCCGGCGTGCAGCGCTTCCTGCACCAGCCCGACGGCGACGGGTGCGAGGCCGATCCGCTTGGCGAGGAAGGTCGAGAGCGACGCCGACCCGCGCGGCGCGGCCAGCCGCGCGGCCAGCGCCGCCGCGTCGAGGTCGGGACGCAGATCGACGCGGACCACGGCGACGCCCTCGCGCGCGATGGCGTCGCGCAAGGGTGCCGACAGGGCGTAGACCGCGCCGCCCTCGATCCCCTTCTCGACGATCACGGCCTCGCCGCGCGCGGTCTGGCCCGCGAAGGAAAGCGCGATGCGCTTGAGCGGCGCGCCGGCATGGCGCTGGCGGAACCGCTCCGACCACGCGACGACGAAGCCGCAATTCGCCGGGCGCAGCGGCGCCAGCGCGACCTCCGGCAGCAGCGCGGTCCAGGCGGCATCCGAGCCCAGCCGCGGCCAGGACGCGCCGCCGAGCGCCAGGACCGTCGCGTCGGCGGCGAAGGGCGGGGCTTGCGCGAAGGCGAGTTCGCCCGCCTCGTTCCATCCGGTCCACCGCGCGCGCGGCAGGAAGCGCACGCCGAGCCCGGCGAGGCGCGCGAGCCATGCGCGCAGCAAGGGGCTCGCCTTCATCGCGCGCGGAAACACGCGGCCGCTGCTGCCGACGAAGATCGGCTGGCCCAGCCCCTCGCACCACGCGATCGCGGCGGCGGGCGGAAAGGCGTCGAGATGCGGCCGCATCCAGGCCGAAGCCGCGCCGTAGCGCCGGCAGAAGCGTTCGGCGGGCTCGCTGTGCGTCAGGTTCAAGCCGCCCCGCCCCGCCATCAGCAGCTTGCGCCCCATGCTCGCCATGCGGTCGAACACGGTGACGCAAACGCCCGCGCCGGCGATCACCTCGGCCGCCATCAGCCCGGCCGGGCCGCCGCCGATGACCGCGACGCGGCGGGCGCGATCGATTTCACGGTCGCCCATATCGGCCTCAGGCCGGCAGCTCGTAGCCGATCGCCTGCTCGATCGCGATGGTCCGCTTGACCGCCGGGCGCCGCATCATGCGGTCATGATGCGCGGCGAGGTTGGGGAAGGCGCCGGCGGGCGGCTTCACCGAATTGACGAAGCGCCAGTAGAGGCGGAACAGGTGGATGTCCGCGACCGAGTAGCGGCCGACCGCCCAGTCCTGCGCGCCCAGGCGCCGGTCGGCCATCGCGTAGACCGCCATCGCATGCTCCGCGCCACGGCTGCGCGCGGGGTGCAGCGTGGCGGCGATGAACGACATCCACGAGATCGCCTGGGCCTCGCCCTCGGCGTCGGCGGGCATCAGCGCCGCGGCGGGGAAGCGGCGCGCGAGGTAGACCAGGATCGCCGCCACCTCGGTCAGCGGCCGCCCGTCGATCACCAGCGTCGGCACCTTGCCCTCGGGATTGACGCGCAGGAATTCCGGCGAGCGCGTCTCGCGCCGCGCGAAGGACAGCGGCCGCGGCTCGAACGCAGCGCCAACCTCGTGCAGCGCGATATGCGGCGCCATCGAGCTGGAGCCCGGCGCGAAATAGAAGGTCAACAGCGGGCACCCGCCCTGCGCATGAACCGCGCTCCGCTCGCGTGTCGCCCCCTCTATACACGAGGCTGTCGCGCGCCCGCTACTCGATCACCTCGTCGGCCTGGGACAGGAGCGCGGACGGCACGGCGATGCCGAGCGCGCGGGCCGCCCCGAGGTTCACCACCAGCTCGAAGCGGCTGGCCTGGATCACCGGCAGTTCGGCGGGCCTGGCGCCCTTGAGGATGCGCTCGATGTATGCCGCGCCCTGGCGGAAGTTCTCGCGCAGGTCGCCGCCATAGGACATCAGGCCGCCGGCCAGCGCCTGGCTGCGGTTCTCGTAGATCGCGGGAAGCCGCCCGCGCGCCGCCAGCGCCGCCACCTTGTCCTTCTCGGTCGCGGTCAGGAAGTCGAACTGCACCAGCAGCCCGTCGCGGTCCTTCATCGAATCGAACGCGCGGTCGATGTCGGCGGGAATGTTGACGTCGACCCGCACGATGGCGCTGCCCGCGCGCGCCGCCGCGTCCTTTGCGTCGACCCAACTCGCCTCGGTGGAGGCATTGCCGGGGTTGCAGAGCCAGGCGAGGCGACGCGGCGGGCGACCCAGCAACTCGGCGAGGAAGCCGATGCGCTTGCTCCACAGCGGCTGCGGCGCCTGCATGAAGCCGGTGACGTTGCCGCCCGGGCGCGCGATGCGCTCGACCAGCCCCTGCCCGACCGGATCGGTCGCGAGCTGCAGGAACACGATCGGCACGGTCTTGGTGATGGCGTGCAGCGCGCGCGTCTCGGTGGCGCCGGTCGAGGCCAGGATGTCCGGCCGCAGGTCGAGCAACTCGCGCGCCAGGCGCGGCAGCCGCGCGGCATCGCCGTCGGCCCAGCGCTCCCCGATCTCGATCGTCTCGCCGGCGCGCAGGCCAAGCTCGGCAAGGCTCGCCTTCAGCACCTCGATCGTGTTGGCGGAATTGGGATCGCCCTGCAGCCCGCCGGACAGGTAGCCCAGGCGCGGGCGACGTTGCGCGTGCGCCGGCGCGGAAACGGCCGCCGCGCCGAGCAGCGCCAGGAAATCGCGTCGCCTCATGCTTCCCCTGCGAGACCATCGGCCTTGAAGGCGTCTCCTAGCAGACCGCCCCCCGCTCCGTCTGTGCCAAATTTCACATCGCGAGCCTGCGTATCGTTACCCAGCACGGCAGGCTTGACAGATAGATTGATATCAACATAATCCGTCCATGCTTGTGCCGGAGGCGCTTTCGTATGCCACCACGCCTGAGGTGCGCGATGCCTGCATGTGCCTGCACGTGCAGCGCGCCGCGCGGGCGGTGGCGCGGCGGTTCGACGAGGCGCTGCGGCCGGCTTCGGTCACCAACCAGCAGTTCTCGCTGCTGATGGCGCTGAACCGGCCCGGCCCGGCCGCGATGCGGGGCGTGGCGACGCTGCTGGCGATGGACCGCACCACCTTGACCGCCAACCTGAAGCCGCTGGAGCGGCGCGGGCTGGTCAAGGTCGCGGTCGATCCGCAAGACCGGCGCGGACGACGGCTGACGCTGACCGCCGCCGGGCGGGCGGCGCTCGCCAAGGCGCTGCCGCATTGGCGCCAGGCCCAGGCGGCGACCGAGAGGATGATCACCGGGATCAGCCCGGTGCAGATGCGGATCGAATTGCGCGCGCTTTCGTGACCGGATGCGCCGTTTCACACAAGGGAAAGCATGGGAGCGGAACGCGATGCACAAGACCACGCCTTTTCCGTGGTGCGATGGAACGGCCGGGCAAGCCGCGAATTTCCTTATCGCCGCCCTGCCCGGGCCAGCGAACGAACAATAGCGGAGGGAATTGCGATGGCGCCTTATGTCGACGGCTTCGTGCTGGCCGTCCCCAAGAAGAAGCTCGACGCCTATCGCCGGATGGCGCGCGCCGCCGGCCGGCTGTGGCGCGAGCACGGCGCGCTTTCGTTCCGCGAATGCGTGGCCGACGATACGCGGGTGAAGATGGGCATCAGTTTTCCCCGGCTGATGAAGCTGAAGCCCGGCGAGGCGGTGCTGTTCTCGTGGATCGTCTTCCCGTCGCGCGCGCAGCGCGACCGCGTCAACGCGAAGGTAATGAAGGATCCGCGCCTGGCCAGGCTATGCAAGCCGGGCAACATGCCGTTCGACCCGCAGCGCATGGCCTATGGCGGATTCAAGACGATCGTCGCGCTCTGACGCGTCGCGCGGCGCCACTCATTCCAACCAACCCAGCAGAGGAGACGAGCGATGCACGTGCAATCCTACCTGTTCTTCGACGGACGCTGCGAAGAGGCGATCCAGTTCTACAAGAAGGCCGTCGGCGCCGAGGTCAAGATGATGATGCGCTTCAAGGACAGTCCGGAGCCGCCGCGCGAGGGCTGCGCGCCCACCGACCCCAACAAGGTGATGCACGCATCCCTCGGCATCGGCGACAGCGACGTGATGGCGTCCGACGGCATGGCCCAGGGCAAGCCCAACTTCCAGGGCTTCGCGCTGTCGCTCACCTGCGCCAACGAGGCCGAGGCCGACAAGCGCTTCGCCGCGCTGAGCGATGGCGGCCAGGTGCATCAGCCGCTCACCAAGACCTTCTTCTCGCCGCGCTTCGGCATGCTCGTCGACAAGTTCGGCGTGATGTGGATGCTGATGGTCCTGCCGAAGTCCTGAGCCGATACCGGAGACAGCGGATGCTCAAGAAAATCGTCGTCGGCACGGCGGCCCTGGCGGGGTTCGTCGTCGCCGGCGTGCTTGCCTTCGCCGCGACGCAGCCCGACACGTTCCGCGTCGAGCGCACGGCCAGCATCAAGGCGCCACCGGAGAAGATCTTCGCCCTGGTCAACGACCTGCACCAGCACCGGCTGTGGTCGCCCTGGGAGAAGAAGGACCCGGACATGAAGCGCAGCTACAGCGGCGCCGCCAGCGGCAAGGGCGCCGTCTACGAGTGGGACGGCAACAAGGAGATCGGCAAGGGCCGGATGGCGATCGCCGAGACCAAGCCGCCGACCCAGGTCGTCTTCGCGCTGGATTTCCTCCAGCCCTTCGAGGCCCACAACATCGCGGGCTTCGATCTTCGGCCCAAGGGCGATGCGACGGACGTCACCTGGTCGATCCACGGGCCGATGCCGTTCCTGTCGAAGGTGATGTGCGTCTTCTTCGACATGGACAAGATGATCGGCCGCGAGTTCGAGACCGGGCTTGCGAACCTGAAGGCCGTGACCGAGCGCTAGGCGCCGAGCGAAGGAAGCAACCCGGACGACAAACCGGCAAATGAAAGGGGTGAGAGACATGGCTGAACGCAGCAAACCCGCCCGCGCCAGGGCCAAGACGGGCGGCGGAAAACGCAAGCCGGCCGCGCGCGCGGCGCGGGGCACGGTCGTGATGGTCGCCACGCGCAAGGGCGCCTGGCTCTACCACGGCGACGCCGGGCGCGGGGGATGGCGCGTCGACGGGCCGCATTTCCTCGGCCACATCGTCAACCACCTGGTGCTCGACCCGCGCGACGGGCGCACCATGCTGGCCGCTGCCAAGACCGGGCATATCGGGCCGACCATCTTCCGCTCGACCGATCGCGGCCGCAGCTGGAAGGAAGCGAAGCGCCCGCCCGCCTTCGCCAAGGCGGCCAACGGCGACAAGGGCCGCGCCGTCGACCACACGTTCTGGCTGACGCCCTGCCACGCCAACGAGCCGGGCACGTGGTATGCCGGCACGTCGCCGCAGGGCATCTTCCGCAGCCCGGACGGCGGCGACACCTGGGCGCCCTTCTCCAGCGTCAACGACGACCCGAGATACCGCGAGTGGATGGGCACGGTGCAGGACGGCACGCCGGACGGGCCCAAGCTGCATTCGCTGATCGTCGACCCGCGCGATCCTGCGCATCTCTACATGGGCATGTCGGGCGGCGGCGTGCACGAGACGACCGACGGCGGCAAGACCTGGACGCCGCTGCTCGACGGGCTGGAGGTCGTCGAGGGCTTCGACGTGAAGACGCCCACCTTCCACGATCCGCACTGCGTGCGGATGTGCCCCGCCAATCCCGACCGGCTGTACCAGCAGAACCACTGCGGCATCTACCGCCTGGACCGCCCGTCGACCACCTGGGTCCGCATCGGCAAGTCGATGCCGAAGAAGGTGGGCGATATCGGCCTGCCGATGGTGGTGCATCCGCGCGATCCCGACACGGCCTGGGTGTTCCCGATGGACGGAACGACGGTTTGGCCGCGCACCTGCCCCGGCGGCATCGCCGGCGCCTTCGTCACGCGCAACGGCGGCAAGTCCTGGCAGCGCCAGGCGGCGGGCATGCCGGAGCGCCAGGCGTGGTGGACGGTCAAGCGCCAGGCGATGGCCGCCGATGCCGGCGATCCGGTCGGGCTCTATTTCGGCACCACCAGCGGCGAGCTATGGGCCAGTCGCGACGAGGGCGCGCGCTGGACCTGCATCGCCCGGCACCTGCCCGAGATCTATTCGGTGGAAGCGGCGGGGATGGCCTGAGGACGCCCGCCTGGCAGGACCGGCCCTCATCCTTCGACAAGCTCATCCTTCGACAAGCTCAGGATGAGGAAGATATGATGGGAGCAGCTTCGCACCTCCTCATCCTGAGCCTGTCGAAGGATGAGCGTCCCGAAGCCTCCTCATCCCGAGCCTGTCGAAGGATGAGCGTCCCGAAGCCTCCTCATTCTGAGCCTGTCGAAGGATGCGCTTCTTGTACCAAGAGCCAGGGAATATGACGCGATGAAGGTGCTGATCCCCGGTCCGCTGCGCTCCTACACCAGGGAGCGCGAGGTCGAAGCCAGCGGCGCGACGCTGGCCGAGCTCTTGGCCGATCTCGAGCGCCGCTATCCGGGCCTGCGCTTCCGCATGATCGACGAGCAGGACCGCATGCGCCGGCACATCCGCTTCTTCGTCAACGGCGAGCAGGCGTTCGACATCGCACGGCCCGTCGGGCCCGGCGATTCCGTGCAGATCGTACAGGCGCTGAGCGGGGGATGACGCGGAACGGGACGCGGCGGCGCTCGTTGCTCCCGCTCCGTCATTTCCCTGCAAGCGGGATGACATGCTGGCCGCGACCACCAAACCCCCGCCATGGAGTACGCGATGTCGAGCGAAGGGCTGCACGAGGCGTCGGACGATCTGTCCCAGGAGACCAAGGACCTGCACCGGGCGATCGTCTCGCTGATGGAAGAGCTGGAGGCGATGGACTGGTACCAGCAGCGCGCCGATGCCTGCAAGAACGACGAGCTGAAGGCGATCCTGGCGCATAACCGCGACGAGGAGAAAGAGCACGCCGCGATGCTGATCGAATGGATCCGCCGGAAAGACCCCGCCTTCTCCAAGCAGCTCAAGGACTATCTGTTCACCGACAAGCCCATCGCCCACAAGTAAGGACGCGAGCCGCGTCGCTCGCGAGTGATTCGCCATCCGGCGCGCGGTCGGCCGCCGCCGCCGTCGATCCGCTGACCCGCGCTTTTGCAGATATCCCCATGATCCATCGGGACTTTGCCGCAAATACACGTTTGGCGTGTTGACACGACCCCGGCGAAACATAAGGTAGATCATTCGCAGGCATCGACCGCCGGTGTTCCGGCCGCGCCGAGGCGCCGGCGATTGGGGGGTGTCATGAAGCGTCTTGTCGGGCTTGCCGTCGCAACCGTCCTTGCCGCCGCGCTCGCCGCGCCGGCCACGGCCGCGCCGATCGCGGCGACCTATACGACCGGCGGCGATACCACCGGGACCGGGCCGTGGACGATGACCTCCACCGACTCGACGTTCAGCATCCTGCGCTTCGTGCCGACGAGCCCGATCAAGTTCCAGGACTGGACCAGCTTGAGCGTCGCCTACAACGCGGTTCTGGGCGGGATCGCCGGCGGCGCGCCGCGCTTCACCTTCGTGCTGGACTTCGACAACGACAACGTCGCGGACGGGCAGTTCCACCTGCTTTGGGGCCCGGCCGGCACCTTCGTCGACACGACGCTGGGGCCCGCCAATACCGGCAACCTGCTCGCGCTGACCGATGTCGGACGCTACGACCTCGGCGGCGTCGGCGGCTCGGCCTACACCGATCGCGCCGCCGCGCTGGCGCTGATCGGCGGCTATACCGTGCTGCGGGCCTCGCTCGTGCTCGACAGCTTCGGCGGCAACGACCGCGAGTTCATCATCAGCGGCATCAGCGCCGAGGCCGCCGACGCCGTTCCCGAGCCGATGACGGCCGCCCTGCTGGCGGCGGGGCTGCTGGGGCTCGTGGGCGCAAGGCGGCGGCGGACCGTCGCGACGCGCGCCTGACTTCGATCAGACGCCAATAGCCGGGGTAGCAGCTCTCGCTGGGTGGTTTACCGCAGGTCGCGGCGCACGGTTTCCAGCGCATCGGAGGCCGCGGTCAGGCCGCGCAGCTTGGCGATCAGCCCGGGCACGGTGCTGACATTGGCGCGCTCGAACTCGCCGCGGTAGTGGATCATCAGGCTGTAGCCGGCGACCTCGATGTCGTTGATCTTCGGCCGGCCGGCGATCGATCGCACGCGCCAGTCGACCTCCAGCGGCTCGCCGCCCGCGCGCTCGATCCGCGTGTGCACGCGCACGTCGCCGTTCGGCAGCGGCGCCCCCGGCGCCACGGTGAAGCGCAGGATCTGGACGTCGCCGAACCGCTCGATCGCCACGTCGATGACATGGGCGGCGAAAAGCTGGGTGAACTCGCGCTTGTCGCGCGGCGCGACCGTGCGCGCCATGCGGCCGAGCGTCGCCAGCGCCAGCGCATCGAAGTCGATCGCGTCGATCAGCAGCCGGGCGAAGGCGTCGTGGCGCTGCCGGCGGTCGCCCTGCATCGCAAGCGTCGCGACCGCGCGATCGCCCATGTCGGTGATGAAGCCGGCGGCCACGACGGGCGACGTGGTCTCGGCGCCCGCGCGGGGGCCTGCGATCCCCAGCGCCGCGAGAAGCAGGATCGGCAAGCCAAGGCGGCGGCAAGGCAATGGCAGCGACATGACGCGACACTCTCCGGCAGCGGGCCGACCGCACAAGCCGGCCGTACTCCCGCGAGCCCCAGGAACCACGCCCGCGCGGGCGGCGCGTTGACCCATCTCAATTGTGGCGTCAGATTGACGCCACCGGTTCGGCGCCGCCCGGTGCGCCGCGGCGTCGGCCCGGCGAGGGGATAACGCATGGCAGCACAACCCGCGCGGGCCGCAGGGCGATCATGACGCCGGCGGAGGTCTTCGTCGTCTCGCTGGCGACCGGCGCGATGGCCGAGTTCGGCGACAAGACGCAGCTTCTGGCCGCGCTTCTGTCGGTCCGGCTGAA
>JADLEG010000020.1 GCA_020846275.1 Alphaproteobacteria bacterium
AGGACCACGGCACGTTGGCCAGGTGCTCGGCGATCACCGCGCGGCCGGCCTTGATGCCGAATTGCGGCCCGCCGTCCCACACCCCGTCCTCGGTGAAGACCGAGGCCTGCAGCACGCTGATGCGCCGAAATTCGTCCGGCGGCTTGCGGCGATGATCGGCCGTGTACTTGTCGTCCGCGCACTTGGCGTAGAACGCCTTGAGCTGGCGGATCGCCTCGTAGTCCTCGAGCCGCCGGACGCGCTCCGCCAGGTCGCCGTCCCCGGCGCTCATCCCTTCACCGGGACCGTGTAGTTCAGCCCCATGCGCCCGCCGTCCGGGTAGATGACCTGGCCGGTGATGTACGACGCGTCGTCGCTGGCCAGGAACACCGCGACCGAGGCGACTTCGGCCGGATCGCCGGCGCGGCCCATCGGCGTGCGCGACATGATCCTGGCGCGCGCCGCCTCGTCGACCATCACCTTCTTCAGAAGCTCGGTCGCGATGCTGCCCGGGCCGATCGCGTTGACGCGGATGCCGTGGTCCACCAGCGCCAGCGACATGGCCCGCGTGAGCTGGTTCACCCCGCCCTTGCTGACGACATAGGAGGTGATGTTGGGGATCGCCATCACCGCATTGACCGACGACATGTGGATGATGTTGCCGCCGCTCCCTTGCTTGACCATTTGCCTCGCGGCGGCCTGGCCGCACAGGAAATAGCCCTTCAGGTTCACGCGCAGCACGCGGTCGAAATCCTCCTCGCTGAGTTCGAGGAAGTCGCAGGCATGCACGATGCCGGCGTTGTTGACCAGGATGTCGAGCCGCCCATGCGCCTTGACCGCCGCGGCGATCAGCGCGTCGGCGTCCTTCCTGCTGCCGGTATCGGCATGGACATAGAGCGCGCCGATCGCCTTGGCCGCGGCATCGCCCGCCTTGTCGTCGATGTCGCAGATCACGACCTTGGCGCCTTCCTTGACGAAGCGCTCCGCCACCGCGCGCCCGATGCCGCCCGCCGCGCCCGTGACGACCGCGACCTTGTCCTTCAGTCTCATCCTTCGGTTCCTCTTGTCTGCGATAACAGGGCTTTCCTCATCCTTCGACAGGCTCAGGACGAAGACCACTGAAGCACGTCCTCATGGTGAGCTTATCGAACCATGAGATCTACGCCATTTTCCCCCGCGCATAGCCTACGGCGCGCAGCGCCTCGGTGATCTCGGGCAGCACGCCGGGATCGTCGATCGTGGCGGGGGCCTTGTAGGTCTCGCTGTCGGCGATCTTCTGCATCGTGCCGCGCAGGATCTTGCCCGAGCGGGTCTTGGGCAGGCGCTTGACCACCGTCGCCACCTTGAAGAACGCCACCGGGCCGATGCGGTCGCGCACCATCTTGACCGTCTCGGCCACGATGTCGGCGTCGGCGCGATGGACGCCGGCCTTCAGGACCAGGAATCCGAGCGGCACCTGGCCCTTCATCGAATCGGCCGCGCCGATCACCGCGCATTCCGCCACGTCGGGATGCGACGCCAGCACCTCCTCGATCGCGCCTGTGGACAGGCGGTGGCCGGCGACGTTGATCACGTCGTCGGTGCGCGCCATGACGAACACGTAGCCGTCCTGGTCGATGAAGCCCGCATCGCCGGTCTTGTAGTAGCCGGGATACTCCTTCATGTAGCTGTCGACATAGCGCTGCTCGGCGTTCCACAAGGTGGGGAAGCTGCCGGGCGGCAACGGAAGCTTGGCGACGATCGCGCCGATATCGCCGGGCTTGACCGGCCTGCCCGCGCCGTCCAGCACCTGCAGGTCGTAGCCCGGCACCGCGCGGGTCGGCGAGCCCGGCTTCACCGGCAGCATGCCCAGCCCCATGCAATTGGCGGCGATCGACCATCCCGTCTCGGTCTGCCACCAGTGGTCGATCACCGGCACCTTCAGGTGCTCCTGCGCCCAGTAGAGCGTATCGGGATCGCAGCGCTCGCCTGCCAGGAACAGCGTGCGGAAATGCCTCAGGTCGTACTTGCCGATCAGCGTGCCCTTGGGATCGTCGCGCTTGATGGCGCGGAACGCCGTGGGGGCGGTGAACATGGCGGCGCACTTGTATTCCGAGATCACGCGCCAGAACGCGCCCGCGTCGGGCGTGCCGACCGGCTTGCCTTCGTAGAGGATGGTGGTGCAGCCGTAGATCAGCGGCGCATAGACGATGTAGGAATGCCCGACCACCCAGCCGACGTCCGAGGCCGCCCAGTACACCTCGCCCGGCTGCATGCCGTAGATGTTCTTCATCGACCAATGGAGCGCGACGAGGTGCCCGCCATTGTCGCGCACGATGCCCTTGGGCGCGCCGGTCGTGCCCGAGGTGTAGAGGACATAGAGCGGGTCGGTTGCCGCGACGCTGACGCATCCCACGGGCGCGGCCTTGGCCACCGTCTCGCGCCAGTCGCGATCGCGTCCCTCCACCAGCTCGCAACGCTGTTGGTCGCGCTGCAGGACGAGACAGGCCTTGGGCTTGTGCTTGGCCAAGTCGATCGCGCCGTCGAGCAGGGGCTTGTAGGCGACGAGGCGGCCCGGCTCGATGCCGCAGGACGCGCTCAGGACCATCACCGGCTTGGCGTCGTCGATGCGCGTGGCGAGCTCGTTGGCCGCGAAGCCGCCGAACACGACGGAATGCACGGCGCCGAGACGCGCGCAGGCCAGCATCGCCATCACCGCCTCGGGCACCATCGGCATGTAGATGATGACGCGGTCGCCGGCCTTGACGCCCTCGGCCGCGATCGCGCCGGCCAGCTTCGCCACCTCGTCGCGGAACGCGCGGTAGGTATAGGTTTTCTTCTGGCCGGTGACCGGGCTGTCGTAGATCAGCGCCAGGCGGTCGCCATGCCCGGCGTCGACATGCCGGTCCAGGGCGTTGAAGCAGGTATTGACCCGGCCGCCGACGAACCAGCGATAGAAGGGCGGCTTGCCCGCCTCCAGCACCTTGTCCCAGCGCTTGTCCCAATGGATGTCCTCGGCCGCGCGCGCCCAGAACGCCTCGGGGTCGCGCCGCCACGCGCCGTATTCGGCGTCATATCGACTGGTCATCCCGGTTTCCTCTCCTTATCCTTGCGCGGCGTGCGGTGGCCAGCGCCGCAGTCTGCCGGCAGCACCCGTGATTTGCAATTTGCCCATCGCCGCCCCGCGAACCGAGGTCATGACCGAACATCGATCGCCCTACGACACCGATCTCGACCGCACGCCGGCCAATTTCGCCGCGCTGTCGCCGCTGGGCTTCCTTGCGCGCGCCGCGGCGGTCCACCCGACACGCACGGCAGTGATCCACGGCAAGCTTTCCTACGACTGGGCCACGGCCGAGCGGCGGTGCCGGGCGCTGGCATCGGCGCTGGCGCGGCGCGGCGTCAAGCGCGGCGATACGGTCGGGGTGATGGCGCCGAACATCCCGGCGCTGTTCGAGGCGCATTTCGGCGTGCCGATGGCCGGCGCGGTGCTCAACGCCATCAACACGCGCCTCGACGCGGCCACCATCGCCTTCATCCTGGAGCATGCGGAGGTCAAGATACTGATCGTCGATGCAGAATACGCGGCGACGGTCCGGTCGGCCTTGAGCCAGGTCAAGGCACGGCCCTTGGTGGTCGACATCGCCGATCCGCAGGGCCCCCGGGCCGAGCCGGTCGGTACGATCACCTACGAGGCGCTGCTGGCCGAAGGCGACCCTTCGGCCGCATGGCAAGGGCCGCGCGACGAATGGGAGGCGATCGCGCTCAACTACACCTCGGGCACGACGGGCAATCCCAAGGGCGTGGTCTATCACCATCGCGGCGCCTACCTGAACGCGATGGGCAACGTGCTGACCTGGTCGCTGCCGCGGCATCCGGTCTATCTCTGGACCCTGCCGATGTTCCATTGCAACGGCTGGTGCTTTCCCTGGACCATCACCGCGCTGGCCGGCACGCATGTCTGCCTGCGCCGGATCGAGGCAGGGGCGATCTTCGACGCCATCGCCGCCCACGGCGTCACGCATTTCTGCGGCGCGCCGATCGTGCTCAACGTGCTGGTCAACGCGCCCGACGCGGCGCGCCGCCCGCTCGGCCGCACGGTCGAGGTGATGACCGCCGCCTCGGCGCCGCCGGCCGCGGTGCTGGAGAGGATCGAGGCGATGGGCTTTCACGTCACCCATGTCTACGGGCTGACCGAGGTCTATGGGCCGGCCGTCGTGTGCGAGTGGCGCGCCGATTGGGATGCGCGCCCGCCGGCGGAGCGCGCCACGATCAAGGCGCGCCAGGGCGTGCGCTACGCGGTGCTGGACGGGCTGATGGTGGGCGATCCGAAGACGCTCGCGCCCGTGCCGGCCGACGGGGCTACGATCGGCGAGGTGTTCATGCGCGGCAACATCGTGATGAAGGGCTACCTGAAGAACCCGCGCGCCACCGCCGAGGCGCTGCAGGGCGGCTGGTTCCATACCGGCGACCTGGGCGTGACCCATCCCGACGGCTACATCGAGCTCAAGGACCGCTCGAAGGACATCATCATCTCGGGCGGCGAGAACATCTCGACCATCGAGATCGAAGGCGTGCTGTATCGCCATCCCGCCGTGCTGGAAGCCGCGGTGGTCGCGCGGCCCGACGAGAAATGGGGCGAGACCCCTTGCGCCTTCGTGACCTTGAAGGAGGGCGCCGCGGCGACCGACGCCGAACTCATCGCTTTCTGCCGCGCCAACATGGCGCACTACAAGGCGCCGCGCGCCGTGGTGTTCGGCCCGCTGCCCAAGACCTCGACGGGCAAGATCCAGAAATTCGTGCTGCGGGAGAAGGCGCGCGCACTCCAGCGGCCGGTTGGCGCACGCACCGACCCGGACCGGCGCCGCGCCAGCCCTGCCGCGCCGAAGCGCGACTAGCGCCCTCGCCTAGCTATGGCTGAGGCGGGCTATCTCGTCCTTGATTTTCAGTTTTTCGCGCTTGAGGAGATGGATTTGCTGGGTATCGGGGAGCGGTCGGTGGGCTTCGTCGTCGATCGCCTTGTCAAGCTTTGCATGCTTGGCCTTTAGCGCTTCGATCTGCTCCAGAGACACCATCGCACAACCTCCGTGGTCGGTTACAGTCGCGCACAAGAATGCTACGCCGATGTCCACCAATTGCCAAACGCGAATCGCTTGCAGCCATTCCATCTGGGATACCAGAAGCAGATTCAAGGCCCTGTAGGGCTGCCCCGGCGGTCTCCCGTCAGGTCCGAAAGGCGCGATCGACCAGCAGCGCGGCAGCACCTGCCGCCATCGGAAAAGCGGCTGCCAGAAGGATCGCCAGATGCGCGAAATCCTCGGCATCCGCGCGGAGGCCCGCGACCCGCCAGTAGCCCGCCAGGGCCGCGGCAACCTCGGCCGGGCTAGCCGCGCGCAGCGCCGGGCCGGCTTCGGCCAAAGCGGCCGACAGGGTTTCCAGCTCGACCCGCTCGGCCGCCAGCTCGGCCGCCGCCACCGCCTGGCGCGCGGTCTCGGCATCGGGGGCCGGGCCGGGTCTGCCGGTGAATTGCCAGTCCTTGAGCGCGCTGCGAATCGCCCGCAAGGGCAGGACCGCCTGCGCGCGCCAGGGCGCGACCTGGGCCAGGGCCTTGCGCAACCGCGGCTCCGACGGAATGGCACGGCCCGCGGCCGCGGCGTGCAGCAGCGCCATCAGCGCCACGACGTCGGCGCCGCGACGGTCCTGCAGCGCCAGGCAGGCCGCTTGCACGCCCGGCCCGGCGTAGACCGAAACGGCGAAGTCCCATGCCGACGGGATGGCGTCGTTCACCACCGAATCGTTGCCTTGTCCCCCTGCGCTTCGGATAGAATGCGCGCCCACCGGCACGGCGCGCAACGACGACAAGCGGACAATGGACGAACAGGAACGCCTGCAGCAGAAGCTGGCCGAGCTCAAGAGCGAGCATCGTGATCTGGACGACGTGATCAACCGCCTGGCCGAGCAGCGGCCGGTCGACCTGATCCAGATTCAGCGGCTGAAGAAGCGCAAGCTGGTGCTGAAGGACCTGATCGCCAAGATCGAAAGCATGCTGCTGCCGGACATCATCGCCTGAAGCGGCGCGGCGGGCCGCGCCGCTCGTCCTTCGAGACGGCGCTTCGCGCTTCCTCAAGATGAGGAGAGTGGGAGCTCAAAGGATTTCCTCATCCTGAGGAGGCCCCGCAGGGGCCGTCTCGAAGGACGAGGAAATCCTATCCCTGCAGCCAGTAGCGCATCACCGCGGTCACCGCCTCGGGCATTTCCATCGGGGCCAGGTGGCCGCAATCCTCGATGATGACCAGCCGGGCGCCGGCAATGCCCTTGGCCATCGTCTCGTGCTCGACGACGGGCGTCAGCGCGTCCTGGCGGCCGCACAGCACGAGGGTGGGACAGGCGATGCGCGGCAGCAGGTCCAGCGTGTCGGCACGGTCGAGCATGGCCTGCTGCTGGTCGAGCGCCAGGCGCGGGCCGACGCGCCGCGTCATGGCGTCGATGTCGCCCATCAGCTCCAGGTCGCCCAGCCGCGCCGGATGGACCAGCAGGGGCTTGAACTCGTCGAGCATCGCGTCGAACCGGCCGTTGCGCAGCAGGTCCATCATGCGCCGGCGCCGCTCGAGCGAGGCCGGGGTATTGCCGGACGCCATGGTGTCGAGCAGGGCCAGGCGCTCCACGCGCCGCGGCGCCTGGCGCATGATCTCGAAGGCGAGATAGCCGCCCATCGACAGGCCGGCCAGCGCGAAACGCGGCGGCGCCTTGGCCAGGATGGCCTGCGCCATCGCCGCCATCGAGCGGCCCCCGTCCGTGTCGGCGACACTCATGTCGGCGATGTCCGCGAGGTAGCGGATCTGGTGCGACCACAGCGCCGCGTCGCAGAGATGGCCGGGAACCAGCAGCAGGGGCGTCTTTGTCATCGCGGCGCTCGCGCGTCCATGGCGGGGCGCGGAGTGTGCGGGCATGGAATTCCGCCCGTCAATACGCCCGCGCGCGGGCTGCTTGCGGGGCCGGGGTGATGCGGCTATAAGACGCCCCTTGCCGGCCGGAGTGTAGCTCAGCCTGGTAGAGCACTAGCTTCGGGAGCTAGGGGCCGGAGGTTCAAATCCTCTCACTCCGACCATTCCAAACGCGGCCATCCGTCGCGATGCCGGGAATGGCGCGCCGCGCCGTCACATGCCCAGCGCCGCCTTGGCGAGATGGCTGGACACCGCGCTGAAGATGCCCTTCAGGCTTCCCCCCATCGCCTGGTAGGTCGGGATCGCGGCCAGCGAGAACAGCGCGCCGATCAGGCCGTATTCGATCGCCGTCGCGCCGCGACAGTCCTGGACGAACCTTTCCATCAAATCGGTCATGGCATGCCCCCTTGCCGCGTGAAGGCCCGTGCGCGCGGGCTCTTGCGCACAGAGTTTACGCGCAACGAGGGCGAAACTCAAAAGCAGAACCTATCGCAATAAGAGTAAAATGCCATCGATCCGCATTTTGCCCCGCAAAGCCGTGCCTTGTGGCCGTCGTGCGTTGCGCGGCCGATCGCGCGCGTCAGCAGAAAAGGGTTAAGGACGGCGCAGGCTGAGGATATAGGCGATCAGGTCGTCGCTCTGCTCGCGCGACAATTTGAAGTCCGGCATCCGCTTGTGCGGCGTCATCAGGAAAGCGCGCAAGCGGAATTCCGTCGTGCTGGCATCGTTGGCAAGCTCGACGAAGGGCGGCGCCAGGTCGGTAGCGCCGCGACGCACCTCGGGGCCCACCAGATGGCACGCACTGCACCACTCGGTCGCCAGGCGCTTGCCGGCGGCCGTGTCGCCGAGCTGCTGGGAATGAAGCGGGCCGGTCGTCGCGAACCAGGCGACCAGGAACAAATGCATGCCGACGGCGACCGCAAGCCGCTTGCCGCGCCGCGATCCGCTTGGCGCGCTCATGGCGCGGCCGTCGCATCGGCAAGGCGGTCGGCGGCCGCCTTGACGAGCTCGCGGTGGAACGGATCGGGCTGCTGCGCGCGCAACAGTGCCGCCAGGTCGTCCAGCACGGCGGCGAACAGGTCGTAGTGAAGGTGCAGCTCGACCAGCCGCTTGGCATCGTCGTGCCGTTCGAGCTTCAGCGTCACGCCGGCCGGGTCGGCCTTGACCTCGTAGCGCGCGCTGCGGCTGAACGTGCCCATGTAGGCCTTGTCCGGAAACTCGATCGCGACCTCGGCGCGATCCGGCACGGGCTTCATCCGCGTTGGCATGACCTGGCACTACCCTTCGGCCGTTGGAACGACAGCGACCATCATAGCCAGGCCGATCGACCGGCCCTTGAGCCAGATCAATTTCCCGGGGCCGGCCAAGGCGCCCGGATGCCGGGCAGCTAGTGCCCCGAACCCGAAGTTCGCCATCTCTCGATCGCAAGACCGGAGGCGAACTTCGGGTTCCAGAGGGGCACTAGACTTGAAATGGTTGCTCGTGTCCTTTTCGATTCCGAAGTTCGTACGGCGTGCGTCGCAAACACTGACGAACTTCGGAATCGGGACACTAGTGCGCCATCAGCACCGGCACCTTGGTTTCCGCCAGCACCCGCCGCGTGACGCCGCCCAGGATCATCTGGCGCAGCCGGCTCTGGGTGAACGCCCCCATGACCAGCATGTCGGCATTGCCGGCATAGGCTTGCGCCAGCAGCCCCTCGCCGACGGCGCGCGGGCCCGGATGGAAGCGGTGCACGGTGGCCTTCACCCCATGCCAGCCGAGATGCCGCACCAGGCCCGAGTCGCTGCTGGCCTCGGCATGCTTGCTCTCGTCGGCGGTCAGGATCTGGACCTGCTGGGCCCGGCGCAGGAGCGGCATGGCGAAGCCGATCGCGCGCGCCACCTGGATGCTGCCGTTCCAGAAGATCGCCACCCGCTCGCCCATCGTGGAGGGCGGGTCGGGCGGGGCCACGATCACCGGACGGCCGGTATCGAACAGCACCGCCTCGACCACCGTCTCGGTGACCAGGTCCTTGGCGTTGGCCGGCCGGGCGATGACGATCACGTCGGCGACGCGCCCGCGGCGCGTGACGACATCCTCCTCGCTGCCCTGCTCCTCGCGCCAGGCGCAGGACACGGTGGCCGGCGGCGGCGGCGTCTCGGCGACCGGCAGGTTGTTATCCTTGCGCCAGGTCTCGAACGCCTCGCGCGCGCGTTGCGAGCGCGACGTCGCATCGCGCTCCGCCACCTGCAGGATTTCCTCGACGAGCGGCCCGGACATGCCCTCGCCGATCACTGGGATGGCGTCGCGGGGATCGCCGCGGGCGTGCAGCGCGTCGATATGGGCGTTGAACCCCTTGCCGACCGCCAGGGCCATGCCCAACGACACGCGGTCGGCCGTTCCGCCGGAAAGAACCGCCAAGATCGACTTGATCGGCATGATTGACTCCCGTTGCCCCTGTTCCTCAGATTTTTCGTTCTACCCGGCCCTCGCCTGGCACCGGATGGCTTGGATTAAAGATCGGCGCTCGCGCCGCCCCGGTCAACCCCGCGATGATGAAAGCGCCGATCGCGCGGCCGCCGCGACCGCAGGGGGCGCCTGGCCGGCATCGATCCGGGACCAGTCCAGCCGGCCCGGGTCCAGCCCGGATTGCCAGCGCACGACCTCCGCACCGGCATCGGACACGTCGTGGCGGCGGTCGGTGACCCGGCGCTCCAGCTCCGCCTGCGGCGCTTCCAGCCACAGCCCGGCAAAGGCGACGCCGCGGCGATGCGCTACGGCGGCGATCCGGTCGCGCTGGGCGGGCATCAGGTAGACCGCGTCGGCAACGGCCGCGTGGCCCGCGTCGAGGACGATTTCCGCCGCCCGCGCCAGGGCGTCGAACACCTGCTCCGTCACCGCGGCCGCATAGGCCGATTGCGGCAGGCGCTGGAACAGGTCGGCGCCGGACAGCAGCTTGCGGAACACGTCGCTGCGCAGCACGACGGCGCCCGGCCGGGCGCCCAGCGCCGGCGCGATCGCATGGGCCAGGGTCGACTTGCCGGTGCCGGAAATCCCGCCGATCGCGACCAGGCGCGGCGGCGGCGGGTCCAGGCAGTCAAGCGCCAGGTCGAGATAGGCCCGCGCCTCGGCCCGCCGTGCTTCGGCCTGGGCCGCATCCGGCTGCGCGCGCGCCGCGGCCAGGCTCACCTGGGCGCGGATGCCGGCGCGGCAGGCAAGGAACAGCGGCAGGGCGCCGAGACCGGCCAGGGCGTCGACGCCGTCGTCGTGAACCGCGCGGACCAGGTAGCGGTTGAAGGCGGCATTGGCGAGCCGGTCCAGCCCGCGATGCGCCAGGTCCATCAACAGGAAGGCAAGATCGTACAGCACGTCGCCGCTGGCGATGCGGTCGTCGAACTCGATCGCGTCGAACAGGGTCGGACGGCCCCGCCACAGGCAGACATTGCCGAGATGCAGGTCGCCATGCCCGTGCCGCGCATAGCCCGCGTCGCGCCGCGCATCGAGCAGCGCGCCGTCATGCGCCAGCCGTGACGCGGACGCGCCGCGGAACCGCGCCACCTTGCCGGCATCCAGCGCCGCATCGCCTTCCAATCCTTCGACGATGCCCTCGACGATCCGCGCCATGGCCGACCGGCCGCCATGCTCGGGCCTGCGCGCGGCCGCGCGGTGGAAGCCCGCGACCGCGTCGGCCAGCGACAGCATCGTCGCCTCGTCGAGCCGGCCGTCCCGCGCGCGCTGATCGAGCAGCGCGTCGTCGTCGAAGCGGCGCATCTCGACCACCCAGTCGATCGCGCCCTGCTGCGGCGCTCCCTCGCCCCGCGGCCCAAGCTGCGGCCTGCCGCCGGGACCGGCCAGGATCGGCCGAACCCCCAGATAGAGCTCGGGCGCCGTGCGGCGATTGATCGCCAGCTCCTTGGCGCAGGCCGCGCGGCGGCGCTCGGGCGTCGAGTAGTCGAGGAAGGGGAAGCGCACCGCCCGCTTCATCTTCAGCACGCGGTCGCCGGCCAGGACGACGATCGCCCCATGCGTGTCGATGCGCCGCGGTCCGTCGCCGCCATGCGTGGCCGGATCCAGCAGCAGCGCGATCTGGGCCGACTGGTCCTCGGCAGCGGGAACGGTCGTCACGGGCGGTCAGGCGAAATTCGGCCGGTTCTCGGCGATGCCCGCCGGATCCTGGTGGATCATCACCTCGGCTCCCGGAAAGGCGGCTTTCAGGCGATTCTCGAGATCGTCCGATACGGCGTGGGCATCGAGCAACGTCATGGCGCCGTCCATCTCGACATGCGCCTGGATGAAGATGTCCGGCCCCGCGACGCGGGTGCGCAGGTCGTGCACGCGGCGGACCTCGATATGCTGCAGGCAGAGGTCGCGGATGCGCCGGCGGTCCTCCTCGGGCAATTCGCGGTCCATCAGCATGTCGAGCGACAGGCGCACGATCTGCCAGGCGCTGTAGACGATGTAGAACGCGACCATGCCGCCGAACAGCGGATCGAAGATCGGCGCGTCGAGCGCCTTGGCCAGCAGCAGCGCCACGATGACGCCGCCATTGACCATGATGTCGCCGGCATAGTGCAGCGAATCGGCGCGGATCGCCGTCGAGTTGGTGCGGGCGATCACGCGGCGCTGGAACATCACCAGCGCGACCGTCACCAGCATCGAGAAGCCCATCACCGCGATGCCGACGCCTGCATGCGGGATCGCCCGCGGCTCGACCAGCCGCTCGGCCGCCTGGACCAGCAGCAGCACCGCCGAGCCGGCGATGAAGGCGGATTGCGCCAGGCCGGCCAGGGGCTCGGCCTTGCCGTGGCCGAAGCGATGCTCGCGGTCGGGCGGCGTCAACGAGTGGCGCACGGCCAGCAGGTTCACCATCGACGCGCCGGCGTCGAGCAGCGAGTCGAGCAGGCTGGCCATGATGCTGACCGATCCGGTCGCGATCCACACCGCCAGCTTCACCACGATCAGCACGCCGGCCGCCGCCACCGAGGCATAGGTCGCCAGCCGCATCAGCCGGCCGTTGTCGGCCGCGCGGCGCTGCTGACCGGCGACGCTGGCGGCCGGATCGGTCACGGGAACAGGCGCTCGGTCCACCAGCCGGGACGGCCGTCCGCGTGGCGGCGGTAGACGATCCGCTCGTGCAGCCGGAACGGCCGGTCGCGCCAGAACTCGATGCGCTGGGGGCGGACGCGGAACCCGGTCCAGTGCGGCGGGCGCGGCACTTCGCCGATCGCGAACTTGGCGGCGTAGATCGCCACGCGCTTTTCAAGGTCGAAGCGTCCTTCCATCGGCCGCGACTGGCTCGACGCCCAGGCGCCGATCCGGCTGTCGCGGGGCCGCGAGCGGAAATAGGCGTCGGCGTCGGCGTCGCTCACCCGTTCGACCGGCCCCTCGATACGCACCACGCGGCGCAGCGACTTCCAGTGGAACATCAGCGCGACGCGCGGATTGGCGGCCAGCTCGCCGCCCTTGCGGCTCTCGGTGTTGGTGTAGAACACGAAGCCGGCGGGCTCGACCCCTTTCAAGAGGACCATGCGCACGGACGGCGCGCCCGACGCGTCGGCCGTCGCCAGCGCCATGGCGTTGGCGTCGTTCGGCTCGCTCTGGGTCGCCTCGGCAAGCCAGGCGTTGAACAGCAGGATCGGATCCTCCGCCTCGGACGGCGGTTCGGCGGTTGCGGCGGCGGGAACGGGATCGTCGGGCGTCATCGCGGTTCCTGGGGCTCAGCGGGTGGGATCGGCGCCGCACTTGCGGCGGCGCCAAGCAAGTATGATATAGGGCGTGCCGTGCCTGTCACCAGGGAATGCCGGACGCCGTGACCATGACGGATCGTAGCCGCCGCCGCCAGACGACCCGCTTCGCCGCGATCGCGACGCTGCTGTCGCTCGCCGGCTGCATGGGCTTCGGCAGCGCCGGGACGCCGCCGCCCACGACCATCGCCAGCGCCCCGCCCCCCGCCGAGGCCAAGGCGGACCCGGACGCGGCCGGCATCTCGATGCTCGATGTCTACCGCAAGCAGCTTGCCGCCGGAAAGTCGCTCGACAAGTCGGACGACGTCTACGCGGAGCGCTCGGCGCAGCTTGCGCTGGAATATGCCGGCGACGGATCGCAGCGCCCCTGGACCAATCCCGAGACCGGCACCACCGGCACCATCAAGCCGACCAAGACCTACCAGGACAAGGACGGCACCTATTGCCGCGAGTTCGAGCAGACGATCCAGATTCGCCAGCGCGGCAGCAAGGACATCAAGGGCGCGGCCGAGGCCAAGGGCGGCCTCGCCTGCCGCGGCCAGAACGGCAAATGGAAATTCCTTAGTTGAGCGAGAACTGATGCGCGATCCCTACGATGTCCTGGGCGTTAAGCGCGAAGCCTCGGCCGACGAGATCAAGAAGGCGTACCGCAAGCTGGCGAAGTCGCTGCACCCCGACCTCAATCCCGGCAAGCCCGAGATCGAGAAGCGGTTCAAGGAAGTCTCGGCCGCCTACGATCTGCTGGGGGATGCGGAGAAGCGCGCCAAGTTCGACCGCGGCGAGATCGATGCCGGCGGCAATCCGCGCGCCGATGCCGCGTTCCGCGATGCCTGGGCGCGCCGGGGCGGGCCCGGCGGCGGTCCGGGCGGCGGCGGTCCGGGCGGCGGGGCGTGGGACGGCACGGCGGGGGCTGGCTTCGATCCGTCCGACATTTTCGACGAGCTGTTCGGCCGGCGGCGGCGCCCCGGCGCGGGCGGCGCCGGCAGCTTCAAGTCGCGCGGGGCCGACGTCACCTATGCGCTGACCATCGACTTCCTGGAGGCCGCGCGCGGCGGCACAAGGCGCATCAAGCTGGCGGACGGGCGCACCCTGGACGTCAACATCCCGCCGGGCACCGAGAGCGGCAACACGCTGCGGCTGAAGCAGCAGGGCTCGCCCGGCCTGGGCGGGGGGCCGGCCGGCAACGCCTTCATCGAGATCACCGTGGCGCCGCACCACCTGTTCCGCCGCGAAGGCGCCGACATCCATATCGAGGCGCCGGTCGCCCTGCAGGAGGCGCTGCTGGGCGGCTCGATCGAGGTGCCGACGATCGACGGCCGCGTGTCGGTCAAATTGCCCAAGGGCGCCAATACCGGCACCAAGCTGCGCCTGAAGGGGCGCGGCGTCGCCCAGGGCAAGAAGGGCGAGCGCGGCGACCAGTACGTGACCTTGAAGGTCGTGCTGCCCGATCCGCCCGACGCCGAACTGACCCGCTTCGTCGAGGGCTGGGCCAAGGGCCGCCGCGACAAGGTACGCAGCGGCGAGGGCTGGGAGGACTGAGTTATTCCGCCGCGCCGGGCAGCGCCACCGTGCTCTGCCGGCCGAGTTCGGCGAGCGCCCGGCGCACGACCCGCCAGGCGGCGGCGAGGCTGAGCCCCGCCATCACGACGGCGACCAGCACGTCCGGCCAGTAGGTGCCGGTGGCGAAGACGCCGCTGGCGGCCAGCATCACCACGACATTGCCGATCGCGTCGTTGCGGCTGCACAGCCAGACCGATTCGCGGTTGGCGTCGCCCTTGCGGTGGCTGTACACGAGGACGGCGACGAACACGTTCGCCAGCAGCGCCAGCAGCCCGACCGGTCCCATGATCAGCGGGTCGGGCACCGTGCCGGTCGCGATCTTGTGCACGGCCGCGCCCACGACCCACAGGCCGATCGCGCCCATCGACAGGCCCTTGAGCAGCGCCGCGCGCGAGCGGGCGCGCACGCCCAGGGCCAGCGCGCAGAGCGAGATCGCGTAGTTGGTCGAATCGGAGAAGAAATCCAGCGAGTCGGCGAGCAGCGCGGTGGACCCGGCGGCGAAGCTCGATGCGGCCTCGATCACGAACATCGCGGCGTTGACCACGAGAGCAATCCACAGCACGCGGCGGAACGATGCATCGGTGGTGACGGCGGCGTCGTGGCCATGCCCGTGATCGTGTTCGCAGGAATGGCAGCCGCTCATGCGCCGTGCTCCTCGTCCTCGCCGTCCGGCTCGCCCAGATGCGTCACCATGTCCTGGATCACGCAGCGGACATGCTCGTCGGCGCCCTCGTAGAACACCTGCTTGCCCTGCCGCGTCGCCCGCACCAGCCGTGCGGCGCGAAGGAGGCGCAGGTGATGGCTTACCAGCGAAACCGACAATCCCGCCCGCCCGGCAATCGCGCCGACATTGGTCGGCTCCGCCAGGCAGGCCAAAAGGATGCGCAGCCGCGACGGATCGCCGAGCAACCGGAACATGTCGGCCAGCCGTGCCGCCTCGTCCTCGGAGAGCGGCGGCACCGGGGCCGGCGGCTTGCGTACCAGACGTGTGATCATTTGAATATATATTTAAATGATTCCGGCCGCGTGTCAAGCGCTCACCCCGGGGATGGTGCCGCCGGATCGCGCTCGGCTACACTCGCGGCGCTTGAATTGGGCCGGGATGGAATAGACGTGGCGGATCCGCAGGATATCGGGAGTTACGACTTCATCGTCGTCGGGGCGGGCTCGGCCGGCTGCGTGCTGGCCAACCGCCTGTCGGCCGACCCGCGGCACCGGGTTCTGCTGCTCGAGGCCGGCGGCAAGGACAACTGGATCTGGTACCACATCCCGATCGGCTACCTGTTCGCGATCGGCAACCCGCGCTCGGACTGGATGTACAAGACCGAGCCGCAGCCGGGCTTGAACGGCCGCGCGCTGCACTACGCCCGCGGCAAGGTGGTGGGCGGCTGCTCGGCGATCAACGCCATGGTCTACATGCGCGGCCAGGCGGCCGACTATGACGGCTGGCGCCAGCTCGGCCTCGAGGGCTGGGGCTGGGACGACGTGCTGCCCGTCTTCCTCGGCATGGAGGACCATGCCACGCTGGAAGGCCCCCATCATGCCCGCGGCGGCGAATGGCGGGTCGAATTGCCGCGCGTGCGCTGGGACCTGACCGACGCCTTCCGCGAAGCCGCCGCGCAATGCGGCATCCCCAAGGTCGACGACTTCAACAGCGGCGACAACGAGGGCTGCGCCTATTTCCACGTCAACCAGCGCCGCGGCCGGCGCTGGAGCGCCGCGCGCGGCTTCCTGAAGCCGGTGCTGCATCGCCCGAACCTGCGCCTGGAGACCAACGCGATGGTCGAACGCCTGGTGGTCGCGGACAAGCGCGCCAGCGGCATCGTGTTTTCGCGCGGCAACCAGCGCTTCGTCGCGCAGGCCGCGGGCGAAGTGGTGCTGGCGGCGGGATCGATCGGATCGCCGCAGATCCTCGAACTGTCCGGCATCGGCCAGGCCGACCGCCTGGCGAAACTCGGTCTGCCGGTCGTCCACGACCTGCCCGGCGTGGGCGAGAACCTGCAGGATCACCTGCAGCTCCGGATGATCTACAAGGTCGACGGCGTGCGCACGCTCAATGCGGACTACCGCAAGCTGTGGAAGAAGGCCGGCATGGCGCTGCAATACGCCGTGATGCGCACCGGCCCGCTGACCATGGCGCCCTCGCAGCTCGGCGCCTTCACGCGCTCGTCGCCCGAATACGCGACGGCGAACGTCGAGTACCACATCCAGCCGCTGTCGCTGGAGAAGTTCGGCGACCCGCTGCACGACTTCCCCGCCTTCACGGCGAGCATCTGCAACCTGCGCCCGACCAGCCGCGGCAGCGTGCACCTGCGCGAGCCCGACCCTGCCAAGGCGCCGGCGATCGACCCCAACTACCTGTCGACGCCCGAGGACCGGCGGGTCGCGGTGGATTCGATCCGCCTGACGCGGCGCATCCTGCAGGCGCCGGCGCTCGCCGCCTATCGCCCGCAGGAGTTTCGGCCGGGCGCCAAGGTCCAGTCCGACCGGGAGCTGGAGGTGGCCGCGGGCGACCTGGGCGCCACCATCTTCCACCCGATCGGAACGGCCAAGATGGGCATCGAGGGCGACCGCATGGCGGTGCTGGACGCCAGGCTGCGGCTGCGCGGAATCCGCGGCCTGCGCGTGGCCGACGCCTCGGCCATGCCGCTGATCACCTCGGGCAATACCGCGGCACCGACCATGGTGATCGCGCAGCGCTGCGCGGAATCGGTCCTGGCCGACGCGAAGAGCGGCGCTTCCCGCTGACCTCTACTGGGCCGCCTGCGGCCGGGCGGCGAAGCTGTCGATCTCGGCTTCGCTGAGTTCGTGCGTCAGAAGCTGCTTCAGGTTGACCGAGAAGCGTTCGCGGTTGGTGCGGTCGGCCGCGCCGAGCAGCGCGTCGAGCCGGTCATGCCAGGGCTGGCGCTCGTCGCCGCGCATGTCGGTCGGCCCCAAGGTCAGGTCCAGGCAGACGAACAGCTCGTGCAAGGTCGTGGTCTCGAGGTCGCGCGCCAGCAGCCACTGCCCCTTCTCGCCCCGCGCTACGAAACCGGCCTTCACCAGCCGCGCCAGCACGTCGCCGAGCAGGTCCGAGCCCGAGGGCACCTTGGCCAGAAGGTGCCGGTCGCGGAACATCTCGCCGCTGCGGGTCTTCTTGAAGATCGCGGCCAAGAGCGCCAGCGCCACGCCGAGCCGCCGCCCCGGCGTCACGATCGACTTGCCGAAGCCGCGCCCCGCGCGCCATTCCGGCAGCGAGGCGGTGAGCTCGGCGCCGAACAGCACGACCATCCAGCACAGATACACCCACAGCATGAAGATCGGCACGGCCGCCAGCGCGCCGTAGACCACCTGGTAGCTGGCGAACTTGGCGATGTAGAGGCCGAAGCCGCGCTTCAGCAACTCGAACAGCACCGCGGTCACGATGCCGCCGATAACCGCGTTGCGCCGGTGCACGGGAAAGTTCGGCACGACCTGGAACAGCAGGATGAACCCGCACACCGACAGCAGGAAGGGCAAGAGAGTGGCAAGCTGGATCAGCGCGCGGCCCAGGAACTGCAGGCTGAGCGTGTGCTGCAGCGTGAACAGGTAGCTCGACAGCGACAGGCTGGCGCCGAACAGCAGCGGCCCGATGGTCAGCATCGCCCAGTAGCTCAAGACCCGCATGACCATGCTGCGCGGTTCGCCCGCGCGCCAGATCGTATTGAACACGGTCTCGATCGTGTTGAGCGTCAGGATCGACGTGATCGCCACGAAGACGATGCCGAAGGCGGTCGTCTTGCCCATGTTCTTGGTGAAGCCGCCGAGGGTTTGCGACACGGTGTCGCCGATCGCCGGCACCAGGTTCTCGAACAGCATCTGCTGGGCCTGCTCGCGGATGCCCTCGAACACCGGGAAGGCGGCGAGGATCGCAAACGCGATGGTCAGGAGCGGCACCATCGACAGCAGCGTGGTGTAGGTGAGCGAGGCGGCGACCTGCGGACAGCGGTCGCGGTAGAAGCGCCCGGCCGTGTAGACGACCAGTCCCGCGGCGTCGCGCAGCATCAGCCAGGCTCGACGGCCCGTGGCCGGCCAGTCGCGGTCGCGCAGACTCGCGAATGCCTGGCCTGGGCGCGCGAAGGCGAGCGCCGCGCCGAATCGGCTGTTTCCCCGCATGAAGCGACTATATCGCAACCGCCCGCGCACGGAAACAGACTGTCGAAACAGGGGGTTCGGCCAGGGCGGCGCGGCTTTGACCGGTGCGGCGGTTCGTGTAGGATGCCGGCGCTTTCATCCCACCCGCCGGCGCCCCACCGAAGACGAAGCGAGGAACGAGGTTCCGTGATGAGCGACGCGAAGCCGCCTGCGGCCAAGCCGCTGATGCAAGGCAAGCGCGGATTGATCCTCGGCGTCGCCAACGACCGGTCGCTCGCCTGGGGCATTGCGTCCGCCGTGCGCGCGCAGGGTGCGGAGTTGGCGATCACCTACCAGGGCGAGGCGATGGGCAAGCGCGTGCAGCCCCTGGCCGAGCAGCTTGGCGCGTCGGTGATCATGGATTGCGACGTCACCAGTGACGCCAGCATGGACGCGGTGTTCGACGCGATCGCCAAGAAATGGGGCGGGCTCGATTTCCTGGTCCATGCCGTCGCCTTCTCCGACCGCGAGGAGTTGAAGGGCGACTATGTGCGCACCTCGCGCGCCAACTTCGCGATGACGCTGGACGTGTCCTGCTACTCCTTCACCGCGCTGGCCCAGCGGGCGGCGCCGTTGATGACCGACGGCGGCAGCATGCTGACGCTAAGCTACGCCGGCGCCGAACGGGTGATGCCGCACTACAACGTGATGGGCGTGGCCAAGGCGGCGCTGGAGGCCAGCGTGAAATATCTGGCGGCCGACCTGGGCAAGCACCGCATCCGCGTGAACTGCATTTCCGCCGGACCGATCCGCACGCTGGCCTCGGCGGGCATCGGCGACTTCCGCTATATCCTGAAGTGGAACGAGCTGAACGCGCCGCTACGCCGCAACGTGTCGATCGACGAGGTGGGCGGGTCGGCGCTCTATCTGCTGAGCGACCTTTCCTCCGGCGTGACGGGCGAGGTGCACCACGTCGACAGCGGCTATCACGTCGTCGGCATGCTGGCGGTCGACGCGGCGCCGAAGGTCGCCGAGATGCTCAAGGGCTTCAAGTCCGTCGACGGTCAGTAGCCGCCAATGTCGGGCAATACGTTCGGCCATTTGTTCCGCCTGACCACCTGGGGCGAAAGCCACGGACCGGCGATCGGCGGCGTGGTGGACGGCGCGCCGCCGCTGATCCCCTTGAGCGAGGCCGACATCCAGCCCTGGCTCGACCGCAGGCGCCCCGGCCAGTCGCGATTCACGACGCAACGCCAGGAGCCCGACCAGGTGCGCATCCTGTCGGGCACGTTCGAGGGCAAGACCACCGGCACGCCGATCGCGCTCGAGATCGAGAACGTGGACGCGCGCAGCAAGGACTATTCCGATATCAAGGACAAGTTCAGGCCCGGCCACGCCGACTACACCTACTGGACCAAATACGGCATCCGCGACTATCGCGGCGGCGGGCGCTCCTCGGCGCGCGAGACGGCGACCCGCGTCGCCGGCGGCGCGGTGGCGCGCAAGGTGCTGGACCACCTGGTGCCGGGCGGGGTCGAGATCCGGGGCGCGCTGGTGCAGATCGGCCCGCACCGCGTCGACCCGCTGCGCTGGGACTGGGACGAGGTGCACCGCAACCCGTTCTTCTGCCCCGACGCACGGGCGGCCGAGAGCTGGGCCGACTACCTGGACGGCATCCGCAAATCGGGCTCGTCGATCGGCGCGGTGATCGAGCTGGTGGCGTCGAACGCGCCCGCCGGCCTGGGCCAGCCGGTGTTCGACAAATTGGACGGCGAGATCGCCAAGGCGATGATGAGCATCACCGCCGTGAAGGGCGTGGAGATCGGCGCCGGCTTCGGCGCGGCCGTCCTGACCGGCGAGCAGAACGCCGACGAGATGCGCATGGGCAATGACGGGCCCCAGTTCCTGTCGAACCACGCCGGCGGAATCCTGGGCGGCATTTCCTCGGGCCAGGACATCGTCGTGCGCTTCGCGGTCAAGCCGACCAGCTCGATCCTGAGCCCGCGCAAGACCGTCACCACCGACGGCAAGGACACCGAGATTTCGACTAAGGGCCGCCACGACCCCTGCGTCGGCATCCGCGCGGTGCCGGTGGGCGAGGCGATGCTGGCCCTGGTCCTGGCCGACCACCTGTTGCGCCACCGCGCGCAGTGCGGGTTTTCTACACAGTAGGCCCGTGCGCGCTCATCCTTCGACAGGCTCAGGATGAGGAACTGGGAATCCGCGATACACAATTCTCTTCACCCTGAGCTTGTCGAAGGGTCAGCGACGCGGACCGTAGCGAAAGGACAAGAAATGCCCCAGCCCAAGCATATCATGCGCCTGCCGGTGCCGAACCCGAAGAAACTCGACAAGGATCTGCAGAAGTACTTCAAGGTCTGCCAGGAGAAGCTGGGGCTGGTGCCCTATGTGCTGCGGGCGCTGGCGGCGCGGCCGCAGAAGCTGCGCAACTTCATCAACACCTACAACGAGCTGATGCTGGGCGATTCCGGCCTCA
>JADLEG010000021.1 GCA_020846275.1 Alphaproteobacteria bacterium
CGACCAGGTTGGCGACCATGTAGGCGCCGCGCTGCTTCATCAGCTTGGCGGTCTTGTCGTCGATCAGGTTGCCGTGCTCGATCGTGCGCACGCCCTTGGTGACGGCGCGCGTGATCGCCTCGGGCGTATAGGCATGGGCCTGGACGTAGCGGCCGAAGGCCTCGGCCTCCTCGACCGCAGCACCGATCTCGTCGAGCGAGAACTGGCGGCTGTCGAGCGGGTCGTAGGGGCTGGCGACGCCGCCCGAGACCATGATCTTCACCTGGTCGACGCCCTGGCGCAGCTGCTCGCGCACCGCGCCGCGTACCGCGTCGGCGCCGTCGGAGATCTCCATGCAGAAGTTCATCGCGTTGCAGCAGCGGCAGGACTGGCCGTAGTCGGTGCGCCGGCGCGCGTCGGAATGGCCGCCGGTGGGGCCCAGCGCCCGGCCCGCGATGAACAGGCGCGGGCCCGGCAACAGGCCCATCGCGATCGAATCGCGCATGCCCCAGTCCGCGCCCCCGGTGTCGCGCACCGTGGTGAAGCCGCGGTCGAGCATGGCGCGCGCCTGGGCGGCGCCCTTGGCCGTCATCATCGTCAGCGGCATCTTCTCGAGCGACGGGATGCTTACCTCGGACAGGAACACATGGACGTGGCAGTCGATCAGGCCGGGCATCAGCGTGCGCCCGCCGCAATCGATCGTGGCCGCCTTGGGCGCCTTGATCGGCTTGGCCGACACTTCGCGGACCTTGTCGCCCTCCACAAGCACCGACATGCCGCCCTGCAGCGCATCGACATTGGGGTCGAGCAGCTTGGCGTTCTTGAACAGAACCTGATTCATGATCCCCCAGCCCCCGTTGGTTGGGCCGATCATGCGCGGGAGCGTGGCGGCGCGCAATAGTCCCGAATGGAACCAGGTGACTTTTAGCGGGCGGGTTTGGCGAATCGCGCGAAGTCCGCGGCCACCTGGACGTAGATGTCGCGTTTGAACGCAATCGCCGCCGCGGCCAGGGCGCCCAGCTTCATCCAGCGCCATTCGGCGAATTCGGGGTGGTGGTTCGGGCCGCTGCCGTGCAGCACGATGTCGCGATCGTTGCCGGTGAAACGAAGCGCGAACCAGCGCTGGCGCTGGCCGCGGTACCGCCCGCCCCATACCCGGTCCGCGATGTCCGGCGGCAGGTCGTAGCCAAGCCAGCGGTCGATCTCGCCGATTACCTCGGCGCGGTCGGTGCCCACCTCCTCGTGCAGCTCGCGCAGCGCCGCCGCGCGCGGCGTCTCGCCCTTGTCGATGCCGCCCTGGGGCATCTGCCAATGGCCGCCGTCGTCGTCCACCCGCTTGCCGGCGAAGACCAGGCCGCGGCGGTCGAACAGGGCGCAGCCCACGCAATCGCGATAGGGCCGCCGGTCATAGGGCAGAAGCTTGCGGGTCATCGCAGGAAGCGGCGGGCCGTCACGCGGCGTGCATCATTTGGCCGCCGCGGCCACCACGGCGCTGACCGGGGCCAGCGCCGTGCCTCGCGCCTCGAGGCTGGTGGCCCAGACCGCGACCCGCTCGAGCGACAGCGGATAGGGCAAGGCCAGGCCCAGCGCCCGGCCGTCGCGGCGCGCGATGCGCTCGAGCTCGGTCAGCCGGCCGTCGATCGCCGCGCGCGACGGCTCCTGGTCGACCAGCATCTGCACGCCCGACACCGGCAGCCCGAGCGTCTTGGCGGCCTCGATCACCGGCGATTGCGGGCCGGTCGACCAGCGATCGACCAGCAGCAGCCCGCGCTGGCGCAGCACCTTCAGGACCGGCTCGACGTGCTTGGGCGAGGCGGCGAACTTTGCGCCCGTCAGGTTGGCGACGCCAACATAGGCCTCGGCGCGCGTCAGGGTCCAGGTCAGGCGGTCCAGGTTCTCGGCCTCGCTGAGGCTGGTGAGCAGGGTATTGGGACCGGGATCGCTGCGCGGATAGCCCTCGGGCTCCATCGGCACGCTGATCAGCACCTCGTGCCCCTTGGCCCGCGCGCGCGCCATCGCCGCCTTCACCCCCTCGGCGAAGGGCGCGAAGACCAGGGTCACGCCGGGCGGCAGGTCGTCGATAGCCTGGTCGGTCGCGGCGGCGCTGAGCCCCATGTTGGCGATTACCAGCGCCACGCGCGGACGCTTGTCGGCGAGATCGAAGGGCCGCGCATAGACCTGCCATGGCTGGCGCCCGTCGCGCCCGATCATCGGCAGCGCGCCGTCCTTTTGCCGTTCCGACAGCGCGGGATCGAACAGCGCAAGCTGGGCGTCGCCCAGCTTGGCCGCGGCCACCGGTGCCGCCGGGGCGGCCGCGGGCGGCGCGGCGGCCGTCGGCGGGGTGGCGGGCTTCGCCGGCGCAGGACGCGCGGGCACGGGCGGCGGCGGCGGCGCCTCGACCGTGGGACCGGCGGTCGCGGGCGGGCTTGCGGCTTGCGGCAGCGGCGGCGCAGCCGGCGGCGGCGGTTCGGCTACCGGGGCGGGCGGCGGTTCGACCACCGGCGGCGGCAGCTTGACCGTGACCTGGGCGACGCCGCGCCAGGGATCCTTGGGCGTGCTGGAATGGCCCTTGAGCCACAGGAAGGCGCCCGCCGCGGCGCCGACGACCAGCATGAACATCGCCGCCAGCGCCACGACGCGGCGGCCGGACATCCGCCCGCGACCGCCGCCATCGCCATCGGCGACAACGTCGGAACCGCCGCCGCCGATCGGGTCGGCGACGGCGTCGCTGTCGTCGTTGCGCGGGTTGGCAGCGCTAATTGACCATCCGTCCCTTGAACAGAGTCACGCCCCTGAGCAGGTCGAGCGCGCGGTCGAGCTGGTAGTCCTCGGGCTTCTCGGCGGCGGCCGTCTTGGCGTCGGTCTTCTTGGCATCGGGCGCCTTGGCGTCGGGCGCCTTGGCGTCGGCGGGCTTGCTGTCCGCCGGTTTCGCGTCGGCCGGCTTGGCGTCGTCGGGCTTCTTGTCGGACGCCGACGTGTCGTCGCCCTTCTTCGCGTCGTCCGGGTTGATCAGCGAGTGGCGGAGGTCCTTTTCGCTGCGCCCGCGCGTCTCTTTCGCCAGTTCGAGATGGCCCTGCTCGACCACGATGTCGGGATCGATGCCCTTTTGCTGGATCGAGCGGCCGCTGGGCGTGTAATAGCGCGCCGTGGTCAGCCGCATCGCGCCATGGCCGGCGAGCGGGATGATGGTCTGCACCGATCCCTTGCCGAACGACCGCGTGCCCATGACGACCGCGCGGCGATGGTCCTGCAGCGCGCCGGCGACGATCTCCGACGCCGAGGCCGAGCCGCCGTTGATCAGCACGACGACCGGCAGCCCGCCGGCCAGGTCGCCCGGCCGGGCGTTGTAGCGCTGGCCGTCCTCGCTGGCGCGGCCGCGGGTCGACACGATCTCGCCCTTGTCGAGGAAGGCGTCGGAGACCGACACCGCCTGGTCCAAGAGACCGCCGGGGTTGTTGCGCAGGTCGAGCACGTAGCCGATCAGCTTGGTGCCCGCGTCCTTCTTGATCTGCTCGATCGCCCGCTCCAACCCCTTGTCGGTCTGCTCGTTGAAGGTGGTGATGCGGACATAGCCGACATCGCCCTCGGTCCGGCTGCGCACGGACTGGATCTTGATCTGCGCGCGGGTCAGCGTGACGTCGAGCGGCTGGTCGCGCCCTTCGCGCCGGATCGTCAGCTTGATGTCCGAATTGACCGGGCCGCGCATCTTCTCCACGGCTTCCTGCAGCGACAGTCCCATGACCTGCTCGCCGTCGAGATGCGTGATGTAGTCGCCGGGCTTGAGGCCCGCGCGCGCGGCGGGCGTCTCGTCGATCGGCGAGACGACCTTGACCAGGCCGTTCTCCATCGTCACCTCGATGCCGAGCCCGCCGAACTCGCCCTTGGTCTGCACCTGCATGTCGCGGAAGCTCTTCGCGTTCATGTAGCTGGAGTGCGGGTCGAGCGAGGCGAGCATGCCCTGGATCGCCGATTCGATCAGCTCCTGGTCGCCGATCTTCTCGACATAGTCGGCGCGCACCCGTTCGAAAACGTCGCCGAACAGGTTGAGCTGCCGGTAGGTCTCCGAGCTGTTGGTCGGCGGCCCGGCCTGGACCGTAGGGATCAACAGAGCCATCGCGGTCATCGCCGCAAAACGCAGATAACGCATGGTTCTCTTACCCTCGCCTTCCGTTTGATGATTGCGACGGACGCTCAACCATTTCCCGACGCCAACCAGGGCACGGGATTGACGGGCTGTCCATCGCGTCGAAGTTCCACATAGAGCCCCGCACCGCCCTGCTCGCCCATGATCGCCAGCGGCTCGCCCGCGACGACCCATTGGCCGACCGCGCAGTCGATGCGTCCCAAGCCGGACAGCATCGTATGATATCCACCGCCGTGCTCGATGATCAAGATGCGCCCGTAGCCGCGGAAGGGCCCGGCGTAGACGACCTGGCCGTCATAGGGGGCGAGCACCCGCGCGCCGGGATTGGCGTTGAACACCAGACCCTTGCTTGCGGTTCCGGCATCGTCGGTCTGGCCGAACTGGCGCACGATCCGTCCTGCCACTGGATTGAGCATCGCGCCGCGCGCCGGGGCCTGGGCGCGCACGTCGCGCGGCCGCTCGGCGGCGGCGGGCGGCGACGCCGCGGGCGCCATGGCGAGCTGCTTGGCCGGCGCCGGCGCGCCGTCCGGCGGCGCAATGCCAGGCCTAGCCGCCTGCTGCGCCGCTTGCTGTTGCGCCGCCTGTTGCTGTGCCGCCTGCTGCTGCGCGGCCTGCTGTTGCGCCGCCTGCTGCGCCGCCTGGGCCGCGCGGGCTTTCGCTTCGGCGACAAGCCGGCGCTCCTCGGCCTCGCGGGCCTTGCGGGCCTCCTCGCGTGCGCGCGCCTCGGCGGCCTCGCGCTCGCGACGGTCCTTGACCAGGGCCGCGATCAATTCCTCGCGATCACGCGCCTCGGCCCGCAATTTCTCGGCCAGCTCGATCTCCTTCTGGCGCTGGCCGGCGGCCCGGCGCTGGTCGTCGGCGCTGTCGGCCAGCATGCGCTCGATGCGCGCCTTTTCGGCCGCCAGCGCCTCGCGCGTGCCGTCCATCTTGCGCCGCGTGTCGTCGATCGCCGCGCGCGCCTCGGCCAGCGATTGCAGCGAGGCGTTCAGCACCATCGAACGCTTGCGCAGGTCCTGCTCCAGGTAGCGGAAGGCGAGCGCCCCCTGCACGTTGTCGAGCGGCGGTCCCGGCATCGCCACCAGGAAGGCGGGCTCGTTGCCCGACAGCCGCAGCAGGGCGGCCACGACCTGGTCGCGCCGCTCGCTCTCGCGGCCCAGCGCCGCGCGCTTGACGCCTTCCTCGGCGACCAGGCGGCGGGCCTGGTCCTCGAGGCGGCGCAATTCGCGCTCCTGGTCCTGCTCGCGCTCCACCGCTTCGCGGCGCTCGCGGCGCAGGCGCTCCTCGCGCTGGCCGGCTTCGTCCTCGCGCTTCTGCTGCTCGGCGGCGCGCTCGGTCGCCTGGCGCAGGCGGCGCCTGACCTCGTCCTGCTCCTTCTGCGCGGCTTCCATCATCAAGAGGTGATCGCCCAAGGCCGCGATCTCGGCATGCAGGCGCTCGGCCTGGTCGCCGGCGAGCTGGCGGTCGCGGCGCACCGTCGCCAGCTCCTCGGCCTTGCGCGGATCGGCGGCAAGCTGCTCCTCGCGGCGCTTCAGCTCGGCGATGCGGTCGCGCGCCTCGCGCTCGGCCTTTTTCAGACTGTCGAGCCGGCGCTCGTCCTCGGTCTGCTCGGCGGCCGCGAGGCGCGGCTGGATCGACGCCCCGGCGAGCGCGAGGAAGAGCGCGGCCGCGCCGAGACGCAGGGCGCGGCTAGGCGATCGCACGCTGCTTGCCTGGCTGGGTATCGCCGATCAATAGCGAATGGCCGGTCATCTCGGCCGGGCATTCGAGCCCCAGGAGCTCGATCAGGGTCGGCGCCACGTCGGCAAGCCTGCCGTCCGCCAGGCGCTTCACGCCCTTGGGCCCGCCGACCAGGATCGCCGGCACCAGGTTCATCGTGTGCGCGGTATGCGCCTGGCCGGTCGCGGGATCGTGCATCATCTCGGCATTGCCGTGGTCGGCGGTGACGAACAGCGCGCCGCCAGCCTTGATGACCGCCGCTTCCAGCCGTCCCAGGCACTGGTCGACCGCCTCGACCGCCTTGATCGCGGCCCCAAGATCGCCGGTATGCCCGACCATGTCGGTGTTGGCGTAGTTGACGACGATCAGGTCGAAGCGGCCGGAGCCGATCGCGCCGACCAGCTTGTCGGTCACCTCGAAGGCCGACATCTCGGGCTGCAGATCGTAGGTCGCGACCTTGGGCGAGGGAACCAGGATGCGCTCCTCGTTGGGGAAGACCGCCTCCTCGCCGCCGTTGAAGAAGAAGGTGACGTGCGCGTATTTCTCGGTCTCGGCGATGCGGAGCTGGCGCATTCCGGCCTTTGCCACGATCTCGCCGAGGCCGTTGCTGAGCCGCGAGGACGGGAAGACGACCTTGAGCAGCTTGTTGAGCTGGCTGGAGTACTCGACCAACCCCAGCGCGGCGGCGAAGCGCACGACGTGCGTCCGCTCGAAGCCGTCGAAGCCGGGATCGAGCAGCGCGGCCAGGATCTCGCGCGCGCGGTCGGCGCGGAAATTCGCCATCAGCACGCCGTCGCCGTCCTTCATGCCCTGGTAGCCGCCGAGCGCGACCGGCTTCACGAACTCGTCGGTGACGCCGGCCGCGTGGCTCGCCTTCACGGCCTTGATCGCGTCGTCGCCGCGCGCGGCCTTGGCGTCGACCAGCGCGTCGTAGGCGAGCTGCACCCGATCCCAGCGCTTGTCGCGATCCATCGCGTAGTAGCGCCCCGTCACCGTGGCGACGGCGGCGCCCGCGGCCGATGCGATGTCGGCCTGGAACCTGGCGAGATAGTCCGGCGCGCTCTTGGGCGGCGTGTCGCGCCCGTCGAGGAAGGCGTGCACCGCGACCGTCACGCCCGCGCCGGCGACGATGCGCGCCAGCGCGGCCATGTGGTCCTGGTGCGAATGCACGCCGCCGGGCGACAGCAACCCCATCAGGTGGCAGGTGCCGCCGGACTTCTTCAGCGCGGCGATGAATTTCAGTACCGCCGCGTTCTTTGCCAGGCTTCCGTCGGCGACCGCCTGGTCGATGCGCGGCAGCTCCTGCATCACGACGCGCCCGGCGCCCAGGTTCATGTGCCCGACCTCGGAATTGCCCATCTGGCCCGCGGGCAGACCGACTTCGAGCTCCGAGGCGTTGAGCAGCCCGTGCGGGCAGGACGCCATCCACCGGTCCATGACCGGGGTACGGGCCTGGCAGATCGCGTTGTCCGTGCACTCCACCCGGTGGCCCCAGCCGTCGAGCACGCACAGGACCACCGGCCGCGGATGCCGGGACAGGGGGTGGCGGGAAGCGTCGTTCATGCCGGCCTATACATAAGCGATTTCGTCCCGCCCGCCTATGGGCATCGCGCGGGATTCGTTGGTTTTTTTGCCTCAACCGGCCGTTCAAGACAGCGATTTCGCGCGCGGCAACCTGACCTACTTAGTCAACGCGCCCCGGCTCAATGGGCGGCACCTGCTGGAAGGCCTTTGAGAGAACCAATGGCGCCGTAGCTCCCATGTTGACCGCAACGATTGGATTCAAGCCGACGCCGCTTTCGACATAGACAACTACAAGGCCGCCGCCCAGCAGAACCGACACACCCGTGACAAACCAATACCAACCCGACCCCGACCAGTCGGGCAAACCCTTGTGGAGTTCTCGGCGAAGCCCAATCCAAGTAATAGCTTCTGCAAACAGGCCGCCTAGAATGCCCCAGCTCAATGCTGCCAGGGTAGGCATGCGCGATGGCCTTAAGCGGCGGACTTAGCTAAGAAGGCTACCGTATTCGCCACTGTCTCGCGCACACTCACATCCTTCCCTTTGAACGTAAACAAAAGGCGACCTTTGCGGTCGGTGACGTATGCTCGACGGACCTTGTCGGCGTTCTCGTGCAGCCACCTTTCGACGCGCCCTTCCGATAAGCCCGTTTCTCGCGCGATTCCTTCGACCGTACGGAAGTCCCATTTAGGGTCACGCAACGCTCGATCCACGAGCACCCAAGCGTCGTCTTCCGTCGGAAATTCACGAGCCATATTCATGACCTCGATACGGCAACGACGTTGCAACTTGCAACAGTATCCGGTCAGGTTACAGGGGTCCACATCCCGTCTCCAATGGACTACGCACCTCTATGGTACGGGTGCCCGGACAGAATGGCCTGGGCGCGGAAGAGTTGCTCGGACAGCATGACCCGCACCAGCAGGTGCGGCCAGGTCATCGCACCCAGGGACAGGACCAGCGCCGCCCGCCGGCGCCATTCCGGCGCCAGGCCGTCGGCGCCGCCGATCACGAAGGCCAGGTCGCCCGCGCCCTGGTCCCGCCATTGGCCGAGCCGGGCGGCGAAATCCTCGCTCGACAGGCTGCGCCCGTGCTGGTCCAGCGCGACGATCGTGGCCTTGTCCGGCAGGGCATCGGCGAGCAGCCGCGATTCTGCCGCGATCCGCTCGGGCGGCGCGAGCTTGCGCCGCTCCTCGACCTCCTTGAGGGTGACGGACCAGGACAGGCGCGCGACGTAGTCGCGGTAGAGGGCCAGCATCGGCCCGTCGCGCAGCCGGCCCACGGCGGCAATGGTTATCCGCATGCGACCCGCCGTCCGCGATACCGCCGTCGGGGCGGCCGCGGTGCCTCCCCGCGCCAACCGGCCGGGGGCAATGCCGTTGCGACGGCGCTAGGCCATGGCAACCAGATGCGCCCGCCCGGGCCGGCCCGCATGGGCCGACGCCGTTTCGGCGGCCGGCAGTTCGAGGCCCCACATCTTCTCGAGGTTGTAGAAATTGCGGACTTCCGGCCGGAACACATGCACGACCACGTCGCCGGCATCGACCAGCACCCAGTCGGCCTGGGGCAGGCCTTCGACCCGCGGCGCCGCGTGGCCGGCGGCCTTGACCCGCTGGCGCAGATGCTCCGCCATCGTCGCGACGTGGCGGCTGGACGTGCCCGTGGCGATGACCATGAAGTCGGCGATGTCGGATTTTCCGGCGAGATCGATGACGACGATGTCTTCGCCCTTGTCGTCATCCAGGGACTTTTCGATCAGCGCGCGCAATGGCGCGGTTGGGTGGGCGTCGGCCCGTTTGCGTCTGGCTATGGCGTCACCTCGCGGTTGGCGTTGCGTCAGGTCCGCCCCTGGCGTCTTCCCGAACGCCGGGCGCGGATCGCGGTGGCCGAAATGGGGTTCAACCGGGTGAACAGGAACACCCAGGCCGGCGGTGTTTTGCGCGCCAGCGAGCCGGCCGCCGCTGCGGCCAGACGCCGACGGGCGAAACGACGCGCCGCCATTCCGGACAACGCCCTAAAACAATAGGTGGGCCGGTTGAAAACCGCAATGGCAACGGCATGAAAGATTTGTGTCCACCGCTCCCAGCGCGCGATTTGGGTCAAATTGTCCGCGCCCATCAACCATACGAAGCGCGTGCGCGGGAAGGCCCGCACCAGCTTGACCAGCGTGTCGGCGGTGTAGCGCGTGCCCAGCCGGGTCTCGATGTCGGTCACGCGGATGAGCGGATGGCGCGCCACCGCGCGCGCATCGGCCAGGCGCCGGTCGATCGGCGCCATGCCGGCCACCGGCTTCAGCGGGTTCTGCGGCGAGACCAGCCACCACACCTCGTCCAGCCCCAGCCGGCCGAGCGCCGCCAGGCTGATCTGGCGATGGCCTTCATGCGCGGGGTTGAACGAGCCGCCCAGGATGCCGACCCGGCGCGGGGCGAAGCCCGAGCGGGGGTTGAGCGGCGGCGGCGCGCGGTCTGCTAGCGCCATTGCAGCGGCGGCAGGCGGGCGATGCGCACCGGGCCGAGATAGAGCCGGTTGCCGTCGCGGATCGAGATCGCCAGGCGCAGATAGGGCGCGCCGCCGTCCTCGGCCGGGCGCTGCAGCGCGAACAGCGCGCCCTTGGCGAGCAGCGCCTCGGGAAAGGTGAGCTGGCGGTCCATCACCAGCGCGTCGATCAGCGCATCGCCGCCGCGCACCCGCCCGTCGAGATGCACCAGGGCCTGCAACTGCGCGTCCAGCCGCGCCGTGCCCGCGCCCTGGATCTGCAGCTTGCCCCAGCTCATCTGGTAGTCCTTGACCTCGAGATACCCGCCGGCGTCGCGCCACGCCGTCACCGCCGCCGCCGTCGGCCCGCCGGGGGGCGGTCCCATCACGTTGGCGAGGCTGGCGATCAGCGCGATCTCCTGGCCCATCACCCCGGCCTGCGCGGGCGGCACGATCAGGCGCTCGATCCGCGAGTCCGTTTCGTAGGACAGTGCCGCCGGCTGCGCGGGGTCCATCGGATGGCGGCGCATGGCCAGCCGCGCCGTTTCGATCTGGTAACGGTCGCCGTTGTCGGGGAAGCGCGCGTCGAAGCCGGCGAAATTCAGCGCCGCCGCCAGGGTCCGGCCGCGCTCGTCGACCCGGAGATCGAGCGTGGCGTCGCGCATCACGACCTCCATCAGGCGCGACTTCCCGCCGGCGGGAATTTCGAGCAGGTGCTTGCCCGGAAACCGGAAGGTCAGGTCGTGGATCGCCCAGGGCTTGATCGAGGCCGACAGGAACTCGCCGCGCCAGGCGAGCGGCTGGTCGCCGCCGCGCCGCAGCTCGGGCTTCGGCATGCCGAGTTCCATGGCGAACGGAAAGCCCCCGCGCGCGATCGCGCCGTGGCTGACGGTCCAGCCCTCGGCCCGGCGCTCCTCTTCCCAGCGCGCGATGCCGGCCTCGACCCGGTTCGCCATGACGAACCAGAACACCGCATAGGCGATCGCCGCGACCACCGGCAGGAGGATCGCGACGACGAAGGAAAGGGAGCGAGGGCTGTGCATCGGGACGGCGCGGCATTATAGCGATGCCGGCGGTCGGGCAAAGACCGCCCGCAGGCCGCCCTCGGGCCGACCATGGGCCGCCGGACCGCCCGGGCATGACTGCCATGCCGCGCGGCGCTTTGGTGCGGACGCCCAACGGGCTTAGAGTGCCGCCCCGCATGACCCCCTCCCCGTTTCCGCCGCGCTTGCTGCTGCCGGCGCTGTTCGTCTTCCTGTGGAGCACCGGCTTCATCGCGACCAAGGCCGGCCTGCCCTTTGCCGAACCCTTGACCTTCCTTCTGCTGCGCTTCGCGATCGTGGCCGCGCTGATGCTGCCCGTGGCGCTTGTCGGCGGCGCGCGCTGGCCGCGCGGGATCATGATCCTGCACGTGGCGGTCGTGGGCGTCTTGATCCAGGCCGGGTACCTGGGCGGGGTGTTCGTGGCGATCAGCCGCGGCATCCCGGCCGGCGTGTCGGCGCTGATCGTCGGCGCCCAGCCCCTGCTGATGGCGCTGATGGCCTGGCCGATGACCGGCGAGCGCGTTGCGCCGGTGCAATGGCTGGGCCTGGTGCTGGGCTTTGCCGGGGTCGGGCTGGTGATGGCCAGCCGCTTCGGCTTCGGCGCCGTCGACACGCTGGGCAGCGATCCGCTGGGCAGCGACCCGCTGGGTATCGGGCTCTGCGTGATGGCGACGGTGGCGATCGCGCTCGGCAGCATCTACCAGAAGCGCTACTGCGTGGCGGTCGACCTGCGCAGCGGGGCGGTGGTGCAATACGTCGCCGCCCTCCTGCCGATGCTGGTGCTGGCGCCGGCGCTGGAGACGATGGAGGTGCATTGGACGCCGCATTTCCTGCTGTTGATGGTCTGGCTGGTGCTGGTGCTGTCGATCGGCGCGGTCAGCCTGCTCTACGTGCTGATCCGCCGCGGCGCGGCCGCCGATGTGGCCAGCCTCTTCTACCTGGTGCCGCCCACGACCGCGCTGATGGGCTTCCTGCTGTTCGGCGAGACCTTGTCGGCGATCACGATCTTGGGCATGGTGCTGGCCGCCGTAGGCGTTGCGCTGGTCAACAGGCCGCGGGCGCCAAGGCAACCGGGTTGACCGCTTGAGCAGCACGAAGCGCGACTACGAATTCCGCGACGGCAAAGGGTTCTGGGTATTCGGCTACGGGTCCCTGATGTGGCACCCGGGCTTCACCTTCGCCGAGCGGCGCGCCGGCTTCCTGCGCGGCTACCATCGCAGCTTCTGCCTCTACTCGCACCGCTACCGCGGCACGCCGGAAAAGCCCGGGCTCGTCCTGGGCCTCGATCGCGGCGGATGCTGCCGCGGCATCGTTTACCGCGTGACCGACAAGAACGCCGACGAGGCACGCGCCTATTTGTGGGAGCGCGAGATGAACCCGACAGGCGAGCGGGAAAGCTCGTACCACCCGCGCCATGTCCACGTGTTCACCGACAAGGGCGTGGTGGACGCGGTCGCCTTCGTCGTCAAGCGCGACCATCCGCAATATGCGGGCAAGCTGCCGCAGGAGCGCCTGCTGCAATGCGTGATCCAGGGCGCGGGCGGGCGCGGCACCTGCTACGACTACCTGGCCAACACGGTCAGGCACCTGGACGAGCTGGGCCTGACCGACGGGCCGCTTCACGATCTCTTGCGCCTGGCGCGCGAGCGCGCGGGCGAGCACCTGCTGAAGCCGTAGCTTTGGAAGCTCACCCTTCGATCCTTCGACGGGCTCAGGACTCAGGGTGAGGATTCTGTTCTTGTAGCTGCTCTTTTGTAGCTGCTCTATTTCCTCATCCTGAGCCTGTCGAAGGATGAGTGGGCACCGAACGACCAAGGGAATGTGACTCGATGGCCGAATACACGCTCTATGGCTTCGCGCAGTCCGGCAACGCCTACAAGGCGGCGCTGATGCTGAACCTTTCGGGCTGCGACTGGACGCCGCGCTTCGTCGACTATTTCAACGGCGAGACGCGCACGTCCGCGTTCCGCGCCATCAACGCGATGGGCGAGGTGCCGGTGCTGGAGCACAAGGGCAAGCGCCTGACGCAGTCCGGCGTGATCCTGGACTACCTGGCGCAGGCCACCGGCAAGTTCGGCTGGCAGACCGACGAGGAGCGGCGCGAGATCCTGCGCTGGCTGCTCTGGGACAACCACAAGCTGACCAGCTACACGGCCACGCTGCGGTTCATGGTCTCGCTGGCCAAGACCGGCGAAACGCCGGTGACCGACTTCCTGCGCCAGCGCTCGCTGACCGCCCTCGGCATCCTCAACGACCAGGTCGGCAAGTCGCGCTTCGTGACCGGCGACCAGCCCACCATCGCCGACATCTCGATCTGCGGCTACCTGTTCTGGCCCGAGGAGTTCGGGGTGGACTACGCCAAGCAGTTCCCCCATATCGGCGCGTGGCTGGAGCGCATCAAGGCGCTGAAGGGCTGGGTGCATCCCTACGAGCTGCTGCCCGGTCATCCGCTGCCGGCGAAGACGTAGCGCGCGATCAGTCTACCGGCAGCGGCGCGCGCGGCTTCACTTCGCTGAGCACGATGTCGCTGCGGTAGTCGCGCAGGTTCATGTCCGAGGCCAGCACGTCGCGCGCGAACTGCTGGTACTCCTCCAGGCTGCGGGCGCAGACCAGCATCACGAAATCGGTCTCGCCCGCGACCTTCCAGCACTGCAGCACCTGCGGCATCGCGCGCAGTTTGCGCTCGAAGGCGCCGCCCAGGTCCTCGCGCGGGCGCTCCATCGACACATGGGCCAGCACCATCACCGAATATCCCAGCGCCCGCGGATCGACCGTGGCCGTATCGGCCAGGATCACGCCGCTCTCGCGCAGCCGCCGCACCCGCTTCAGGCAGGCCGGCGGCGACAGGCCCACGTCGCGCGCCAGGTCCTGGTTCGCCATCCGTGCGTCGCGCTGCAAGAGGCCGAGGAGCTTGCGGTCGATGGCGTCGAGCTCGATCATGACGGACTTTCCGGAATCGACGTGAAGAAGCGAAACAGATTAATTGGATTCTGAATTTGCGCCAATGCACGGAATTCAACGCGCATTTTTCGTTCAAGAAACGAATCCGATAAATCGGGAGGTATGGCATCATCCGCTGGATTTCGGGGAGACGAAGCCATGACCACGCAAGCCACACCGCCCAAGGGCGCGCGCCAGGGCGCAGCCCAGGCCGCGCCGCGGCAGGACTGGGAAAAGAACCTGATCCACTACGGCATGGAGTGGACGCCGCAGCTCATCGCCAAGGCGCGCGGCACGCTGCTGTGGGACACCACCGGCAAGGAGCTGATCGACTTCACCTCGGGCCAGATGTGCTCGACCCTCGGCCACAACCACCCGCGCATCGTCGACGC
>JADLEG010000022.1 GCA_020846275.1 Alphaproteobacteria bacterium
ACCGAGGGCAAGACGGTGGAGTATGCCGAGATCGACGGTCCGAACGGCCATCTCAACGGCGTGCTGCACCTCGCCAAGCAGGGCGACCTGCTGAAGGCGTTCCTGTCGAACTAGCCGAACCGGGAAAGGACATCACCATGCCCAAAGCATACTGGGTTGCAACCTACCGCTCGATTTCCGACCCGAACGCGCTGGCGGCCTATGCCAAGCTCGCGGGACCGGCCCTGCAGAAGGCAGGCGCGCGCTTCCTGGCGCGCGGCGAGCCCGCGAAGACCTACGAAGCGGGGCTGAAGCTCCGGACCGTCGTGATCGAATTCGACAGCGTCCAGCAGGCGCAGGAAGCCCACGACAGTCCCGGTTATCAGGAAGCCCTGCGCGCGCTCGGCAAGGGCGCGGAGCGCGATATCCGCATCGTCGAGGGCGCCTGAAGCCGCGCCAGCCTAGCGCAGGATCGAGACCACGTTGGAATAGTCGTCGGTCCACAGCACCGGCGACTTCACGTCCGCGAGCGGCTTCCAGCGCGGATCGGAATCGAGGAAGCCGACCGTCTGGCCGGGGCCGGCCAGCACGACCCAGACCGAGTACTGGTCCTTCTTGTGCGCCGCCGGACCGGGCGCGTAGTGCTGGATGTAGCCCTTGATGCCGGCATCGGCGGCCAGCGCCGCCACCACGCGCGCCAGGTCCAGGTGGCGGTTGCTGATGTGCAGCGCGATCACGCCCTGCGGGCGCATCTTGGACAGATAGAGCGCCAGCGCCTCGCGCGTCAGCAGATGGACCGGCACGGAATCCGAGTTGTAGGCGTCGACCATCAGCACGTCGAAGCCCGCCGCCGGCTCGTCGCGGATGGTCAGCCGGGCGTCGCCCAGGCGCAGATGCGATCGCTGCGCGTCGAAGCACTGCGACCAGTAGGTGAAGTAGCGTGTGTTCCGCGCGATCGACACCACAGCCGGGTCGATCTCGAACACCGCCCAGCGCTGGCCGGGTTCGGCGTAGCAGAGCGAGGCGCCGGCGCCCAGCCCGATGATGCCGACCTGCTCGATCTTGCCGCGTCGGCGCAGCCCGGCGAAGACCTGGCCGACCGGCCCGTCCTTCGAGTAGTAGGACAGCGGCAGGCGCGACTCGGCGGGCGCGGTCGCCTGCACCCCGTGCAGGGTCGTGCCGCTGGCCAGGGTGCGATAGGCGCCGTCGTCGACCTGCGCCACGCGATAGACCGAGAAGAAGCTGCGCTGGCGCGCCAGCGTCTCGCCGTCGAGCGAGGACGACGCGCCGGCGAGCACCGCGATCAGTACCGCGACCGCCAGGCCGAAGCGCAGCGGCCGGTCCTTGCAGGCGAACACCAGGAACCCGGTCAGCGCGATCAGCGACCAGAAGGCCGTCATGCCGAGGGAGCCGAGCCCCTCGAACAGCCGGAAGCCGATGACGGGATAGACCGCCGCCAGCAGGCCCAACGGCAACAGGACGTCGCGCGGCCCCAGCCCGCGGCTCGCGCCGTCCGGTCCCGGCCTCAAGGCGACCGCCAGGACGATGGCGATCCGGTATTCGTAGACGCCGTTGAATGCCAGCGGCGCGACGACGGCGTTGAACAGCCCGCCCAGAACCCCGCCGAGCGACAGCAGGAAATAGAACTCGGTCAGATGCTCGACCGGCGGCCGGCTCTTGGCCAGCACGCCGTGGCAGATCAGCGCCAGCAGGAAGAACAGCACCAGGTTGGTCGCGATCGACAGCCCGACGACCTGCAGCACGACCACGCCCAGCATCAGTCCCGGGATGATGATGTACGGCGCCACCTGGTCGGCCAACGCCAGCGCGCGCTCGCCGCGGCGCGAAAAGGCGACCACGAAGGTCAGCAGGTAGAGCGCCAGCGGCACCACCCACAGCAAGGGGATCGGCGCCAGGTCGGTCGAGATATGCGTCGTGACGCCCAGCATCAGGCTCGACGGCACGGCGGCAAGCAGGATCCAGCGGCAGCGCTTGCGCCAGCCCACGCTCGCGCCGACGGGGCGTGCTGCCGCCGCCGCCGCGGGTTCGTCGCCGGCCCGCGTGATCGCCACGTAACCGCAGCACAGGATCAGCACGCTGACGATGCCGTACCCCATCGTCCAGATGGCGCTCTGCTGCGCAAGGCGCAGGGTCGGCTCGAGCACGAAGGGAAACGCGGCGAGCGCGATCGCGCTGCCAAGGTTGCTGGCGCCGTAGAGGTAGTAGGGGTCGTTGCTGCTGCCGTGCCCGGCGCGCGAGAACCAGCGCTGCAGCAGCGGCGCCGTGGCGGCGACCGCGAAGAACGGCAGCCCGATCGAGCCCGCCAGCACGCCCAGGTACTGCACGATCGGCTGGCCGGACGGATCGAACTTCCAGCGCACGGCGAGCGGCAGGCAGATGCAGGCAAGCGCGAGAACGCCGGCATGCACATGGAACTGCCCGCGCATCGGCAGGCTGCGCGACAGCCAGTGCGCGTAGCCATAGGCCGCGAGCAGCGTCGCCTGGAAGAACACCATGGCCGTGGTCCAGACCGCCGGCGTGCCGCCGAGCAGCGGCATGGTCAGCTTGGCGAACAGCGGCTGGATCCAGAACAGCAGGGACGCGCTGATGAACAGCGTGCCGGCGAAGAGCGGGATCAGCAGCGCGTCGCGCCGCTCCTGCACAACGCTGCCGCGCCGCAACGTTAGGTGATCGGCGTCCATGATCTCCCCGCGCCGGGCGGTCCGCTTTCGCGCCCATCTCGGGCCGATTGTTGGCGTGGCTGCCAGAATCCGGCCCATTCATAACGATTTGGTTAATATGGCGCGGGACGCCCGACCGGGGCTTTGCGCCGGGAAGCCCGGTATATCTACAATCCCCGCCGCGCGCGCCTGCCGCGCCGGCGGGATCGCGACAGGGGATTTTGCATGACCGCAGTGTTCGACAGCCTGGCCGCCGGCATGCCGGTGCTGGTGACCCATTTCCTGGCGGCGATCGCGATCTTCGTGGTCGGAGTCGTGATCTACAACTGGCTGACGCCGTTCCACGAGCTGGGCCTGATCCGCGAGGGCAACGCGGCGGCCGGCGTGTCGGCGGCGGGCGCCACGATCGGGCTTGCCCTGCCGATCGCCGGCGCGCTCGCGGGCAGCGTCAACCTGTTCGACCTGGTGGTATGGGGAGCGGTTGCGCTGGTGATCCAGCTTCTGACCTTCGTCATCGTCGCGGTCGTGATCCGCCGGCTGGTCGAGGCGATCGGCCGCGGCGAGATGGCCTCGGCGCTGCTGCTGGCCGGCGTGCAGATATCGGTCGGCATGATCAACGCCGCCGCGGTGCGCGGCTGAGGCGATGCGCATCATCGACCGCATCCTGATCTTGGCGGCGCTGGTGCTGTTCGGCCATGCGGTGGCTGAACGGGCGCGCGACTACTGGCGGCCGCCGCCTCTGCGGCCGCGCACCGAGGCGCCGGTGCGTCCGGTCGACGACATCGGCGAACCGGCGCCGCGCCGGCTTCCGCCTGGCTACATTGCCCTGCCGCCGGCAGCCAGCCAGGACCCGACGCTCGACGTGGCGCCGACCCAGGCGCGCCGGCCGAGCCAGCGCTCGGTCGGCACGGCCTTCGCCGTCGGGCGGGACGGGGCGACATGGCTGACGGCGCGCCACGTGATCGACCATTGCGCGACGGTGCAGGTCCTGGCAGCGGGGTGGGCAACCCCGGTGGACGTCACCTTCACGCACCAGACCGCCGACATCGCGGTGCTGCATGCGCCCGGTCAGGGACCGCCGCTGCCGGTAACCGAAGGGCCGCTGGGCTATGGCGAGAACGGCTACGCCTTCGGCATCGCCGGCGAAGGCGGGCCGTCCGGCATCCAGGCGACGCTGCTCGGCCGGGCGCGGCTGCAGCAAAGCGGCCGGATGACCGGCATGACCGAGGTGACGGTCTGGGCCGAGCGCGCGTGGGTCCCGCCGGGCGAGCGCTGGATCGGCGGCATGAGCGGCGGGCCGCTGCTGACCAGCGAGGGCAACGTCGCCGGGCTGATGTCGGTCGCCTCGCAGCGCCGCGGCAGAATCTTCACCGTCGCGCCGGAGACCATCGTGACCGTGATGCGGGCCAGGCGCATCGGCTTCGTACCGCCGACGGCGGCGCCCGTCGCCATTTCGCCCGACGCGCTGGAACCTTCGCGCAATACGCTGTTGAATCGACGCTCGATCGTTCAGCTCTTGTGCACGGCATAGGGGAACGGGCCATGGCCAGCGAAGACGCGCCGTCGATCAAGGGCTACCACGCCCATGTCTACTTCGACGCGGCGACGCGCGAAAAGGCCTGGGTGCTGCGCGACACCGTGGGCAAGGCGTTCCCGGCCGCCCAGATCGGCCGCTTCCATGAACAGAATGTCGGCCCGCATCCCCGCTGGAGCTTCCAGATCGCCTTCGCGCCCGACCAGTTCGACCGCATCGTGCCCTGGCTGATGCTGAACCGCGAGGGGCTGACGGTCTTCCTGCATCCCGAGACCGGGGACGACCTGCCCGACCACGCCGAGCGGGCGATCTGGATGGGCGAGTTGCTGCCGCTGAACCTGGACGCGCTGCGCGGCGGCTGACCTAGGCTGGGCCTACCCTGAAGAATCCGCGCGCCTTGGCAAGCGCCGCCGAGTCGCTCAGCACGTCGCCGGGCTTGCTGGCATAGCCCATCAGCACGCCGCCGAACTTCATTTTCATGTAGTCGGCGGTGATCGCCAGCGTGCCGACCAGCGGATCGGCGCGCCGCACATCCTCCTCGCTCAGCGCGCACACCCCCCACAGCGTCTTACCCGCCATGCGCTCGCGGAACTCGGCGCCGGGCACGCGCAGCCAGCCGCTCCAGTAGTCGAGATAGAGCTTCGCGCTGGCCGGAACGCTGTACCAATAGAGCGGCACCGCGAACACCAGGTCGGTCGCGCCGAGCGTCGCGTCGAACAGGACGCGCTCGTTGCCCGTGGGCTGCGGGTAGACGCCGACGGAGTGCCTTATGTCCACGAACGGCGCCAGCGGCAGGTCCATCAGCCGCAGCCATTCCTGCGCGACACCCGCCGGCAGGTGCTCGGCCGCCTTACGCGCGAGTATTTCGGTATTGCCGTCGCGCCGCGCGCTGGCGAGCAGGAAGGCGAAGCGGCGGGAAGCGGCGGGTCCGGTGCTCACGTCATGCTCCTCGGAAAAATCGGCAGCTTCGCCCATTGGAGCAGGCGCGGTCCGGTCGCGGCAAGCGACATCGCTTGACCTTCAGATGAATCCAATTCATCTGAAGGGAATGAGCCCGCCGGCATTCTCTTGGACCGCCCTGCGCGCGTTCGAGGCCGCCTCGCGCCTGGGCAGCTTCAAGGCGGCGGCGCGCGAGCTTGGCGTCACCCCGACCGCGATCAGCCACCAGGTGAAGCGGCTCGAGGCGCATCTCGGCGTGGCGCTGTTCGAGCGCCTGCATCGCGCGCTGCTGCTTACCCCCGCCGGCGAGGCCCTGGCGGCGGAAGCGCAGGCGGCCTTCCTGCGGCTGGAGCAGACCGTGGGCGACCTCAAGCGCCAGGGACGCGCGGCCGGTGCCGACAGCTTGACGGTCAGCGCCGTGCCGTCCTTCGCAACCAAATGGCTGGCCCCGCGCCTGCACGGCTTCCAGGCCGCGCATCCCCGGATCGCGCTGCGCATCATCGCGGACGAGACCCTGGTCGATCTCCGGCGCGACCGCATCGTCGACGTCGCGCTGCGCTACGGGCCCGGTCCGTACGGCGCCGGGCTGCACGCCGAGCGCCTGTGGCCGCGGGGCGAGATCGTCGCGGTCTGCGCGCCCGCCCTGGCGCGGGATCCCGCGCTGCGGACGCCGGCCGGCCTTGCGCGCCAGAGCCTGATCCGCACGGCGGCGCCGCATGCGCGCATGCCCTCGCGGCGGGCGCCGCCGAACGCCGACTGGATGGCCTGGCTGGCCGCGGCGGGGATGGCCGCCGATGGCGCGATCCTGCGCGCGCTCGATGGGCCGGTCTTCAGCGCCAGCCACCTTGCCATCGAAGCGGCGGCGGCCGGACGCGGGATCGCGCTGGCGCCCGCGGTACTGGTCGAGCGCGACATTGCCACAGGCCGCCTGGCGCGCCTGTTCCGGGCGGGCGTGCCCGACCCGAACGGGTTCTGGTTCCTGTGCCGCGCCGACCGCCAGGGCGAAGGCCGCATCCGGACCTTCCTGAGATGGATCAAGGCCGAAGCGTCCGGGGCGCGATGAGCCATTGCGTCCGGACTTCCGCTTCGCTATCCCTGCCGCCTCTTCCGGCACCTCCGAAAGGCCCGCCATGAGCACTGCCATCGTCGACATCCGCGCGCGCGAGATCCTGGACAGCCGCGGCAATCCCACGGTCGAGGTCGACGTGCGGCTGGAGGGCGGGGCGATGGGCCGGGCGGCCGTGCCCTCGGGCGCGTCCACCGGCGCGCACGAGACCATCGAGCTGCGCGACGGCGACAAGAAGCGCTATGGCGGCAAGGGCGTGCTGTCGGCGGTCAAGGCGGTGACCGGCGAGATCTTCGACGCCCTCTCGGGCCTCGACGCGCGCGACCAGGTGAAGATCGACCGCACGATGATCGCGCTGGACGGCACGCCCAACAAGGCGCGGCTGGGCGGCAACGCCATCCTGGGCGTCAGCCTGGCCACCGCCAAGGCGGCGGCGGCCGCGTCCGGCCTGCCGCTCTATCGCTATGTCGGTGGCGCCTACGCGCGCAGCCTGCCGGTGCCGATGATGAACATCGTCAACGGCGGCGCCCATGCCGACAACCCGATCGACGTGCAGGAGTTCATGATCATGCCGGTGGGCGCCGCGAGCGTGGGCGACGCGATCCGCATGGGCGCCGAAGTGTTCCAGGCGCTGAAAAAGAAGCTGAAGGACGCCGGGCACAACACCAATGTCGGCGACGAGGGCGGCTTCGCCCCCAACCTTTCCAGCACGACCGATGCGCTGGATTTCATCATGAAGGCGATCGAGGGGGCGGGCTACAAGCCGGGCCAGGACGTGGTGCTGGCGCTCGATACCGCGTCGACCGAGTTTTACAAGGACGGCCAGTACCACATGGAGGGCGAGGGCAAGGTGCTCGACGCCTCGGGCATGGTCAAGTTCTACGAGGGGCTGGTCGGCAAGTTCCCGATCGTCTCGATCGAGGACGGCATGGCCGAGGACGACTGGCAGGGCTGGAAGGCGCTGACGCTCGCCATCGGCAAGAAGGTGCAGCTCGTCGGCGACGACCTGTTCGTCACCAACCCGGCCCGGCTGCGCCAGGGCATCGACAAGGGCGTCGCCAACGCGATCCTTGTGAAGGTCAACCAGATCGGCACGCTCAGCGAGACGCTGGAGGCGGTGGAGACCGCGCACAAGGCCGGCTACCGCGCCGTCATGTCGCACCGCTCGGGCGAGACCGAGGACGCGACCATCGCCGATCTCGCCGTGGCCACGAACTGCGGGCAGATCAAGACCGGCTCGCTGTCGCGCTCCGACCGCACGGCGAAGTACAACCAGCTCATCCGCATCGCCGAGGACCTGGGGCCGGCGGCGCTGTATCCGGGGCGCGCGGCGCTGAAGCGCTAGGGCTGCGTCGATCTCCGAAAACGGTATTGCGTGGCGTCTTCCATCTGCCAGGCAGATGGGTTAGTCCGCCGCCTCGACCTGCCAGCGCGACCGCCGGGTGAGGTCGAGGAAGGCGGTGAGCGCGCTGGACGCCAGGGCGTCGCGCCGGCGGATGAACTGCGTCTCCGCTTTCGATTCCGGGCCGGGCAGGGCGTGGATCGCCATGCGCCCGTCGCGCCATACCGGGCCGATCAGGCTGCGCGGCAGCATGGTGATGCCGAGGCCGGCGGAAACGCAGGCGATGATCGATTCCAGCGTGCCGAATTCCATCCGACGCAGGCCGACGACGCCGCGCCTCGTCAGCACCTCTTCCAGGCGCTGGCGGTACGAGCAGCCGAGGCGCAGCACGACGATCTTCAAGTCGCGCCGCGCCAGCACCTCGTCGAGCGTGCGGATCGCGGGCGAAGTCAGCACCACGAGTTCCTCGCGGAAGATCGTGGTTTCCTGCAGGTCGGGGTGATCCACCGGGCCGCACACGAACGCGCCCTCGACATGGCGCTGCAGCACCGCTTCCACGAGCTCGGCCGTCGTGCCGGTGCGCAGCATCAGGTCGACCGCGGGATAGGCCTCGGCGAACTGGGTCAGCAGCGGCGACAGGCGCAGCGCGGCGGTCGTTTCGAGCGAGCCGATAACCAGCGCGCCCTTGGGCTTGCCGTCGTCCATCGCCGCGCGCCTGGCCTCGTCGAGAAGCTGCGCGACCCGCTGGGCATAGGGCAGCAGGCGCCGGCCGGCGGCCGTGGGCGTCACGCCGCGGCTGTGGCGCTCGAACAGCTTCTGCTCGAGCTCCTCCTCCAGCAGCTTGACCCGCGCGGTCACGTTGGACTGCACCGTGTTCAGCTCGGCCGCCGCGCGGTTCATCCCGCCTAGCCGGGCCACCGCCTCGAAGACGCGCAGATCGCCGGCATCCATGCAAGCTCTCCGTCCTATCGTTTAAAACGATATAATGCTCTGGGTGTAATCAGGAAAGCCAATTTCGTCCCGTGAACGACGCCCGGTGAATCAATTTGGATGGCAATTACCGGCCTGCGCGCCAGCGGCCTGCCAGGAAAGCATTGCAGGAACTTGATTTTAAAGGAGAAGGTTGACGCGTGGCCGCGGCCGTGATTCCATGCTCGTCCATGCAACTCCTCCACGAGCTTAAACGCCGCGCCCGCCATGCCATCGCCCCGGTCCTCGGGATCGGGATCTTCGGCTATTTCGCCTACCACGCCATCGAGGGCGATCGCGGCCTGTTCGCCTTCATGCGGCTGAAGGACCAGGTCGTGGAGGCCGAGCAGACGCAGCGCGAGATCGCGGCGATCCGCGCCGAGCTGGACCACCGCGTCGCCCTGATGCGGCCCGACCATACCGACCCGGACATGCTGGACGAACGCTCCCGCATGATGCTGAACCTGGCGCAGCCCGACGAGGTCGTGATCTTCACCAAGCGCCAGAAAGCCACCGTCGGCACGCCGGTGGGCGTCCCCCTGCCGCCGCTGCGCTGAACGCCGGCAAGCCCGCGGTGGAACCCTCCGGGCTTCGCATCGCCTCCACCGCGCTGGACGACCGCGTCCTCGCCGACATCCGCAAGCAGCTTGCCGAGGGCAACAAGATCGCGGCGATCAAGACGCTGCGCACGGCCACCGGCCTCGACCTGACCGCCGCGAAGAACGCCGTCGAGGCGATCGGGGCCGGCGCGGCCCGCCGCACCGACAAGTTCGAGCTGACCGGCGCGGACGGCGAGCGCATCAAGGCGGCTCTGCTGGCGGGCAAGAACGCCGAGGCGGTGCGCCTCTTCCGCGACGCCGCCGGCGCCGACCTGAAGACCGCCCCTTCGGCGATCGAGGCCTATGCGCAGCACCTCGAGGCGGGAGGCGCCGCGCCGACGTCCACCAGTTCGACCACGATCAAGCTCGGCCCGACGATCACCCGCGGCTCGGGGCGGGCATTCCAGATCGCCTGGGCCATCGCGGTGATCGCCCTGCTGGGCTTCATGCTGTGGAAATTCACGCTCTGAACGGGCGGCCCCCGCGCGTCCTTGCTACGAACGTCCTGAGCGCCATTTCGGGACGGTGGAGTGCCCCCCTGGAATGAGACAGTGAGATAAGGGACAGTTCTCTATGAAGGAGAACGGATGTCCGATCGAGCACGGCGGCGTTTCAGCCGCGAGTTCAAGTTGAAGGTGATCGAGCGGCTCGAA
>JADLEG010000023.1 GCA_020846275.1 Alphaproteobacteria bacterium
AGGGCGTCGCCGACGACCTGGTGAACGAGGGCGGCATCATGGACCTGTGGGTCCGCGAGGCGCGGCTGTTCAAGTACGGCTCGGGCACCGGCAGCAACTTCTCGCGCCTGCGCGGCGAGAACGAGGCTTTGAGCGGCGGCGGCAAGTCCTCCGGGCTGATGAGCTTCCTCAAGGTCGGCGACCGCGCCGCCGGGGCCATCAAGTCGGGCGGCACGACGCGGCGCGCGGCCAAGATGGTGGTGGTGGACATCGACCATCCGGATATCGAGCAGTTCATCGACTGGAAGGTCGTGGAGGAGCAGAAGGTGGCCGCGCTGGTCGCCGGCTCGACGCTGACCAAGCGCACGCTGAACGCGATCCTGAAGTCCTGCGCGGTAAGCGACCTGCCCGACGAGGCGCGGCTCGATCCCAAGCGCAACGCGGCGCTGAAGCAGGCGATCCGGGCGGCGCGCCAGGCGGCGGTGCCGGACAACCTGATCCAGCGCACCATGCAGCTGGCCCGCCAGGGACAGACGACGATCGACTTCCGGGTCTACGACACGGACTGGGATTCCGACGCCTACCTCACCGTGTCGGGCCAGAACTCGAACAACTCGGTGCGCGTCACCAACGCCTTCCTCGAGGCGGTGGAGAACGGGCGCGACTGGACGCTGACGCGCCGCACGGACGGCAAGCCGGCGAAGACGGTCAAGGCGCGCGCGCTGTGGGACCGCATCTGCGGCGCCGCCTGGGCCTGCGCCGACCCGGGCATCCAGTTCGACACCACCATCAACGACTGGCACACCTGCCCGGCAGGCGGGCGGATCAACGCGTCGAACCCGTGCTCCGAGTACATGTTCCTCGACGACACGGCCTGCAACCTGGCGTCGTTGAACCTGATGGCGTTCCGCCGACCGAACCGGATCGGCGGCACCGGCTTCGCGTTCGATTCCGAGGCCTTCGCCCATGCCTGCCGGCTGTGGACGCTGACCCTCGAGATCTCGGTGCTGATGGCGCAATTCCCGTCGCGCCAGATCGCGCTTTTGTCGCACGCCTACCGCACGCTGGGCCTGGGCTACGCCAATATCGGCGGCCTCTTGATGGCGAGCGGCATCTCCTACGACAGCGACCAGGGCCGCGCGCTCTGCGCCGCGATCACCGCGCTGATGACCGGCGTCGCCTATGCCACCTCGGCCGAGCTGGCGGGCGAGGCCGGGGCCTTCCCGGCCTATGCGCGCAACGCCGACGCGATGTTGAAGGTGATCCGCAACCATCGCCGCGCCGCCTATGGCGAGGTGCGCGGCTACGAGGGGCTGGCGGTGCCGCCGGTGCCGCTCGAGGCGCTGAAATGCCCGGACAAGGAGCTGATCGTGCGCGCCCGCGGCGCCTGGGACCGGGCGCTGGAGCAGGGTCAGGCCTACGGCTTCCGCAACGCCCAGGTGAGCGTCGTCGCGCCGACCGGCACGATCGGCCTGGTGATGGATTGCGACACCACCGGCATCGAGCCCGACTTCGCGCTGGTGAAGTTCAAGAAGCTGGCGGGCGGCGGCTACTTCAAGATCATCAACCGCGCCGTGCCCGACGCGCTGGCCGCGCTGGGCTATGACGAGGACGAGATCGCCGAGATCGTGGGCTATGCCGTCGGTCACGGCACGCTGGCCGACGCGCCGGGCGTCAACCATGCGCGGCTGCGCGCCAAGGGCTTCACTGAGCAGGCGCTGCAGGCGGTGGAGAGCGCGCTGCAAAGCGCCTACGACATCAAGTTCGCGTTCAACAAGTGGACGCTGGGCGTCGACCTGTGCGTCAAGCTGCTGGGCTTCCCCGAAGCCAGGCTCGACGAGCCGGGCTTCGACCTGCTGGCGGCGCTGGGCTTCACCAAGGCCGAGATCGAGGCCGCCAACATCCACTGCTGCGGCGCGATGACCTTGGAAGGCGCGCCGATCCTGAAGCGCGAGCACCTGGCGGTGTTCGACTGCGCCAATCCCTGCGGGCGCACCGGCAAGCGCGCGCTGTCGGTCGAGAGCCATATCCGCATGATGGCGGCGGCCCAGCCCTTCATCTCGGGCGCGATCTCGAAGACGATCAACATGCCCAACGCGGCCTCGATCGAGGACTGCGCCGGCGCCTATCTCCTGTCCTGGCGCCTCGGCGTCAAGGCGACCGCGCTGTACCGCGACGGCTCGAAGCTGTCGCAGCCGCTGTCGGCCGGCGTGCTGGCCGACGAGAGCGAGGACGCGGTGGAGGAGATCGAGGCGCTGGTCGCCAAGCCGGCGGCGGCGCGCGCGACGATCGTGGCGGAAAAGATCATCGAGCGGGTGATCGAGCGCGCCAACGAGCGCCGGCGCCTGCCGCAGCGGCGCAAGGGCTATACGCAGAAGGCCATCGTCGGCGGCCACAAGGTCTACCTGCGCACCGGCGAGTACGAGGACGGGCGCATCGGCGAGATCTTCATCGACATGCACAAGGAAGGCTCGGCCTTCCGGGCGCTGATGGACAGCTTCGCCATCTCGGTGTCGATGGGGCTGCAATACGGCGTGCCGCTGGAGCAGTACGTCGAGGCCTTCACCTTCACGCGGTTCGAGCCGTCGGGCGCGGTGCAGGGCAACGACGCCATCAAGATGGCGACCTCGGTGCTGGACTACATCTTCCGCGAGCTGGCGATCTCGTATCTCGGCCGCACCGACCTTGCCCATGCCCAGCCGGACGACGTGGCGCCGGACAGCGTGGGCCGCGGCGAGGCCGACCACGGCGGTTCCGGCGGCGCCAACGCCAACGTGCCGAGCGAGGCGGTGCTGAAGCGCATCACCTCTACAGGCTACGTGCGCAACAGCTTCCTGGTGCTGCGCGGCGGCGCGCAGGCAAGCGTCCTGACGGCATCGCCGCAGGCCACCGGCACGCATGGCGCGCCGATCCCCGCGCCGCGCATCGAGGCGGTCGCGGTTACGGCCGAGGTGGCGGACGCGGTGGACGCGCGGCTGGACCGCATCCGCGCGGCGCGGCTCAAGGGCTACGAGGGCGATCCCTGCCCGGAATGCGGCAATTTCACGATGGTGCGCAACGGCACGTGCCTGAAATGCGACACATGCGGCGGCACCAGCGGATGCAGTTGAGCGCCGAACGGCGCTTCCCGAGATGCGTCGCCAAGAGCGGCGCATGTGGCGGTCGCAGGTGATGCTAGCGACCGCCTACTAGCCTGGCATCAGTGCTCCCTGTACCTTGCGGGGTCTACGGAAACGTAGACCCCGTCTTTATCTCCGCGCGGATCACCGCTCGCTCGCCAACGAGCGGATGTTGCGCACGAAAATGCGCAGCAGCGCCTGCATCAGGGGATCGGCCGCCTCGATCTTCGCGCGGATCTTCTCCCGCTCGATCACGAAGCACACCGTGTCGGCGACCGCGATGGCGCGCGCCATGCGCGGCGCGTCGTCGACCAGCGCCATCTCGCCGAAAATGCCGCCCGGCTTGACCCGCCCCAGCACCACCCGGCGGCTGCCGCGCTGCTTCGATATCTCCACGAGCCCAAGGTCCACGAGATAGGCCTGGGCGGCGCTGTCGCCCTCCTCGAAAATCGTCTCGTTGGCGAAGAAGCGCCGTTGCGGAAAGAAGCTGCGCGTCAGCGTGTCCATGCACGCAGGCTAGCAGAATCGCAGGCAGCATGCGCGGCGTCTGGGAGCGCTTCTCATCCTTCGAGACGCTCGCTTTCGCTCGCTCCTCAGGATGACGCGATTGTTTGGCGTCAATAAATTGCGCGTCATCCTGAGGAGGCCCCGCAGGGGCCGTCTCGAAGGATGAGAAGCGCCGGGGCGTCCCGCGCTGGCAAACTCCCAGGACCCTGGTCTATGCTCCCCGTGTCCCCCATTTCACAGACGGAGCTTGCGATGGCCGGAAAGATCGAGGCGCGGCTGAAGGACCTGAAGATCGAACTGCCCAAGGCGGCGGCGCCGGCGGCGAACTACGTGCCTTACGTGGTGGCCGGCAAGACGCTCTATGTCGCGGGCCAGGTCACGTTCTGGAACGGGGAACTGAAGTTCCTGGGCAAGGTGGGCCGCGAATACTCGATCGAGCAGGGCCAGCAGGCGGCGCGGCTCTGCGCGCTCAACATCATCGCCCAGGCCAAGGCCGCCTGCGAGGGCGACCTGGACCGGGTCAAGCGCATCTGCAAGGTGGGCGGCTTCGTCAACTGCCCGCCCGACTTCACCGACCATCCCAAGGTCGTCAACGGCGCGTCCGACCTGCTGGTCGAGGTGTTCGGCGACGCCGGCAAGCACGCCCGCTTCGCCGTCGGCGCCGGCTCGCTGCCGCTCAACGTGGCTGTGGAGGTGGATGCGATCATCGAACTGGCGTGATAGCGTCAAATTGCTACCATGAGCCCCGAACGCATGTACTCGAAGTCGACGGGGCCCAAAGCTGACGTACTGAAGAGAGACCGCAAGCACGGCCGCGGTGATCCCGCCTACGAACCGTCGAAGACCAAATTGGGCCCGGCGTTGCGGCGTATCCGACGCCGAATCATCGAAGACGGCACACCCCTGCTGACACCCGCAGAAGTGCGTAAGGAGGTGGCCGAGTGACGCGGCGGTAGCCGGCCGTAGCGGCAAAATGCCGGTGAGCGCCGCGATTGAGGTGTATCCGAGGCTAGCGTGAGGATAGTCGGAGAAGCAGAAGCATCTCATGGCCGAACTCTTTGAGATATTGCCCGGTCTTCCACCCTACGGCCCATCGGCGCTGCCCTATCCTCAAAATGGTACCCGTGCCCATTCAGAGGGTTTCGTCGTCCGATTTCTTCCGGGCACGGTTGATTTCTGGGTTGGCAATTTCCAGCGCTTCAGCAACAACGGTCACGATCTTGCGATCGAGTTCTTTGATAGTCAGAAAGTTCTCGTTGTCGCGGGCGGCGAGCCCTACCTCGTCGACACACGGACACGAGCACTATCCGAATTCCCACTCAAGCTTATAGTGCATGCGCTAGAAGCGCCTGATCTGAACCTCCTGATTTTTGGGGACGACCTAGGGTTTGCCGGCATCGATGCATCAGGCGTGCGCTGGAGAAGTCCTCGAATTTCCTGGGATGGGTTGCGCAACATCCGCGTTGCAGGCGAGAAGCTTTATGGTGAGGCGTTCACGCCGGATGGCGATACATGGCATCGTTTCGAACTCAACCTACAGGATGGAACGTGCAAGGATTCGATCTACGCGAAGGATATGAGCCGAGCCGTGCTAGTGACATCGCAAAGTCGTTTGACCGCTTGGTTGCACCGAGTTGGTCGGCGTTTGGGAATCCTCAGTAATGCCCGACGGTGAGCGCGCCATCGAGCTTCGTCTGGTCGAGCGCATCGCCGATGTGCCGGCGGCGGAGTGGGACGCCTGCGCGGGAAGCGGCAATCCGTTCGTCGGGCACGCTTTCCTCGGCGCACTGGAGGATTCGAAGTCGGTCGGCAAGAACACGGGCTGGATCCCCCGGCATCTCGTCGCGCAAGGCGCGGACAGCCGGGTGCTGGGCGTCGTGCCGCTCTACCTGAAGAGCCATTCCTACGGCGAATACGTGTTCGACCATGGCTGGGCCGAGGCCTATGAGCGCGCGGGCGGGCAATACTACCCGAAGCTCCAGGCCGCCGTGCCCTTCACCCCCGTGCCGGGCCCCCGCCTCCTGGCCAAGCCCGGCGAGACCGAGGGCGCGGTGCGCGCGGCGCTGGCCGAGGGGCTGGCCGAGGTGACGCGGCGGATGGACGTGTCGTCGCTGCACGTGACGTTCTGCCAAGAAGACGAGGCCGTGCTGCTGGAGGCGGCCGGGTTCCTGCTGCGCGAGGGCACGCAGTTCCATTGGCACAACCACGGCTATGCCAGCTTCGACGATTTCCTCGCCACGCTGGTCTCGCGCAAGCGCAAGCAGCTCCGCAAGGAGCGGCGCGACGCGCTCAGCACCGGCATCGCGGTGAAATGCCTGAGCGGCGCGGAACTGACGAGGGACGTGTGGGACGCCTTCTTCGATTTCTACATCAGCACGTCGGACCGCAAGTGGGGCAGCCCCTACCTCAACCGCGCCTTCTTCGACCTGCTCGGCCAGCGCCTGGGCGACAAGGTGGCGCTGGTGATGGCGGCAAAGGACGGGCGCTGGATCGCCGGCGCCTTGAACCTGCGCGGCGCCGACGCGCTCTACGGCCGCAACTGGGGCTGCCGCGGCGACTGGCCGATGCTGCACTTCGAATGCTGCTACTACCAGGCGATCGACTATGCGATCGAACACCGGCTCGCGCGCGTCGAGGCCGGCGCGCAGGGGCCGCACAAGATCCAGCGCGGCTACCTGCCGGTGGCGACCTGGAGCGCGCACTGGATCGCCGATCCCCGCCTGCGCTCGGCCATCGCCGACTATCTGAAGCGCGAGCGCGCCGCGGTCCGGCGCGAGCGCATGGCGCTGGCGACGCACTCGCCCTATCGCCAGGCCGGCGGCAACGAGGACGGCGGCAACGCCGAGGCGTGAGCGCGTGAGCCACGCCGCCCCCGGCCTGTCCATCGCGCGCACGGTTGCTGCCCTGCGCGAACGGGTCGCCGCGTGGCGGGCCGAGCGGCTGACCGTCGGGCTGATCCCCACGATGGGCGCGCTGCACGAAGGCCACCTGAGCCTGGTGCGCGCGGCGCTGGCGCAATGCGACCGCGCCGTGGCGACGATCTTCGTCAATCCCAAGCAGTTCGGGCCGAAGGAGGACTTCGCCGCCTATCCGCGGGACGAAGCGGCCGATGCCGCCAAGCTTGCCGGCGCCGGCGCGCATCTGCTGTTCACGCCTTCGGTCGCCGAGATGTATCCGGACGGCCATGCGACGACCGTCTCCGTGGGCAGCCCGCTGACGGAGGGCTTGTGCGGGCCGTTCCGCCCCGGGCATTTCGCCGGCGTGGCGACGGTGGTGAGCAAGCTGCTGCTGCAGGCCCTGCCCGACCGCGCCTATTTCGGCGAAAAGGACTGGCAGCAGCTCCAGGTGGTCAAGCGCTTCGCGCGCGACCTCGACATCCCCGTCGCGATCGAGGGCGTGCCGACGATGCGCGAGGGCGACGGGCTCGCCATGTCCTCGCGCAACGCCTACATGAGCGCCGGCGAACGCCGCGTCGCCGCCGCCCTGCCCCGGCTGATGAACGAAACCGCGCGCCGCATCGCGGCCGGCGACCCCGCCGCCCCCGCGCTGGAAGCGATGTCGGCATCGCTGACGAGCGGCGGCTTCACCGCGATCGACTATGTGACGCTGGCGGACGGCGCGACGCTGCGCGGGCTGGACCGCGCGGCGCAAGGCGCGCGCCTGTTCGCCGCCGCCTGGATCGGGCGCACGCGCCTGATCGACAACATCCCGGTGCCCCCGGTCGGCGCGCCTTGATGGCGCGAAAGGGGCGGAGCATGGTGGGCCGCATGCTGGTCTACCGCGTCGCCGCGGCTTCCGCGCTTTGCCTCGCCGCACTGCCCCTCCGCGCCCAGGACTGGGCGCAGAGCTGCGCCATCGCGCGCGGCCAGGACAAGGTGGTGGCCTGCAACCAGGCGCTGAAAGCCGCGCCCGGCGACATCGAATTGCGCCGGCATCTCGGCCGCGCGCTGCTCGACCTCGGCGACGGGATGGGCGGCGCCAACGAGTTCGGCGCCATCGCCGAGGAGAACCAGTCCGACCCGCGGGCCTGGTACGACTACGCGGCGGCGCTGGCGACGGACTATCGCTTTGCCGACGCGGCGAAGGCGATCGAGCGTTCGCTGGCGCTGGACCCGCGGCCGTTCGAGGCCAACAAGATCGCCGTGCTGGTCTACGAGCGCACCGGCCGCGAGGCGGAGGCCTACCAGGCGAACCTGCGCCTGGCGGCGCTGGGCGACCGCATCGCCATGAACGACATCGCCGAGGCCCTGCTGGAAGGCCGCGGCGTCACGGCCGACCCGGGCGCCGCCGTGCCCTGGCTGGTCCGGGCGGCCGAGGCCGGGCATTTCGGAGCCATGGCGCTGCTGGCCCGGGTCTATGCCGAGGGCCTCTACGGCCAGGCGCGCGACGCGGCCCGGGCGGAGTACTGGAACCGGAAATCGGACGCGACGGACTGAGCCGTTCGCGCCCGCCGCCACGGCATCGCCACAATTCCCCGGAAACCGGCCGCAGATTTCGCCACATTCCCCCCTCAACTTCGTGTCCAACGATGGCCCATGCCCAGGAACCGGGCGGCGGGGCAATTGCAGGCACGAGGTGGGACATGATCTACGCAACCGACATCAAACGACCCCTGGCGCAAGACGAGCCGTGCAGGCCGAGCCTGGGCCGGCGCTGCGGCAACACCGTGATGCAAGGCTTCACCTACCTGGCCGTGACCGCGGCGATCTTCGTCGCGGTCGGCGGCGCGGCCCTGGCGGCGCTGGGGTCGTAGTTCAACGGGGGCAGAGCCGTTTCTGGCTACTGTCCGTCATCCTCCTCGACCCACTGGACATAGATCGTCGCCACCGGCTCCGTGCGTGGCATGGCGTTGGAAAGCGGCTCGGCGGGAACCGGGGCGTACTCGACCTGGATCACGCCAAGAATGTCGAGTGTTCCGCGGTCGTTCGGAATGGAGACCCGGTCGCCACAGGCGGGCAACTGACTAAAATGAAAGAGACCGCGGCCGATTCGCTTGTCGGCTTCGGCAATTTCGACGATCCAAGCGTCCTGCATCGAGATTCCTAACGGGCGGGCGTCCGAGCAGGAGCGTGCCGCGCCCTACGGCACCGTCTCGGGCACCTTCTGGCCGCCGTCCGACCCGTCCTGCGGGCCTTCCGGCGGATGCTCGGGACCGCTGTCCGGCCCAGTGTCGGGATCCTCGCCCGCGCCCTCGGCCCGCTTGGGCGGCAAGGCCGGCGTCGGGTAGCTGAACGATAGCTTACCGTCCACAAGGTCGACCCGGACCGTGCCGCCGCTGCTCAAGCGCCCGAACAGCAGTTCCTCGGCCAGCGGCTTCTTGATGTTCTCCTGGATCACGCGCGACAGCGGGCGGGCGCCGAACTGGCGGTCGTAGCCCTTTTCCGCCAACCAGCCGCGCGCGGCATCGCTCAGCTCGATCGTCACTTGGCGGTCGCCGAGCTGGTGCTCGAGCTGCATGACGAACTTGTCGACCACGCGGCTGATGATCTCGGGCGTCAGGCTCTTGAACGAGATGATCGCGTCCAGCCGGTTGCGGAATTCCGGCGTGAACATGCGGGTGATCGCCTCCTGGTCGTCGCCCACGCGCTCCGAGCGTTCGAAGCCGATCGGGGCCTTGGCCAGGTCGGCGGCGCCGGCGTTGGTGGTCATGATCAGGATGACGTTGCGGAAATCGACCGTCTTGCCGTTGTGGTCTGTCAGCTTGCCGTGGTCCATCACCTGCAACAGGATGTTGAACAGGTCGGGATGCGCCTTCTCGATCTCGTCCAGCAGCAGCACGCAATGCGGATGCTGGTCGACCTGGTCGGTCAAGAGACCGCCCTGGTCGAAGCCGACATAGCCCGGCGGCGCGCCGATCAGGCGCGAGACCGAGTGCCGCTCCATGTATTCCGACATGTCGAAGCGGATCAGCTCGATCGCCATGGTCTTGGCGAGCTGTCGCGCGACCTCGGTCTTGCCGACGCCGGTGGGGCCGGTGAACAGGTAGCTGCCGATCGGCTTCTCGGGCTCGCGCAAGCCCGCCCGGGCGAGCTTGATCGCGCTGGACAGGGCCTCGATCGCCTGGTCCTGGCCATAGACCATCGCCTTGATGTCGCGCTCGAGGGTGCGCAGCACCTCCTTGTCGTCGTGCGATACGCTCTTGGGCGGGATGCGCGCGATGGTCGACACCACCGCCTCGATATCCTTGACCGTGATCGTCTTCTTGCGCTTCGAGGCGGGCAACAGCATCTGCGCCGCGCCCACCTCGTCGATCACGTCGATCGCCTTGTCGGGCAACTTGCGGTCGTTGATGTAGCGCGACGCCAGCTCGACCGCGGCGCGGATCGCCTCGCTGGTGTAGCGCACGCGGTGGTGGCTCTCGTAGTAGGGCTTCAGGCCGCGCAGGATCTTGACCGCGTCCTCGACCGACGGCTCGTTGACGTCGATCTTCTGGAAGCGGCGGACCAGCGCGCGGTCCTTCTCGAAGTAGTTGCGGTATTCCTTGTAGGTGGTCGAGCCGATGCAGCGCAGGTTGCCGCTGGCGAGCGCCGGCTTCAGCAGGTTGGAAGCGTCCATCGCCCCGCCCGAAGTGGCGCCGGCGCCGATCACCGTGTGGATCTCGTCGATGAACAGGATCGAGCCGGGCGTGTTCTCCAGCTCGGACAGGACGGTCTTCAGCCGCTCCTCGAAATCGCCGCGATAGCGCGTGCCGGCGAGCAGCGCCCCCATGTCGAGGGCGAAGATGGTCGAATCCTTCAGCACCTCGGGCACCTCGCCCTTGACGATGCGCCGCGCCAGCCCCTCGGCGATCGCGGTCTTGCCGACGCCGGGCTCGCCCACGTAGAGCGGGTTGTTCTTGGACCGGCGGCACAGGATCTGGATCGTGCGGTCGACCTCGGCCTGGCGGCCGATCAGCGGGTCGATCTTGCCGCCCTGGGCCTTCTTGTTCAGGTTGACGCAATAGGCATCCAGCGCCTCGTGGCCCTTCTTGCCGCGCTCGGTCTTTTCTTCCTCCTCGCCGCCCCGCACCCGGCGCTGCTCGGTGCGGCCGGGCACCTTGGCGATGCCGTGCGAGATGTAGTTGACGGCGTCGAGCCGCGACATGTCCTGGCCCTGCAGGAAATAGACGGCGTGCGATTCGCGCTCGGCGAACATCGCGACCAGCACGTTGGCGCCGGTCACTTCCTCGCGGCCGCTGGACTGGACATGGACGATCGCGCGCTGCAGCACGCGCTGGAAGCTGGCGGTCGGCTTGGCGTCTTCCGCCCCGTTCGTCACCAGGCTTTGCAACTCGCCGTCGAGATAGCCGATAAGTTCGCGCTTCAGCCGGTCGATGTCGACGCCGCAGGCGCGCAGGACGGCGATCGCGTCCTGGTCCTCGGTCAACGCCAGCAGCAAATGCTCCAGCGTGCCGTACTCGTGGTTGCGCTTGTTGGCGTGGGCCAGGGCGCGGTGCAGGGTCTGCTCGAGGTTCCGGGACAGCAAGGGCGCCTATTCCTTTTCCATCGTGCATTGAAGCGGATGCTGGTGCCTGCGGGCGAAATCCATCACCTGCGTCACCTTGGTCTCCGCCACCTCGTAGGTATACACGCCGCACACCCCGACCCCCCTGCGGTGTACGTGCAGCATGATTCGCGTCGCTTCCTCCCGCGACTTATGGAAGAACCGCTCCAGGATGTGGACGACGAACTCCATCGGCGTGTAGTCGTCGTTCAACATCAGAACCTTGTACATCGACGGCTTCTTGGTCTTCGGCTTGGCCTTCACGACCACGCCCGTGGGCGTGCCGGTGCCGTCGTCGCGCCGGTCGGTTCCGCTCATCCGGGCTCCGCTCATCCAGGCCATTTCCTTGCCCACGCGCGTGCCGCCATTCACGTTTCGTGCCAGGATCCACACTCTACGCCATGAGTATCATAGGGCAACCCCGGCTTGGCGGCCAAGCCGGTTCTGCCCGACGGAGCAGACGCACTTCCATTGTCGGCTCGAATGGGGATATGGGTGGCCGATGCCACGGCCGCCAGGGGTGCACCGCCTGGGTCCGGCGACGGTGGCGGAGCGCACCCGTCGCCAACACGCATTCCCTGCCGGGCGGGTTCCGGGTTGCGGCCCCCGCTGGTGAGCGCCTGGGCTATCCGAAGATGAACTGGGAAGCGGCGAGCTGGGCGATGGTGACGTTTTGGAGGTGGATGGAGTTTGCGGCGTCGAGCGCGATGAGGACGCC
>JADLEG010000024.1 GCA_020846275.1 Alphaproteobacteria bacterium
ACCGCGACCTATCGCGTCGGCTTCCAGGTGCATCGCGGCGACCGCTTCGTGCTGCTGGGGCCGTCGGGCTGCGGCAAGTCGACCCTGCTGAAGGGCGTCGGCGGCTTTCTCCGGCCGGTCGAAGGATCGATCCGGCTCAACGGCCGGCAGGTCGACCGGCCGGGGCCCGACCGCATGATGGTGTTCCAGGAGTTCGACCAGCTTCTGCCGTGGAAGACCGTGCGGCAGAACGTGCTGTTCCCGATGCTCACCAGCGGCCGTTGCTCGCACGCCGAGGCGGTGGACCGCGCCCAGCGCTACATCGACAAGGTGAATCTGACGAAGTTCGCCGACGTCTATCCGCACATGCTTTCGGGCGGCATGAAGCAGCGCGTGGCGATCGCCCGCGCGATGGCGATGGAGCCGGACATCCTATTGATGGACGAGCCGTTCGCCGCGCTCGACGCGCTGACCCGGCGCAAGATGCAGGAGGAGTTGCTGCGCCTGTGGGACGACGTGCGCTTCACCGTGCTGTTCGTCACCCACTCGATCGAGGAGGCGATCATCGTCGGCTCGCGCATCCTGGTGCTGACGCCGCATCCCGGCCAGGTCCGCGCCGAGCTCAACACCGGCGGCCTCGGCCTGGCGAACCTGGACGGTCAGGCGTTCCAGACCCTGCACAGGCGCATCCACACCATGCTGTTCGCGCAGCGTGTCGAGGAAGAGGAGCGCGTGGCGCACCATGCCTGACACGAAGCACGCGCCGGTCGAGCGCCCCGAGTACGAACTCTCGCCCAGCGACGCCGGCGTCATCGGCGAGATCGTCCGGCCGCTGTCGGCCTGGGAGCTGATCAGCAACCAGACCTGGGTGCGGCGCATCACCATCCTGGTGGTGCTCTGCGTCGCCTGGCAGCTCTACGCGCAGTGGGTGAACAACCCACTGATGTTCCCCACCTTCTACGACGTGATGCTGGCCTGGTGGGATTCGGCCTTTCACGGCCCGCTGTTCGACCGCACCTTCACGTCGATTCGCGTGCTGCTGATCGGCTACGCATCGGGCATCGCGCTGGCCGCCGCGTTCACCACGCTGGCGGTATCGACCCGCATCGGCACGGACCTGTTGTCGACTCTGACGGCGATGTTCAATCCGCTGCCGGCGATCGCGCTGTTGCCGCTGGCCCTGCTCTGGTTCGGGTTGGGCATCCCCAGCCTGGTGTTCGTGATCATCCATTCCGTGCTGTGGGCGGTGGCGCTCAACACCCACACCGGCTTCATGGCCGTGTCCGAGACGCTGCGGATGGCCGGGCAGAACTACGGCCTGCGCGGCATCCCCTACGTGCTGAAGATCCTGATCCCCGCCGCCTTCCCCTCGATCCTGGCGGGGCTCAAGATCGGCTGGGCCTTCTCCTGGCGCACCCTGATCGCGGCCGAGCTGGTGTTCGGCGTATCGTCGCGCTCCGGCGGGCTCGGCTGGTTCATCTTCGAGAACCGCAACCAGCTCGAGACCGCGAACGTGTTCGCCGGCCTTTTCACGGTGATCGTTATCGGGCTGGTCGTCGAGAGCGTGGTGTTCCGCTCGCTCGAAGCGCGCACGGTCCGGCGCTGGGGCATGCAGCGATGACCGGCGCGGCCACCGACCGGCTGATCATCGACCCTCGGGCGGTAGAGGAAGCAGCAAAGCTGCTCTACATCCGCGCGCTGAAGCTGCTGCCCGACGACATCAAGCGGGGTTTCGCGCGCCTCGACGCCGGCGAGACCGACGGCACGGCCAAGACCGTGCTGGCGACGATGATCGAGAACATCGCCGTTGCCGAGCGCAACGACAACCTGCTGTGCCAGGACACCGGCATACCGATCTACAACGTGACGATCGGCCGCGACGTGGAGGTCGACGGCGCGGCGCTGAAGGCCGCCATCCGCCGCGGCGTCGAGCGCGCGACGCGCGAGCATCCCTTGCGCTCGTCGGTCGTGCATCCGATCACGCGCAAGAACGAGCAGACCTCCTGCGGCGCGCAGGTGCCCGTCATCAACATCGACTTCTCGGACCGCAAGCGCGAATTACGCCTGGAGATGATCCCCAAGGGATCGGGCTCGGAGAACGGCTCGTTCCTGAAGATGGCGATTCCCGCCGAGGGCGTCGACGCGATCAAGGCCTTCGTCGTCGACCGCGTGATCGAGGCCGGCGGCAAGGTCTGCCCGCCGACGATCGTCGGCGTCGGAGTCGGCGGAACCTCGGACCTCTGCGTGCATCTCGCCAAGGTCGCCGCGACCCGCGCGCTGGGCACGCATTGCGCCGACCCCGCGGGCGCAAAGCTGGAAGCCGAGCTGTCGCAGGCCGTGAACGCGCTGGGCATCGGCCCGCAGGGCCTGGGCGGCGATTCCACCGCCTTCGCCGTGCACGTGGAAATCGCGGCGACCCACATCACGATGAATCCGGTCGCCGTGAACATCCAGTGCCACTCGGCGCGCCGCGCCAGCGCGACCTTCACGCCGGGTGGCGTGGAGATCGGGACGTGAGCGTCCACCACGACCTGACCCCGCCCATCACCGAGGCCGAGGCGCGCGACCTCAGGGCCGGCGATACCGTCACGCTGCATGGCCGCCTGTTCGGCATCCGCGACGCGACCTTGATCCACATGTTCGACAAGGACCGGCGCACGCGGCTGGACCTGAAGGGCCATGCGGTGATCCACACCGCGCCCAACGTCAAGAAGGTGCCGGGATCGAACGAGAACCCCGCGGGCTATGCGGCGGTCTGCGTCGGCACCACCACCAGCGCGCGGATGGAGCGGTTCACCCGGCCGCTGATGACGCGCGAGGGCGTGCGGATCATCATCGGCAAGGGCGGCATGGGGCCGGGCACGCTGGCCGCCTTCAAGGAACTGGGCGGCGCCTATCTCGCGATCATCGGCGGCGCAGCGGCGCTGGAGACCACCTGGATCAAGGCGATCGAGGACGTGGACCTCGACGATCTCAATCCGGAATCGCTGTGGCAGTTCCGCGTCGAGGGATTCGGGCCGCTGCTGGTGGCGATGGATTCGCATGGCAACAGCCTCTACGACACCGTCAACAAGACGGCACAGGACCGCCGCGCCGCGGCGCTCGCGGCGATCGGCGTCAAGGCGTGAAGCCGTGTCGGCGGTCATCGCCTATCGCAACGAACCGCACCAGAAATTCTGCCAGGTGATGCTGGACGGCGGCGAGCAGGTGATGCTGCGCATCGATCCGACCGGATTCACGATCGAACGGCTGATCAGCGCCAGGGCACCGGGCGCGGTGCTGTTCCATGCCGATCGCGACCGCGCGGCGGCGATCGCGAAGGCGCTGGCCAGCGCCGGGCTGATGGAGCGCGACAAGGTGCTGGACATACTGGTGGCGGCGGTGGTCAAGCTGGGCTCGGCCGAGAAGATCAGCGCCGCTTTCCGCGCCGCGTCGGGCAAGGCGGCATGAACCGCATTACGACCGACATCCTCATTCTGGGTTCCGGCGGTGCCGGGTTGCTGGCCGCGCTGCACGCGCAGAAGACCGACCCCGCGCTCGACATCACCATCGCGGTCAAGGGCCTTCTCGGCAAGTCGGGCTGCACGCGCATGGTGCAAGGCGGCTACAACGTGGCGCTGGCCGCCGCCGACTCCGCCGAGCGGCATTTCATGGACACGATCGAGGGCGGCAAGTGGCTGAACGACCAGGAGCTTGCCTGGACGCTCGTCGTCACCGCGCAACAGCGCATCCGCGAGCTGGAATCGGAATGGGGCTGCTTCTTCGACCGCAACCCCGACGGCACGGTGCATCAGAAGGCCTTCGCCGGCCAGACCTTCGACCGCACCGTGCACAAGGGCGACCTGACGGGCATCGAGATCGTCAACCGCCTGGCCGAGCAGGTATGGGCGCGCGGCATCCGCCGGCTGGAGGAGCATCGCGCCGTGTCGCTGATCAAGTCGGCCGATGGCGAGGCCATCGCCGGCGTGCTGCTGCTCGACCTGCGCACGGCGGACTTCACGCTGGTCGAGGCCAAGGCCGTGCTGCTGGCCACGGGCGGCGGGCCGACCATGTACCGCTACCACACGCCCTCGGGCGACAAGTCCTGCGACGGCATGGCGATGGCGCTCAAGGCCGGGCTGCCGCTGCGCGACATGGAGATGGTGCAGTTCCATCCCACCGGGCTGATGGCCGGCGCCGACACGCGCATTACCGGCACGATCATCGAGGAGGGGTTGCGCGGCATGGGCGGCCACCTCGTCGACGGCGCCGGCGAGCGCTTCATGCTGCGCTACGACCAGCGGGCGGAGCGCGCGACGCGCGACATCGTCAGCCGTGCGATGTTCGAGCAGATGCGCGCGGGCCGCACCGGGCCCAACGGCGGCGTGTTCCTGACCATGCGGCATCTCGACCCCGCGATGGTGCGCGCGACCTTCAAGGGCATGGTCGAGCGCTGCGCCGATGTCGGCTTCGACCTTGTGGGCGGACTGGTCGAGGTGACGCCGACCGCGCACTACATGATGGGCGGCCTGCGCTTCGGCCTGGACTGCGCCACGACGCTGGAAGGATTGTTCGCCGCGGGCGAGGACACGGGCGGCGTGCACGGTGCCAACCGCCTGGGCGGCAACGGCGTCGCCAACTCGACGGTGTTCGGCGGCATCGCCGGCGCGGCGATGGCGCGCTGGGTGCGCGGCGCCGGCGCGCGCCGCGAACCGGACATGGCGGCTGTGGATGCCGCGGTCGCCGCGGTCACCGCACCCCTGCAACGCCAGCCCGGCGACCTGGAATCCGTACGCGAGGCGCTCTACGACACGATGTGGACCGATGCCGGCATCATCCGCGACGCCACCGGCCTTGCCCGCGCCGCCGCCAGGCTTGACGAACTCGACCGGCAGCTCGACCGCACGGGCGTCCCTTCGGCGCCGCTTGCCTACAGCATGACGTGGCAGGACTGGCTGAACCTGAAGAGCCTGGTGCTGGTGAGCCGCGCCATTGTCGCCGCGGCGCAGGCGCGCACCGATTCCTGCGGCGCGCATTACCGCGAGGATTTCCCGCGGGAACCCGATCCGGCCGATGCCTCGTTCACCGAGGCGCGGCTCGATGGCGCGGTCATCACGATCGCCCGCCGGCCCGTCGCCTTCACGCGCGTCAAGCCCGGCCAGTCGCTGCTTAAGGGCGCGGCGTAGGGTCTTGCGCCCTTGCCGAAGGGCGGCCCTCCTCATCCTTCGAGACGGCCGCTTCGCGGCCTCCTCAGGATGACGCGTTCCCTATGCGCCAACAGAAAGATCGCGTCATCCTGAGGAGCGAGCGAAAGCGAGCGTCTCGAAGGATGAAGAACTCCCTTCGCGCCGCCCCAAGTGGACATCGCGACGCGCCTTTGGCAGGGTGGCCGCCCGCGCTTCGAGGTCCCGCCGTGACGCATCGCCTCATACCGCTTGCCGATATCCAGGCCGCCCACCGCCGCATCGCCGGGCGCGTGCGCCGCACGCCGATGATGGCGGCGACCGCGCTGAAAACCGCGCTGCCCGGCGGCGGACCGGTGATCCTGAAGCTCGAATCCCTACAGGCGACCGGGTCGTTCAAGGCGCGGGGCGCCAGCAACAAGCTGGGCACCCTGGACGCCAAGCAGATCGCGCGCGGCATCGTGACGGCCTCGGGCGGCAATCACGGCATCGCGGTCGCCTATGCCGGCTGGATGGCGAACGTGCCGGCCACGATCTTCGTGCCCGAGGGCGTGTCGCCGCTGAAGGCGCAGAAGATCGAGGGCTACGGCGCCCGGCTGGTCGTGGGCGGCAAGCATTTCGCCGAGGCCAATGCCGCCGCGCTCGACCTCGCCAAGCGCGACGGGCTCGCCTATTTCCATCCCTACGAGGATCCGGCGGTGATCGCCGGCCAGGGAACCTTGTCGCTGGAGATCCTGGGCGACGACCCGGCGATCGACACGATCCTTGTGGCCGTCGGCGGCGGCGGGTTGATCGCCGGCATCGCCAGCGCTGCCAAGGCGATCAAGCCGTCCATCCGCATCGTCGGCATCGAGCCGGTGGGCGCGCCGACGCTCCACGAGGCGTTGAAGGCGGGCAAGGTCGTGACCCTGCCCAAGATCACGACTTCGGTCCTGACCATGGCGGCGCTGCGCACGGGCGAGATCAACTTCGACATCACGCGCCAGGCGGTGGAGCGCGTCGTGCTGGTGACGGACGACGATATGCGCGCGGCGGCGCGGATGCTGTGGATGGAGCTGGGCATCGCGGCCGATCTCAGCGGCGCGGCGTCGCTGGCGGCGATCATGGCCGGCGCCTACGTGCCGCAGGCGGGCGAGCGCGTCTGCGCGCTGGTCTGCGGCGCCGGTCCGGACGGGATGGAATAGGCGCGACGGCGTGCCCCCGCCCGATCCCACGCGCCCGCCCCTCGCGCGTCCATCGACCCTCGCGCCCTTCCGTGTCCGCAGCTTCCGTTTCCAATGGCCGGCCGACCTCGCGACTTCCTGGGCGTTCGAGATGGAGACGCTCATCCTCGGCTGGTTCGTGCTGGTCGAAACGCAATCCGTCCTGCTCTTGACCCTGTTCGGCGCGCTGCAGTTCGTCGGCACGCTGATCGCGCCCATGTTCGGCGCGATCGGCGACCGCATCGGCCATCGCAACCTGCTGTGCGGCATGCGATTCTATTACGGCATCCTCGCGGCGGGAATCGCCGGCCTGGCGATCGGCGGCGTCCTGCAGCCCATCCACGTCTTCGTGGTCACCACCCTGTCGGGCCTGGTTCGGCAGTCGGACCTTGTCATGCGCAATGCGCTCGTGGGCGAGACGATCCCGCCGCAGCAGCTCATGGGCGCGATGAGCATCGCGCGCACGACGTCCGATTCCGCACGGATCGCCGGCGCGCTGGCCGGCGCGGGACTCTTCGCCACCCTGGGCATGGGCCAGGCCTACCTCGTGATCTCCGCGTTCTATGCGGGCAGCTTCCTGCTGTCCCTGGGAATCGCCGGCCGCGCCGTCCGTTCCCCGTCGCCGGAGGACGCGGCGCGGCCCCGGCCGTCGCCCTGGCAGGACCTTCTGCGCGCCACCACCTATGTCTGGAACACGCCCGAGCTGCAGGCCTCGCTGGGGATCGCGTTTCTCGTCAACCTGACGGCGTTTCCGATCACCAACGGCCTGCTGCCCTATGCCGCCAGCGAGATCTATCGCACCGACCAGACGGGGCTGGGCTACCTGGTGGCGGGCTTCGCCGGCGGCGCGCTGATCGGCTCCATGCTGCTCAGCCGCTTCGGCCACGGCCTGCGGCCGGCGCCGATGATGATCGCGTTCTGCGCCTGCTGGTATGTCGCGCTGATCGCCTTCGCCGCAACCGGCAGCCTGTGGACGGGCGTCCTGATGCTCGCGGTGGCGGGCTTCGTGCAAAGCCTATGTCTCGTTCCGCTCGCCGTGCTGATGTTGCGCGGAACCGATCCGCTGCTGCGCGGCCGGGTCATGGGCCTGCGGATGCTGGCGGTCTATGGCCTGCCGCTCGGGCTGCTCGCCGCCGGCCCGTTGATCAAGGAATTCGGCTACCCGGCAACCACGGTGATCTACGGGGTATTCGGCCTCGCCTGCACGGCGCTGGTCGCGCTTCGCTGGCGCCGCCATCTCTGGGGTCCGCAGGCGCGCAGCGCGACCTGACCTTGCGCTACCCGATCACGTAGATCGGGCTCGACCAGACCAGGTGGCCGTTCTCCTGGGTCAGGCATACATAGAGCGCGTTGTCGACGCCGGGGTTGAGGCGGATGCGGCGCTCCAGCCTGATGTGGCGGTGCGGGTTCTCGTCGGGCAGGCGGAACACGCGGATCTGCCGCTTGATGCCGCCATTGGCGAAAACCTGGTCGTCGAGCCCGATCGAGGCGATCGGGATCTCGGTCTTCACCAGCGGCGTGTCGATGCGCAGCGTGCCGTCGGTCGGATGCTCCAGCCAGGCATCGAAGCCGCCGAACCCGCCGGTGGTCAGCGCCTGCCAGGACAGGTGGGTGGCGTCGTGGCACACCAGCGCCTTGTCGAGATTGTGGAAGTTGATCGGCCTGACGGCGGCAATGCCGTTACCGATCAGCCGCGCCGACCCGTCCCAGATCGTCTGCCGTCCGCGCCCGCGGTATTCCGAACCCTCCCAGATCACGCGGATGCGACGTCCGAGCGACGCGCGGTCGTAGGGCCGCATCGTCTCCAGCGTCTCCAGCCGGTTGCGAATCTCGATCCGCTCGATCGGCGCCGAGCCCACGGCGTCGACCGAGAGGGTGACGATGCTGCCGTCGACACGCAGGATGTCGCCCATCATCGCGGTGGTCGCGGCGTAGCGGCGCGTGGGCCCGAGCTGCGGGTCGTCGTCGAACCGCTCGGCCGGGCCCTGGAACCGCGCGCGCACGTCCAGGAACATGCGGCAGCCCGTGGTGGCGTAGTGATGGCGCCGGCGCAGCGCCTCGGCGATGCCGGCGCGCGTCAGCTCCTTGGCCAGGATGCAGCTCAGCCCGCCATAGGCGCCGAACACCGACGCGCCGGGATAGGAGGCGCCGGGCCGGCCCTTGTGCCCGTCGCTGTTGGCCAGGATGCCGACGCGGTAGCCCTGCTCCAACGCATCGTGGAGCAGCCATTCGAACGTGCCCCAGTCCGAATGCACCTCGACCGACCGCTCGAGCCGGATGTCGTGCGCCATCTTGATGTCGGCGTAACGCCCGCCGATATGCGCGAAGACGATGCAGTCCTCGTCCTTCAGCGCCTTGAACAGGTCCTCCGCCGTGTTGGCGTCGCTGTCGATGTCCGACAGGTCATCGACCAGCGCATGCGACGAGCGATGGATCGGCCGCCCCTCGCGCAGGTACATCACGTTGCGGTCGCCGCCGAGCCCGGTGTTGCCGGACCATTCGAAGCCCGGGAACGCAACGAAGCTGCCGTCGCGGTTGTAGGCGGCCGAAAGCTCGTTCAGGCGGTTCCAGAACGGCGTGGTGATCTGGAAATCGTTGCCCTGGTGGCTCATGACGTCGAGGAAGCCGACGTCGCGGGCGAAGGCGAAGTAGTCCTCGGCCGAGTTGGTGCCGATCGTCTCCTCCGACTGCCCGTGCAGGTCGCCCCAGTAGGGCAGCAGCTCCGCGCGCTCGACGATGCGCAGCGGGTTCGATTCGGCCAGCAGCTTGCCGGCCTCGTCCTTGAGCGAGATGACAAGATCGCCGGGGGCGCCGACGGTCAGCCCGTCGATCGCCGCCGATTTCTGCCCGGGCGGGAACCGCACGGCCTCGGGCAGCCCCTCGACCGGGAGATTCGCCTCCAGCCGCAGGACCTGGTCGACGCGGTCGCTCGGGTTGCCCCACTTGTCCTCGGCCTTGAGCCCCAGGCGAAAGGGCTGACCGGCCAGCCGCGACGTCGGCAGGATCGCAACCCAATGCACGGGCGGGCCCGGGACCACGGCGACGGAGGGCTGCGCCGGCAGCTCGCAGTAGTTGTAAGTCGCGAAGGGGTCCGCAAGCACGCGGAACTCGAAGCTCGGTTCCGCCATGGTCTGCATGCGGATGCCGGGCGATCCCTGGCGGCGGTCGCCGAACCGCACGGTGATACGGTCGCCTTCGCGCATGAAGCCGCGCATGACCCGGATGAAGACGTTCTTGTCCCAGGGCCGGATGTTGCGCTTGCTGTCGTAGGAGACCTCCAGCACCGCGCCGTTCGACGCCTCGACCGTCGTGTAGCCCGGCGCCTTGGGGTCGGAGAATTGCGGTCGGCCCATGTCGCTGGCGAAACGGAAGACGATCTTGATGCTGCCGGTGTCGTCGATGCCGAAGAAACCGGCCGTGTAGGTGAAGGTCAGCGACGCGAAGCTGCCGGCCTCGACCGCGGCCTGCGGCTCGATCGCGGCCGTGCCCATCCGCTCGGCCATGTAGGTGGTATGCGGCATGTTTTCCTCCGGACGGCCGTTAAACCATCAACGTCGCACCGGAGGCAAGCAGCAAGAACAGCACGATGCGCCGGAACCAGGCCGGGTTCAGGCGGCGATAGGCGCGCACGCCCAGCCATACGCCGAGCGGCAGCATGGGCAGGCAGATCGCGGCGTAGTAGACGTGCCGCCAATCCAGCACCCCGGTCGCGAACTGGCCCGCCAGGCTTGCCGCGAGGATCGGCAGGTTGAAGGGCTGGTAGACCGCGCGCGCCTCGTCCGGGCGCCAGCCGCGCAGCATGCTCCAGGCCGTGGGCACCGCGCCGGACAGGCCGACGGATCCGCTCATGGCGCCGCCGACGAAGCCGATCGCCGCATCGGCCGCGTGGCCGGCATGGCGCAGCACCAGCCGCGGCGACAGCAGCATGAACAGCGAATAGGCGATCATGAAGATGCCGATCGACCGGCGCAGCACCGAGGGATCGAGCTGGGTCAGCAGCCAGATGCCCGCCGGTATGCCCAGGAATCCGCCGAGGATCATCGGCAGGATGCGCGAGAGGCGGATTGCCGGCCACACGGCCACGAGCGACATCGAGGTCGTGAACCCGCCGCAGATCAGCACCAGCGGACCGGTCACCGTCGGCGGCAGCACGTGCAGCCAGATTCCCAGCACGATCAGCCCGAAGGCGAACCCCGATAGGCCCGACACGAAGGCGCCCAGCAGCGCGGCCAGCGCGATGACGAGATCGGTCAGGGGGATCACCGGGATGGGACGTCTCTTGTTTCGTCATGGCCTGGCATGACGCATGCCTGGGTCATGGCCGCGCTCATCCGGCCAGGTTCAGCGCCATGGCCAGCCCGACGAGCAATGCGAACCCCGCGCCAAGCGCGACGAACGTCTTCTGTGCGTCGTACCAGGGCAGGAACTCGATGGCGAGCAGGCGCAGCCCGCCGGCGAGGTGCGCGGCCAAAAGGACGACGAGCACCCATTCCGCCGCCTTCACCAGCGGCCGGTCCGTCCAGCGCAGGAAGCCGTCCAGCGCCGCTTCGCCCCGGATCGCCTGGCTGAGCGCCCAGAAATGCGCGGGCAGGAACAGCGCCAGCGCAACGCCCGAGATGCGGTGGACGACGAAGGCCCAGAACCCGGCATGGCCGCGCGCGGGCCAGCGGCCGGTGCGGGCGGCCCCGGCGGTCACGCCATCACCAGCCCGGCGACGGCGCGCCAGCCGAACAGCGCCAGCGCCACGCCTGCAGCCAGGGTGGCAAGCTCCAGCCCGGGGCCGCGCCAACCCAGCGTCTCGCGCGCGACCGTGCGCAGGCCGATCGGCGCATGGATGGAAACCGCCAGCACGAACACGGCGTAGTAGACCGCCCAGGCAGCGCTGCCCTGCGTGCGCTCCAGGATTTCCGTCGCGCTCAACCCGCCGCGCACAGCAGCCACGATCGTCACCAGGTGGATGGGCACCCACACGCCCAGCACGGCCGCGCTGGCGCGCTGAGCAAGCCATAGCAGGGCCTCGGCGCGCGCCCGGCTCATATCTCGCCCTTCAGCGCGGCCAGGGTCGCCAGGCGCTTCAGCCCGGCGATGGCAGCGGTCGGGTTGAGCTGCTTCGGGCAATGCTCGCGGCAGGACTGGTGGCTGTGGCAGGCATGGCAGCCCGCGTCGCCCGCCACCGCCGCCAGCCGCGCCGCTTGCGCCCCGTCGCGCACGTCGTTGACCAGGGTCCAGGCGCGATTGAGCGCGGCGGGGCCGAGATACGCGGGGTTCCACGAAACGACGTCGCAGGCTGCGTAGCAGACGGCGCAGCCGATGCACTCGATGCCCGCATCCGCCGCCTGGCGCGCCGCGCTCTCCGGCGGCACGACGGCGAAATCCGCTGCCGAGCCGGGCGCGGCCTGGAACCTTCCCTCCGCGCGCCGCCACTTGTCGAAGAACTGCGTCATGTCGCAGGCCAGGTCCTTGACCACCGGCAGGTTGGCGAGCGGCGCCACGCTCAGCCGCAGGTCAGGCGCCACCGTCCCCACCAGCGTGCGACAGGTCCAGCGCGGCTTGCCGTTGACGGTCATGGCGCAGGTCCCGCACATGCCCACGCGGCAGGCATAGCGGTAGGACAGGCCCGGATCGATGTGTCGCTGAATCCAGGTGACGACGTCCAGCACGGTCTGGCCGGGGCGCGCCGGCACGCGATAGTCGCGGAACGCGCCGCCCGCGGCATCGCCCCGCCAGACCGACATCGCAAGCGTCGTTTCTTTCATGCGGAAGAGCCGATCGGGTCGGCGTAGTGCTCGACCAGCGGGAACGGTTCGTAGAAATGATGCAGGCGCTCGCGCCATTCCCGATAGCGGTCGGATTGGCGGAAGCCGACCGTGTGGTCCTCCAGCTTCTCCCACCAGACCAGCAGCAGGTAGCGGCCGGGCGTCTCCAGGCACGGCCGCACCTCGATCCCCTTGAAGCCGGGCGTCGCCGCGATCAAGGGCCGCGCCTCCGCCATCGCCCGCTCGAAGGCGGCACCTTGGCCTTGCTTCACGTTCAAGACGGCAGCTTCGAGGATCATAGGTCGACTATCCCTTGAAGACGCGCTCTCGGTGATATTGGAGGAACTGGGGATGCGGTCGAAGCGTCGTCGCCTCCGGTAGAAGCAGCCTTCCCGAGCGATTGAAGAGCTGTTGCATTGCCTCTGGAATACCCTTCTGAGCACGCAATATCGTGTAGTCGTCTCCGATCGAAACTAAACCTCGATCAAACATCCAATGCACGGTACCAGACAACGCGATTCCATTGCGCACCGAATCGGGGCCCGAATCTTGAACTGGGCGAATGTGAGCGGCTTCCGCTTCCGAGCGCCCACCCCCGTTGATCATTTTCAGTCCAGTCATCGCACAAGTGGCTTGATAGGCAGTCCTAACTGCCGCTTTGAAAGCCGTGTCTCTGAAGGGCCTTCGTACGACTTGCTCAACGATGGGTCGCTGAAAAATCGCTGGTTCGTCCTGCGCCACATTGCTCGGCACGCGGCTCGGTTGCTCGCCAAGGCCAACAACCTGTGCAAATCCTGACTGAACTATCAATTCAAACTCGCCGTCCGGGATCCTCCGTACTGCTCGCTGTATGGTGCCCCGATTCAACTCACCATCGTCAGCCTGCAGGGCACTTTCGTAGTATGAGGTTTCATTGCGCACAGGAACCATATTTTGGAAATCGAGGTAGCCTCCAACGAAGGCGTAGTAGAGACCTTCACGCTGCGGGTCAGGCTGAACATCAACGATCTGCGCAACTGCAAAATAGGCTCGCCGACCACCTGATCGCCCCGATTCGTAGTATATCGCCCAATCACCCCGGGCCTCTTCGACCGCCCGCAAGTATGGACGCGGGAAGTGGTATCGCTTCTCTGGAAGATCGTCGTAGATCGATTCTGGATTTGATGTCAGTACAACCTTAGCCATCGGAATCCATCGAAATTGGCTACGCGAACTTCCGCAGCACGCGGCCGTCGAGCGCCGCGTCGGCGATCAGCGCGCCGTCCTCGGCGACGATGCGGGTGCCGTTGACCCAGACGCCATGGACGCCGATTGCCGGCGTGGTCAGGCGCGGCGCGCCGCCCGGCAGGTCGTGCACCCGCCGCTTCGCGCCGCGGTCGACCGTGGCCGGGTCGAACAGCAGCAGGTCGGCGGCGTTGCCGGGCTCGAGCATGCCGCGATCGGCGATGCCGAAGATCGAGGCCGGGCGCCCCGTCAGGTGATGCACCGCCTGTTCGAGGCTGAGCGTGCCGCGCTCGCGCACCCAATGGCCAAGGAGATGCAGCCCGAAGCCGGCGTCGCAGAAGAAGGTCAGATGTGCGCCGGCATCGCTGAGCGCGATGTTGGCGAAGGGGTGCTGCAGCATGCGCCCGACCGCCTCCTCGTCGGAGTTCAGCAGCACGGCGGTGAAGATCGTGTCGAGGTCCTCCTCCAGCGCCAGGTCGAGCATGAAGTCGAGCGGATCTCGGCCCGCCTTCGCCGCCAGCTCGCCGACCGAGCGGCCCTCCAGCGCGCGATGCTTCGGGTCCTTGACCTCGAGCAGGTTCAGCTTGCCCCATTCGCCGTTGAACAGCCGCACCTTGGCCGGCTGCTTCAGCTCGTCGCGCACCGCCTGGCGGAAGCCGGGGTCGCTGTAGATGCCCGGCAGCTTCGCTTCGGGCGCTTCCATCGCCGGGCGCCAGGCCTTGAGCCCCTCGAACGGGTAGGGCGACTTCAGCGTGAATTCGTTGGTCAGCGGGCACGGCGAGACCTGGCCCCACAGACGCCGACCGCGGCCCTGCGCCGCCTGGATGTCGCGCAGGTCGTCGAACGTCACCTGCGGATTGGTGCTGTTGTGCAGCAGCGCCGCCACCACGACCGGCCGGCCGGACTCGGCCGCCAGTTCCTCCAGGAAGGGGATTGTCGTCGCGCTGCCCTTGGTCAGCATGAAGACGCCCGCGGGGCCCTCGCCCAGCGCGGCGACCAGCGCCCGCAGCTCGCCCGGGTCGGCCAGGCGCGAGGGCATCGGGATGCCGGCCTCGCCGTTGTGCTGGTCGGCCGTCGAGGTGGCGAAGCCGACCGCTCCGGCGCCCATCGCCTCGACCACCAGCGCGCGCATGCGCGCGACCTCCTCCGGCGTCGCCGCCCGTTTGTGCGCCGCCTCGCCCATCACGTAGGTGCGGATCGAGGAATGGCCGACGAAGGCCGCGACGTTGATGCCGACACCCCGCTTTTCGACCAGCGACAGATATTCGGGAAAGGTCTCGAACCGCCAGTCGACTCCGCGCCGCAGCACGTCGAGCGACATGCCTTCGACATGGGTCAGGTTGCGCATGGTGAGCTCGCGATGCTCGGGCTTGCAGGGCGCGATGGTGAAGCCGCAATTGCCGATCACCGCGGTGGTGACGCCGAGCGAGGAGGACGGGCTCAGCCAGCGGTCCCAGGTGATCTGCGCGTCGAAATGCGTGTGCACGTCGATGATGCCCGGCGCAAGCGCGAGGCCGCGCGCGTCGATCGCCTCGCGCCCCGGCCCCACGTCGTCGCCCAGGGCCGCGATCCGTCCCGCGCTCACGCCAAGCGAGGCCGGCCTGGCCTTGGCGCCGCTGCCGTCGCAGATCAGCGCGTCGCGAATGACCAGATCGTGCATCGAAGCGTCGTTCCTCCCCGGCGCGCAGTATAGGCCGCGGCGCCGTCAGCGCGCGAGATCGAGCTGCCCGCCGTCCCAGCTCCGGCCGACCATCAGGCCGGCGCCGATCCCGAACGCCGCCATGACCGCCATGCAGTAGAAGCCGCCCGCGCCGACCGTGGCATAGAGCCATCCGGACATCGCCATCGCCGCCCCCATCCCGAAGGCATAGGAGCCCGAGGCGAACAGGCCCTGGGCGGTCGCGGAATGGCTGACCGGCACCGCGCGGGCCAGGATGATCATCATGCTGAGATGGCAGCAGCCGAAGGTGGCGGCGTGCAGGATCTGCACCGCGGCCAGCGCCGGGATCGACGACACCACCGCCATCAGGCACCAGCGCAGCACCCCGCCGACGCCGGCGATGGCCAAGAGCGCGATGGGGTCGACCCACCGCAGCAGGCTCTGGCCGCGCCAGAACAGCACGATCTCCGCCAGCACGCTGACCGCCCACAATACGCCGATCGCGCCGTCGCTGACGCCCAGCCGGCGCATCTCGAGCGTGCCGAACGCGTAGAAGACCGCATGGCTGCATTGGATCAAGGTCACCGCCGCCAGCAGCCACAGGATCGTGCGCTGGCGCAGCAGCGGGCCGATCTCGCCGCGCCGCGCGGCCGGCGGCCCGGGGGGTGCTGCCGGCAGGGCGAGGCTGAAGGCGATCATCACCGTCACCATCGCCAGCACCATGGCCAGCACGGTTTCCGAGCTGCGCCCGGCCAGGATGTAGCCCGCGCCGACCGTGCAGACGACGAAGCCCATCGAGCCCAGCGCGCGGACCCGGCCGTATTCGAACACCCGCGCCGTCGCCAGCAGCATGGCCTGGTTCTCGGCCAGCGGCCCGACCGCGCCGAATCCAACCGTCATCACCGCCGTGGCGAGCATGAAATCGCCGATGGTGCGCGCGAAATGGAACAGCACGCCGGCCAGGAACGCCACCACGGTGGCGATCACCAGCACGATGCGCCGGTCGGGTGCGCGGTCCGACAGGCTGCCGATCAGGGGCATGGTGAATCCACGGACCAGAAGCCCGGTCGCCATCACCAGGCCCATGTCGGTCGGGGTGAGGCCCCGGCCGGACAGCCATACCGGCCAGAACGGCAGGTGGACCCCGACCGTCCCGAACACCACGGCGAAGAACAGGCTCATGCGCAGGGCGGGGCTCACCCCGGCACCCTAGCGGCGATTCGCCGGCCCGACCACCGGCGGGCCCGCAGGGGTGCTATCCGGCCAAAGCGTTAACCCTAATGGGCGATCCTGGCCCCGCGCGGTTGAAAACCACGCCCGGCTTGGCTATGAACCCCGGCAACCCCCGCCCGTCCAATCCGCAATCGAGAGTGAAACGCCCCCATGAAGACCACAAGGAAAGTCCGCGAGATCCTGTCCCACTACGAAAGCGACAACCCCGGCACCAAGGCGAACCTTGCCCGCATGCTGATGACCGGGCGGCTGGGCGGCTCCGGCCGCATGGTGATCCTGCCGGTCGACCAGGGCTTCGAGCACGGGCCGGCGCGCAGCTTCGCGCCCAACCCGCCGGCCTATGACCCGCACTACCATTTCCAGCTCGCGATCGACGCGGGGCTGAATGCCTTCGCCGCCCCCCTCGGCATGCTGGAAACCGGCGCCGACAGCTTCGCCGGGCAGATCCCGCTGATCCTGAAGGTCAACAGCGGCAACTCGCTGTCCCGGGTCAAGGAAGCGGCGGCGCAGACGATCTACGGCTCGGTCAAGGACGCGCTGCGCCTGGGCTGCGCGGCCGTGGGCTACACGATCTACCCGGCGTCGGACGCGCAGTACGACATGATGAATGACCTGCGCGAACTGATCGCCGAGGCCAAGTCTCATGGCCTAGCGGCGGTCGTGTGGTCCTATCCGCGCGGCGGCAACCTGTCGAAGCAGGGCGAGACGGCGATGGACATCGTCGCCTATGCCGCGCACATGGCGGCGCTGATGGGCGCGCATATCATCAAGGTCAAGCTCCCCTCGGCGCATCTGGAACTCGCCGAGGCCAAGAAGGTCTACGAGGACCGCAAGATCGACATCTCGACCCAGGCCAAGCGCGTGGAGCACGTGGTGCAGTCGCTGTTCGGCGGCAAGCGCATCGTGGTGTTCTCGGGCGGCGAGGCCAAGGGCGAGAACTCGGTGTTCGACGACGCCAAGGCGATCCGCGACGGCGGCGGCAACGGGTCGATCATCGGCCGCAACAGCTTCCAGCGCTCGCGCGACGACGCCATGAAGCTGCTGGACCAGGTAATCAAGATCTACCAGGGCAAGGACAGCTAAGCCGCGCCCGTCCCGCCCGCCTCAAGGATGCCGCGCCCGCGCGGCGCGGTAGGCCTTGCGGGCATCGAGAATGCCGTGACCGAAACGATGGTCCGGCAGCGCGATGCCGTCGATCGCCCGCGGATTGTCGCGCAGGATCGACCGGAGCGCCGCGGGCGCGATCGCGGCCGCATTCCATTTCGACCGCATCGCGGCCACGACGCCCGCCGCCAGCGCGCTGGCGGTCGACGTGCCGGTATTGCCCGCTCGCGCGTCGGCGATCTCGGCAAACTGGCTCGGCGCGCAGAGGTCAGGCTTGTCCGGCGACAGGTCGCCCGGACCCGGCCCCTGCGAGGAATATCCCAGCCACAGGCAATCGTTCGTGACCGCGCCCACGGTCAACACCTGGGGATGCGCGTTGGCGCCCAGGATGGAGTTGCCCGGCCCGCGATCGCCATTGCCGCAGCGCGGATGCGGGCAGAACTGGCCGCAATTCCCGGCCGCGAAGATCACGTCGACGCCGGCAGCGTCGAACCGCGCCACCTCGTCGTTGAAGGGGTGGTGGAGATTGTCCGTGTAGCGGTGCGTGGGCGTCTCCGATCTGCGGTCGAAGATGCCCCAGGCATTGACCATCACCCACGGCCCGCGAACCTGGTGTTGCCGGCGCAGGCGCGCGATGTCGTGGCGCACGGTCTCGAACGACGCCTGCGCATCCGACACGAACTGCGGAATGTCGGTGATAGCCGTGGGGATCAGCGGCAGGTCCCAGAAGGTTGCGTCGGGCGCGATGCTGCGGATGTTGCGCAGGATGCGGTTGCCGTGCTCGCTGCCCCAGCCCTGGGGCGGCGGCGGCGCGTTGTGCCAGCGGCCGCCGAAGTTCGGCACGAGCGATTCGTCGAATCCCTGGTCGACCACGATGACGTTGACGCCCTGGCCCCGCCGCCCCTTCTTCTTCAGGTAGGCGGCGTGCATCAAGAGCTCCGCCTCCGCGCGGGTCGCGAACAGGGACTGCCCGCCCTCGCCCGGGCACCAGAACTGCGTCGGCGCGAAGGCGAGGTCGGCGCCGATATTGACGATCGCCTTGGGCGGCGCCATTCCGACCAGGGCGTGGAACTGCGCGCGGACCTCGTCGCTGGCGAAGGTCAGCACGACGATGAGGCCATCGACCGGCGGCAGTTCCGGCGCCAGCCCCGAGCGCCAGAGCTTCCACTTGCGTGACGGCAGCACGGCGACTCGGATCGCATCCTGCTTGAAGGCGGCATCGATCTGGCCGATGCCGATCGCGCGGACGAGATAGTTCCGAATTTCGTCGAATGCGCCCGAATCGTAGATCTTGAGCAAATCCGGGGTTGCCTTGAGCACGACATATTGCCGGATTTGGCCCTTGCCGGCTGGGGATGCCGGCGCCGAGTACGCGGCTGCGCTCATCCTGCCCTCGCGACCTGGTTCTTGCGGCCCGAATTGCCTTGCCTCGCCAGCAGCATAGTGGAAACATCGCCGCGCCGACAATCAATACGGACTGGGGCGGGCGGATCGCATGCCGGGCGGCCCGAACAATGGCGACGACAGCACGATAGCGCTGCGCGAGGACCGCCGCCTCGCGGCGATCGCCTTTGTCGATATCGTCGGCTATTCGATCCTGATGGCCGAGGAGGAGGCGCGCACCCACAAGCAGTGGATGGCGCTGCTGAACGACGTCCTGCGCCCCCTTGCCCAACGCCATCGCGGCACGATCGTGAAATCGACCGGCGACGGCGTGCTGGTGGAGTTCTCCAGCGCGCTGCACGCGGTGGAATGGGCGCGCGCAGTGCAGAAATCGGCCGCGTTGCCGGCCGGCGACGCCCAGGCCGGGTCGATCGTGCTGCGGATCGCCATCCACCTGGGCGACATCATCGCCACGCGCGACGACATCTATGGCGACGGCGTGAACCTGGCCGCGCGGCTGCAGGAACATGCGACGCCGGGCGGGATCATCCTGTCCGAGGCCGTCTATGACCTGGTCCGCGGCCGGATCGGGGCGGAAGCCCGCGACCTGGGCTACCTGGACCTGAAGAACTTCCCCAAGCCCGTGCGCGCCTATGCGCTCGACGAGGAGACCCAAGTCGCATCGACGCCCGCGCGCCCGCGCCAGGGCGCCCTGCCCTCCGTCGCGGTGCTGCCGCTGCAGAACCTCGGCGGCAATCCCGACGACAATTATTTCGCCGACGGCATCGTCGAGGACATCATCGTCTCGCTTGCCGGGCTGCGCGAGTTGATGGTGATCGCGCGCGCATCGACCATGATGTATCGCGGGCGCGAGCCCGACCCGCGCCAGGTCGGCCGCACCCTGGGCGTCCGCTACGTGCTGATGGGCAGCGTGCGCCGCTCCACGCGGCTGGTGCGCGTGTCGACCCAGCTCTGCGACGCCCATAGCGGCGCTAATATCTGGGGCGACCAGACCGAGGTGCCGCTGGGCGAGTTGTTCGAGGTGCAGGACCGCATCGTGCGGCGGATCGTGTCGGGCATCGCCCCGCATGTCCGCGCGGCCGAGCTCGAGGGCGCGTTGCGCAAGCGGCCCGACAGCTTCACCGCCTACGACTACACGCTGCGCGCGCTCGCGATCATCCACAGCCTCGATTCACGGACCTTCCGCAAGGCGCGCGAGTACCTGGAGCGCGCGATGTCGGAGGACCGCAACTTCGCGATGGCCGCGGCCTGGGCGGCGCGCTGGTATAGCCTGAACATCGGCCAGGGCTGGTCGGAGAATGTCGAGAAGGATGCGGCCGCCGCCGCCGAGCTGGCCGCGCGCGCGATCGAGCTGGACCGCCAGAACGCGCTGGCGCTGGCGACCTACGGCCACCTGAAGTCGTTCCTGTTCCACGACTGCGACAGCGCGCTGGTCTATTTCGAGCGCGCGCTCGCCGCCTGTCCGAACAGCTCGCTGGCCTGGATCCTGTCCAGCGCCACGCTTTCCTATGTCGGCCGCGGCGAGCAGGCGGTGCGCCACGCCGAGCACGGGCTGTGGCTGTCGCCGTTCGACCAGAGCCTTTTCAACTACTACATGTTCCTCGGCATGGCGCACTACGTGAACGGCACCTACGAGGAAGCCGTCAAATGGGGGCGCATGTCGGCCAGCGAGAATCCGCTCTACACCTCGAACCTGCGCCTGCTGGTGGCCGCCCTGGCGGCGCTCGACCGGATGGACGAGGCGCGCGAAGTCGCGCAGACCCTGCTGCGGCAGGAACCCACGTTCACCGTGGCCGACTATGAGAAAACGCGCGCGCCATTCCGCGATCCCGAAGTACGGGAACGCGTATTCGCGCATCTCCGCAAGGCCGGGTTGCCGGACTAGGCGGCCCCTGCTGTTGCGGATCAAGCAATGCTAGGGAGGGGACGATGACGAACGCGATTGGGCCGGCCGATGGCATGGACGGTATGGATGGCATGGACGGGATGGACGGCATGGCCGGCAGCGGCAGCGCCGGCGGTCCCGGCGGTTTCCTGCGGCCGATCGGCGCGTCGGCGTCGCCCACGCCGACCGCGCCGGGCGAATTGCTGTGGCCCGCGAACAAGTTTCCCTCGGCCGACCTGGCGGCGAACTGGCAGGCCACGCCGACCGTCACCTATCCGCGCCGCGCGTGGTCGCCGCAATTCTATTCGGTCGGCTTCCTGGGCGAGTTCGTCCAGGCGACCGCCCCGGCGGCCGACGGGGCGCCCGGCCTGACCTGGAAGGACATCGACCTCGCCCCTTATCTTCCGGCCGACGCCCTGCCCGCCAAGATCGCGCCCAACCAGGGCAACGCCATACCCGGGGTGACGACCCGCCGCGAGCTGGAGGAGCTGGTGGCGCTGGTCGAGTACCGGCCGGCGGTCATGGCCGAGGCGATGGCCCAGCGCGAGGGGTTCCTGACCTTCTGGCGCGGCGTCCTCACCTTCACGCGCACGTCCCATCCCCTGACGCTGGACCTGGCGTTTATCGCCTTCCAGGTCGGGCACTTCCAGGTCCAGTACCAGAAGCAGAAGTTCAACCGGGCGCGCCCCTCGCATCTCTGCCCGGCCCTGATGCCGCCGATCGACCCGCCCGGCCACGCGGCCTTTCCGAGCGGCCACGCGACCGAATCCGCCCTGATCACCGCCTGCCTGAAGGAGGTGATGCCGGCCGAGGCCGCCGGCGCGCTGGACAGCCTGGCCGAGCGCGTGGGACGCAACCGCGAGGTGCTGGGCCTGCACTACCCTTCGGACAGCGCGGCCGGAAGGATCCTGGCCGCGCACAGCTTCGACGTCATGAAGAGCTGCCCCAGCATCAAGCCGATGATGCGGGATGCCGCCAAGGAATGGCAGTAGCCCGGGCGCCCGACCCATCGAGGCCGCAGCGGGACGCTTCGCCGCATGTCGCTGGCGGACCAAGCGACATCGCTTCCCACCCATCCATTGCCGCCCAGGTCGCGGGAATCTGGACCAGGCTAGGCCGGGGTCGGCGAGCCTTAAGGGTGGAAGGATCAGGGGCATGAATCTCTACGAGCGCTTTCCGCGCATGAAGAAATCCGTCGGCCCCGAGATGAAGGATTTCGAGGGCGGCCAGCCGAACATGCTGCGCATGCGCGGCTATCGCATGGGGCGCCTGCAGGCCGAGTTGAAGCGCCTGGACTACGCCGGCGCCGTGCTGTTCGACCCCATCAACATCCGCTACGCGACCGGCAGCCGCAACATGGCGGTCTGGACGCTGCACAACGCCGCGCGCTACTGCTTCGTGCCCGCGCAGGGCACGGCCGTGCTGTTCGACTTCCACAACTGCGAGCACCTGGCGGCGGGGCTGGAGACCATCGGCGAGGTGCGCCCCGCCAAGGCATTCTTCTTCTTCTCCGCCGGCAACCGCGCGGCGGAGAAGGCCGAGCTGTGGGCCGAGGAACTGGCCGACGTAATCCGCCACAAGGTGGGACCCCAGGGCCGGCGCATCGCCTTCGACCACCTGGATCCGCTGGGCCTGCACGCGATGACCAAGCGCGGCTTCCAGATTTTCGACGCGCAGGAACCGTGCGAGCTCGCTCGCTCGATCAAGTCGGCGGACGAGATCGGCTGCATGCTGCACGGCCTCGCGGTATGCGAGGCCGGCATGGCGCGGATGTACGAGGAGATGAAGCCGGGCGTCACCGAAAACGACCTGTGGGCATCGCTCAACGACACCAACCACCGGATGGGCGGCGAATGGATCGAATGCCGCCTGCTGAGTTCGGGCGGGCGCACCAACCCCTGGTTCCAGGAAGCCAGCGACAAGGTTCTGCGGCCCGGCGACATCATCAGTTTCGATACCGACCTGATCGGCCCGTTCGGCTATTGCGTCGACATCTCGCGGACATTTCTTTGCGGCCGGTCCAAAGGCACCGAGGAACAGCGCCGCCTGTTCAACCTGTCGATGGAGCAGATTCACTACAACATCGAGCTGGTGAAGCCCGGCATCTCGTGCCGCGAGTTTGCCGAGAAGGCCTGGCGCATCCCCAATGCCTTCGTCAAGAACCGCTATTCCTGCGTCGCCCACGGCGTCGGCATGTGCGACGAGTGGCCGAAGGTGACGCATGCCCAGGACGTCGCCCGCTCGCAGTACGACGCCATCCTGCAGCCCGGCATGACCATCTGCATCGAAAGCTACATCGGCGAGGAAGGCGGCGCCGAGGGCGTGAAGCTGGAAGAGCAGGTGCTGGTCACCGAGAACGGCTGCGAGGTGATGTCGACCTTCCCGTTCGAAGAGCGGCTGATGTAGCGCTAGGCTTTCGCCGGCGCGAATTGCACCCACAGCACCCCGGCGATTACCACGGCGCCGCCGGCAAGCTGGGCCATCGTGGGATAGTGGCCCAGCGCCATGCTGGTCAGCACCGCGATCACCGGCACCAGGTTCAGGTTCACCGTCGCGATGGTGGTCCCCAGCCGGCTGGCGCCGTAGTTCCAGAACCAGATGGCGATGCCGGTGCCGCCGAACCCGACCCACACCATCATCGCCCAGGCGGCCGCGCCGTCGAGCGGGGCGGGCATGGGCGCGATGCCGAGTGCCCAGCTCGCGAAATAGACCGCCCAGAGCCAGAGGCAGCCGCCCGAGATCGTCCACAGCGTCAGGCGGACCTGGGTGAGCCCCAGCGGCGCCAGCCATTGCTGCGCCTTGATCGAGTACCAGGTCCAGCAGCACAGCGCGATCACCAGGATCACCTCGCCGCCGCGGAACCCGCTGGCAGCGCCCGTCGCCGGCTTGCCCATCGCCACCAGGACGCCGCCCGCGACCGCCAGCGCCACGCCCAGCATCACGTGCAGCTGCATGCGCTCGCCGGTCATCGCGCGGCCCATCAGCGCGGCCACGATCGGCCCGGCGGCCAGTACGGCCGCCGCGGTGATCGCGTCGGACAGGTAGATGCCCAGCGCGAACAGCGTCGCCCAGCCCGCCATGCCGACGCCGCCCAGCGCCAGCACGCGCAAGATCGGCAGCCGAGCCGGCTGCAGGAAGCGCCGCTCGGTCATCAGCACCAGGAAGCCCATGGCGCCGACGCCCATCAGGTAGCGCAGGGCCGAGAAGAACAGCGGATGGAGCGTCGCGAACAGCTCGGCCGTGAACGGCACCATCGTACCCCACAGCAGGCACGTCACCCCCATCGCCGCCACGGGAAGAATCCCGTGCCGCCCCTCGCTCATCGCCGCTCGCTCCCGAAATCCGGCCGGCCCGATCGCTGGCGGCGATCATAGGGCGCGTGCTAGGGTCGCGCCACGCTTCGCCCGCATCCCCCGCATGTCCATGACGCGATTTTCCGTCGCCCTCTGGGCGACCAACCTGACACCCCGCCTGAACGGCGTCGACGCCTGGATCGCGGGCATCGACGCCAAGCTGGCCGAGGCCCGCGCGCAGGGCGCCGACCTGCTGGTGATGCCGGAATATGCCTGCGGGCAATGGCTGTCCTTCGCGCCGCAGGGCACGACCGTGCAACAGGAAATTCCCTGGATGGCGCGGCAAGTGCCCGGCGCGTTGCAGCGCCTGCGCCCGCTGGTCGCCCGCCACGGCATCGCGCTGCTCGCCGGCACCATGCCGGTCGCGGCGGGGGCCAGGCATGTCAACCGCGCCTTCCTGCTGCTGCCCGACGGCGCCGAGCACGGGCAGGACAAGCTGTGCCTCACGCCGGGCGAAGCCGACCCGAAGGACTGGAACATGCTTCCGGGCGACCGGTTCTCGGTGATCGAATGGCGCGGCCTGCGCCTGGGCGTCGCCGTGTGCCTGGACATCGAATTGCCGGCGCTGAGCGTCGTGCTGTCGGGCCTCGACCTCGACGTGATCCTGGTGCCGTCGAACACCGACAGCCTGGCCGGCTATCACCGCGTGTTCGACTGCGCCAAGGCGCGGGCCGTGGAGACCCAGGCGATCGTCTGCGCGGTGGGCACGATCGGCGACATGCCCTACTGCGCCGAGCCCTACAACAACGTGGCCGGCGCCGCCGCCTATGTGCCGTGCGAGGAGGCGCTGGGCTGCACCGGCACGCTGGCCAGCCTGCCGCCGCTGGCCAACACCGACGGCGACGGCCCGATGCTCGTGGTGCGCGACCTGCCGATCGACACGGTCCGCCGGATGCGCGCGGGCGGCGCCGGCGTGTGGCCCGGCGCCTGGTCCGCTCGCCATCTTTCCCTCAACGATCCGCGCGGCAGCAAGATATGAGCATGAACAAGGAACGTCCCGGCCTCGATCCCTCGACCCTCGCGCCGCTGATGAAGCCGCGCTCGATCGCGGTGATCGGCGCATCGGACGATCCCACCCGCATCGGCGGCCGGCCGGTGCGCTATTGCAAGGACCACTTCAAGGGCCCGCTCTACCCGGTCAACCCGAA
>JADLEG010000025.1 GCA_020846275.1 Alphaproteobacteria bacterium
CGTAGACCGTGCCGGCGGGATGCAGCGCCAGCGCGTTGTAGCCCTTGGCGCCGTCGCCGGCGGGCAGCACGTCGGGCTCCGCGCCCGACCACCACACGCCATACATCTTTTCGCGCGGGTAGTTGACCGCGGCGGCTTCCTTGATCGAGGTGGAGTTCATCACGCCCCAGCCCCACAGGAAGACGTAGTCCGGGCGGCTCTGGCGGATCTGCAGCCACACCGCCTTCTGTTCGACGCCGGGGTGGGTGACCGGGATCGGCTCGAAGGTGAAGCCGAGCTTCTTGGCATAGTCCTGAAGGACCGGGATCGGCTCCTTGCCGTAGGGCGAGTCATGGTAGACTAGCGCGATCTTCTTGCCCTTCAGCGAGCCCTTTTTGGCGACGTGCTGGACCAGGATGTCCGCCGCGCTCCAGTAGGTGCCGAGCAGCGGGAAGTTCCAGGCGAATACGCTGCCGTCCGCCGACTCCGACCGGCCGTAGCCCATTGTAAGCAGCGGAATCTTGTCGCCCGGCGCTTTTTCGGTCAGCGCGAAGGTGATGCCCGTGCTGAGCGGCGAGAAGGCGGCCGCGCCCGTCGGGCCCTTGCCCTTCAGCCGCTCGTAGCATTCGACGCCGCGGTCGGTCGCGTAGCCGGTCTCGCACTCCTCGATCACCAGCTTGACGCCGTTCACGCCGCCGTCGCGGGCGTTCAGCATCTCCATGTAGTCAGCGCGGCCGTTGGCGAAAGGAATGCCGTTCGGCGCATAGGCGCCGGTCCGGTAGACCAGGCCCGGAACGAACTGCTCGTTCTGGGCCCAGGCGGCGACGGGAATGGTCATCGGCAGGGCCAATGCGACCGCCGCCAAAGCCGAAGCCTTGCTGAATTTCATTCTAGGTTCCTCCCTGGTTTGACGACCAACCGGCTGGCCAGATCGTCCCGCCGGCCTTGGACGAAGATGTACCACGCGGCCGCGCCGCCTCCAAGCCGCGCCGGGCGCACCGCAATCAGTGCGGGAACGGCCACAGGCGCAGCTTCTGCTTGCCGACCGCCCACAGCCGCGCCAGCCCGTGCGGCTCGGCGATCAGGAAAAAGACGATCAGCGCGCCGAAGATCATCAGCTCGAGATGCGAGGCGGTGGCCGTCGAGATCGGCACGCCCAGCATCGCCGGGATCTGGTTGAGCGCGATCGGCACCATGGTGATGAAGGCGGCACCCAGGAAGCAGCCGAGGATCGAGCCCAGCCCGCCGATGATGATCATGAACAAGAGGTTGAACGAGCGGTTGATGTCGAAGGCCAGGGGTTCCCAGGCGCCCAGGTGCAGGAAGGCCCACAGCGCGCCGGAGATGCCGATGATGAACGAGCTGACCGCGAAGGCCGACAGCTTGGCGAACATCGGGCGGATGCCGATGATCTCGGCCGCGATGTCCATGTCGCGGATCGCCATCCAGCTTCGCCCGATCCGCCCGCGCACCAGGTTCTTGGCCACCAGGGCCACGATCGTGACCAGGAGCAGCGCCAGCAGGTAGCGTTCGGCCGGCGAGCCGAAGTAGTAGCCGAAGATGCGGATCGGCGGCGCCGCCACCGAGCCCGAGGGCGTGTAGTTGGTGAACCACTGCACCCGGCTGAACAGCCAGTCGAGGAAGAACTGCGCCGCCAACGTGGCGACCGCCAGGTAGAAACCCTTGATGCGCAGGCTGGGGATGCCGAACAGTATGCCGACCAGGGCCGTCGCGCCGCCCGCCAGCAGGAAGACGACGATGAGATTTAGCTCGGGCACGCGCAGCGCGAAGTTGTAGGCGGCATAGGCGCCGACCGCCATGAACCCGCCCGTGCCCAGCGAGATCTGGCCGCAATAGCCCACCAGGATGTTGAGGCCGATCGCCGCCATCGACAGGATCAGGAACGGGATCAGGATCGCGACCACCAGGTATTCGGATGCGAACATCGGTATGCCGACATAGGCGCCGAGCAGGATGAGCAGCAGCGCCACGCGGTCCTGCAGGATCGGGAAGACCGCCTGGTCGGCGCGGTAGGTGGTCTTGAACTGGCCCGCCTCGCGATAGATCATCGTTCAGATCCTCTCGATGATCCGCTCGCCGAACAGGCCCTGCGGCCGGAACAGCAGCACGAACAGCGCCAGCACATAGGCGAACCAGTTCTCGATGCCGCCGCCGATGAACGGGCTCAGATAGACCTCGGCCAGTTTCTCGCCGGTGCCGATCATCAGCCCGCCGATGATCGCGCCCGGAACCGAGGTGAGCCCGCCCAGGATCAGCACGGGCAGCGCCTTCAGCGCGACCTGCGCGATCGAGAACTGCACGCCCAGCTTCGAGCCCCAGACGATGCCGGCGGCCAGCGCCACGAACCCCGCCACGGTCCACACGATGATCCAGATCTGGTTGAGCGGGATGCCGACGGACTGCGCCGCCTGGTGGTCGTCGGCGACCGCGCGCAGCGCGCGGCCGATGCGGGTCTTCTGGAAGAACACCGCCAGCACGACCACCAGCACGCCCGCCATCACCGCAGCGAAGATATCGAGCTGGTTGACCAGGATGCCGCCCTCGAACGCGGATTCCAGCAGGAACATCGGGTCCTTGGGGATTCCGAGGTCCAGCGTGTAGATCTCGCTGCCCCAGATGGTCTGGGCGAAGCCGTCGATGAAGAAGGCGATGCCGATCGTCGACATGAACAGGATGATCGGCTCCTGGTTCACCAGCGGCCGCAGCACCAGCCGCTCGATGGCGACCGCCAGGAACCCCATGATCGCCGCCGCGGCCGGCACCGCGACCCAGCCCGACCAGCCCTTGGCGCCGTGCAGCGCCGCCAGCGCGCTGCCCAGGGCGGCAAGCGCGATCAGCACGGTCCAGCGCGCCTGCGCGGGCATCGGGGTTTGCGGCCGCGCGCGCCGCCAGCCCATCAGCACCAGGAACCCGGCCGCCAGTCCCGTCGCGGCGGCCGCGCCGACATAGTGCCCCATGCCGACGTCGTCGCCCATCAGCCGGACCAGCGACAAGGCGGCGAACAGCACCATCGCGCCCTGCGCGAAGTTGAACACGCCCGACGCCTTGAAGATCAGGACGAAGCCCAGCGCCACCAGCGAATAGAGCACCCCCGCCAGGAGGCCGCCGAGCACGACTTCGATGAACGGGCCCATGCGGCTAATGCCCCGCTCCAGCCAGGCGCCTCGTCCTTCGAGACGGGCCTTCGGCCCTCCTCATCCTTCGAGACGGGCCTTCGGCCCTCCTCATCCTTCGAGACGGGCCTTCGGCCCTCCTCAGGATGACGCGATCTTTCTGGGTCCGCGAAAATTTCGCGTCATGGTGAGGAGGCCGCGCAGCGGCCGTCTCGAACCATGAGGAGCGCCGCATCTCCCGCCTCCCCTAGTGGCTCACGCCCAGATAGGCGTCGATCACCTTCTGGTCGCCGCGCACCGCGTCGGGCGAGCCGTCGGCGATCTTGCGGCCGTAGTCCAGCACCACCACGCGGTCGCTGAGGTCCATCACCACGCCCATGTCGTGCTCGATCAGCGCGATCGTCGTGCCGAACTCGTCGTTGACGTCGAGGATGAAGCGGCACATGTCCTCCTTCTCCTCGACGTTCATGCCGGCCATCGGCTCGTCAAGCAGCAGGAGTTCCGGCTCGGCCGCCAGCGCGCGACCCAGCTCGACCCGCTTCTGCAGCCCGTAGGGAAGCTGGCCGACCGGCACCTTGCGGATCGACTGGATTTCCAGGAAATCGATGATCCGCTCGACATGCTCGCGATGCTCGATCTCCTCGCGTTCCGCCGGCCCCCACCACAGCGCCTGCCACAGGAAGTTGCGGTGCATCTTCAGGAGCCGCCCGGTCATGATGTTGTCGAGCGTCGACATGCCGCGGAACAGCGCGATGTTCTGGAAGGTGCGCGCGATGCCCTGGCTCGACGTCTCGTGCGGCCGCATCCGCCGTCGCGTCTGGCCCTTGAACGTGATGCGGCCCTGCTGGGGATGGTAGAAGCCGTTGATCACGTTCAGCATCGAGCTCTTGCCCGCGCCGTTCGGCCCGATGATCGCGCGGATCTCGTGGCGGCGGATGTCGAAGCTGACGCCGGAGAGCGCCTGTACCCCGCCGAAGCTGAGCGAGATGTCGTCGACCTGCAGCAGGACGTCGCCGATTGGGCGGGTGCGCTCCATCGGCCGGCGGTCCTTCAGGCCGCCTTGCGGCCGGGCGCGGGGGCCGCGGCCCCGGCATTGCCCGCGCGCGGGAAGATCGTGGCCTGGTCGATGCGCACCCGGCCCTGGATCGCGCCGGTGCGGCCGTCCTCGAACCGCACCTCCATCTTCAGGTCGACATGGTCGCGGCCGGAATAGAGCGCGTCCACAAGCGCGGCGTAGCGCTCGGCGATGGTGCCGCGCCTGACCTTGCGCGTACGGGTCAATTCGCCGTCGTCCGCGTCGAGCTCCTTGGGCAGGATCAGGAAATGCGCGATCTGCGCGTCGGCCATATGCGGGTCGGACGCCAGGTCGCGGTTGACCTCCTCCACGTTGCCGCGGATCAGTTCGTAGACCTCCTCGCGCGCCGCCAGCTCCTGGTAGCCGCCATAGGCGATGTTGCGCCGCTCGGCCCAGTCGCCCACCGCCGCCATGTCGATGTTGATGAAGGCGCAGACCCGGTCGCGCCCCGCGCCGAACGCCACCGCCTCGCGGATATAGGGAAAGAACTTGAGCTTGTTCTCGATGTACTTGGGCGCGAACAGCGCGCCGTTCTTCAGCTTGCCCACGTCCTTCGCGCGGTCGATGATCTTGAGCTGGCCGTCCTGGTCGAGGTAGCCGGCGTCGCCGGTGTGCACCCAGCCGTCCGGCGTCTTGGTCTCTGCGGTAGCCTTGGGGTTCTTGTAGTACTCCAGGAAGACGCCCGGGCTCTTGAACAGCACCTCGCCCGACTCGGCGATCTTGATGTCGACCTGCGGCGCCGGCGTGCCCACGGTGTCGCGCTTGACCTGGCCGTCGGGCTGCATGGCGATGAACACCGCCGCCTCGGTCTGGCCGTAGAGCTGCTTCATGTTCATGCCGAGCGAACGGTAGAAGGCGAACATGTCCGGCCCGATCGCCTCGCCCGCCGTGTAGCAGATGCGCACGCGGGTGAAGCCCAGCGTGTTCTTGAGCGGCTCGTAGACCAGCCAGCGCCCCACGCGATAGAGCAGGCGGTCGATGGCCGAAACCGGCTCGCCGTCCATGATCCGGCTGCCGCTGCGCTTGGCCACGTCCATGAAGAAGCGGTACAGCCGGCGCTTCAGCGCGCCGGCATCCTCCATGCGGATCGTCACGGTCGTCAGCAGATTCTCGAAGACGCGCGGCGGGGCGAAGAAGAAGGTCGGGCCCAATTCGCGCAGGTCGTTCAGCACCGTGTCGCCGCTCTCGGGGCAGGCAACGCAGAACCCGGCGACATAGGCCTCGGCGAAGGAGAAGATGTGGTCGCCGACCCAGGCCATGGGCAGGTAGGCCAGCACCTCGTCGTCCGCCGTCAGCCTGTCGAACCGCGCCGCGTTCTCGGCGGTGATGAGCAGGTTGTCGAAGCTCAGCATGCAGCCCTTGGGCTGGCCGGTGGTGCCCGAGGTGTAGAGCATCACCGCGACGTCGCCGCCCTTGCTCCGGTCGACCTCGGCATCGAGGAATCCCGGATTGGCAAGGGCGAATTCGCGGCCCCGCTTCTGGACCTCGTCGTAGGCTTCGATCGCGCGATGGTCGTAGTGCCGCAGGCCGCGCGGGTCCTCGTAGACGATCCGCTCGAGCAGCGGGCAGCGGTCCTTGATCTCGAGCAGTTTGTCGACCTGCTCCTGGTCCTCGGCCACGGCAAACCGGATCTCCGCGTGATCGAGCACGAAGCGCATCTCGTCGGCGACCGCGTCCTGGTAGACCGGCACGGGAATGGCGCCGATCGACTGGGCGGCGACGAAGGTCCAGTAGAGGCGCGGGCGGTTGTCGCCGACGATCGCGATCTTGTCGCCCCGCTTCAACCCCATGACATGCAGCCCGCAGGCGAGCTCGCGCACATTTTCCTGCACCTGCGACCAGCTCCAGGATTCCCAGATGCCGTAGGCCTTCTCGCGCGAGGCCGGGCGGTCGCCGCGGGTCGCCGCCTGGAAGCGCAGCAGCTTGGGGAACGTGTCGGCCCAGGCCGGGCGATAGCCTGCCTGGGTCAGATCGCCGGTGCTTGCCATGGCGCCTTCTCCCCTCGTCCGTGACCGGAGCCGGGCGACGCCATCGCTGCCCGGCAGCGATCGAATCGCTGCGGGCATTCCCAGGCGTAAACCGTTCCGACCGGCCGGTGTTGATCCCGGCTCGGATCGCCTTCCCTTGCATTGCAGACCTAACCCATTGGTAACGAAGGGTCAAGGTATCGGCGGTTAGGCTCGGCCGCCGCCGGGCCCGTGCTGGACTTCGGCCGGAACATGGTTATCGTGGCCGCAAAGCCCGGCCAGAGGTGAGGGAGAGACACCGTGAGCGTTACCGGACAGGACAGCCTGAAAACCCGCCGCACGTTGAAAGTGGGCAGCGACAGCTACGACTATTTCAGCTTGCCGGAGGCGTCAAAAGCCGCGCTGGGCGACATCACCCGCCTGCCCTACTCGCTCAAGGTGCTGCTGGAGAACCTGCTACGCTACGAGGACGGGCGCAGCGTCAGCGTCGACGACGTCAAGGCCGTGGCCGAATGGCTGAAGGAGCGCAAGTCGACGCGCGAGATCGCCTATCGCCCGGCACGCGTCCTGATGCAGGACTTCACCGGCGTGCCGGCGGTGGTCGACCTGGCCGCGATGCGCGACGCGATGACCGCGATGGGCGGCGACCCGAAGAAGATCAACCCGCTGTCGCCGGTCGACCTTGTGATCGACCATTCGGTCATGGTCGACCAGTACGGCGGCCCGGGCGCCTTCGAGAAGAACGTCAAGTTGGAGTTCGAGCGCAACAACGAGCGCTACGAGTTCCTGCGCTGGGGCCAGGAAGCCTTCGCCAATTTCCGCGTCGTGCCGCCGGGCACCGGCATCTGCCACCAGGTGAACCTGGAATACCTGGCGCAGGTGGTGTGGACCGCCAAGGACGCCAACCGCACCGTCGCCTATCCCGACACGCTGGTGGGCACCGACAGCCACACCACCATGGTCAACGGCCTGGCGGTGCTGGGCTGGGGCGTGGGCGGCATCGAGGCCGAGGCGGCGATGCTGGGCCAGCCAGTGTCGATGCTGATCCCCGAGGTGATCGGCATGAAGCTGACCGGGTCCTTGAAGGAGGGCGCCACCGCCACCGACCTGGTGCTGACGGTCACGCAGATGCTGCGCAAGAAGGGCGTGGTCAACAAGTTCGTCGAGTTCTTCGGGCCGGGCCTGGAGCACCTGACGCTGGCCGACCGCGCCACCATCGCCAACATGGCGCCGGAGTACGGCGCCACCTGCGGCTTCTTCCCGATCGACGCCGAGACGATCCGCTACCTGAACTTCACCAGCCGCGACCCCAAGCGCGTGGCACTGGTGGAGGCCTATGCCAAGGCGCAAGGCATGTGGCGCGATGCGTCGTCGCCCGACCCGGTCTTTACCGACACGCTCGCGCTCGACCTCGGCACGGTCGAGCCGTCGCTGGCCGGACCCAAGCGCCCGCAGGACCGCGTGCCGCTGGGCAAGGTCAAGGACAGCTACGAGCTGGCCTACAAGGAGGCGCCCGGCGAGAAGTCGAAGCAGCCGGTACCCGTGGCCGGCACCAGCTACGCGATCGACAACGGCGGGGTGATGATCGCGGCGATCACGTCCTGCACCAACACCTCGAACCCCTCGGTGCTGATCGCGGCCGGGCTGGTGGCCAAGAACGCGCACGAGAAGGGCTTGAAGACCAAGCCCTGGGTCAAGACCTCGCTGGCGCCGGGCTCGCAGGTCGTGACCGACTACCTCGAGGCCGCCGGCCTGCAGCAGCCGCTCGACGCGCTGGGCTTCAATTTGGTGGGCTACGGCTGCACCACCTGCATCGGCAATTCGGGGCCGCTCAACGAGCCGATCTCCAAGGCGATCGACGAGGGCAACCTGGTGGTGGGCGCCGTGCTGTCGGGCAACCGCAACTTCGAGGGCCGCGTCAACCCGCAGACCCGCGTCAACTACCTGGCCTCGCCGCCGCTGGTGGTGGCCTACGCGTTGTCGGGCTCGGTGGCGCAGGACCTGACCACGGAGCCGCTCGGCAAGGGCAAGGACGGCAAGGACGTCTACCTGAAGGACATCTGGCCGACCAACAAGGAGGTCCAGGCGACGCTCGACAAGGCGCTCAACGCCGAGATGTTCCGCAAGCGCTACTCCAACGTCTTCGCCGGCACGCCGGAATGGCAGAAGATCAAGACCAAGCCGAGCATGACCTATACCTGGAACCCCGGCAGCACCTACGTCCAGAACCCGCCCTACTTCGTCGGCATGCCGAAGGATCCGAAGTCGCTGAGCGACATCCTGGGCGCCAAGGCGCTGGCCGTCCTGGCCGACAGCATCACCACCGACCACATCTCGCCCGCCGGCAACATCCGCAAGTCGAGCCCGGCCGGGGAATACCTGGTGAGCTACCAGGTGCGGCCGGACGACTTCAATTCCTACGGCGCGCGGCGCGGCAACCACGAAGTGATGATGCGCGGCACCTTCGCCAACATCCGCATCAAGAACGAATTGGCGCCGGGAACCGAGGGCGGCGTCACCAAGCATGCGGGCACCGGCAAGGTGATGCCGATCTACGACGCCTCGATGCTGTACCAGAAGGACAAGATCCCACTCGTGATCTTCGCCGGCAAGGAATACGGCACCGGTTCGTCGCGCGACTGGGCCGCCAAGGGCACCTTGCTGCTGGGGGTCAAGGCCGTCATCGCCGAGAGCTTCGAGCGCATCCACCGCTCGAATCTCGTGGGCATGGGCGTGCTGCCGCTGGTGTTCAAGGGCGGCATGACCCGCAAGGACCTGAAGCTGGACGGCAGCGAGAGCTTCGACCTGACGGGCATCGCACCGGGCATCAAGCCGGGCATGGACGTCCAGATGACGATCACGCGCGCCGACGGCAAGACCGAGAAGGTCTCGCTGATGTGCCGGATCGACACGCTGGACGAGGTCGAATACTTCCGCCACGGCGGCATCCTGCACTACGTGCTGCGCGGCCTGCTCAAGGCGGCGTGAACGCGGAACCGCCCGGTTTCCGGCCGCCAGCGGGGTCACCGAAGGGTGATTTGTCGGTGAGTGCGCGCCACGACTATGGTCCGCGCATGAAAGCGCTTGCCATCGCATTCGCCGCCGCTTCGATCCTGGCGGGCGCTGCCTTGAAGCCCGGCGCCGCCGCGGCGGGCGAGCGCGCGCTGCTGGTGGTCGAGCTGTTCACCTCGCAGGGCTGCTCGTCCTGCCCCCCGGCCGAGGCCTATCTGGGCGAGCTCGCCAAGCGCCACGACCTGCTGGCGCTGGAACAGCACGTCGACTACTGGGACTACATCGGCTGGAAGGACCCGTTCGCGCTGTCGGCGATGACCGACCGCCAGCGGCGCTACAACCAGCGGCTGGGGCGCGGCTACGTCTACACGCCGCAGATGGTCGTCGGCGGCATCGCCGAAGCAGTCGGATCGGACCGCGCGGCGGTCGAGCGCGCGGTCGCGTCGGCCCGCACGACGCCCGGCCCCCGCGTCGCCGTGCGCGTCGCGGCCACGGCCAAGGGGCTGCTTCGGGTGGACCTGCCGCAGGCCGAGTCCAACGTGCTGTGCGACGTGTTCCTGATCGGCTTCGACCCGCTGCACATGACCAAGGTGCTGCGCGGCGAGAACGGCGGCCGCACATTGAACAACTACAACGTCGTGCGCGAATTCCAGCATGTCGGCTTCTGGTCCGGCCAGGCGGCGACGATCGACCTGCCCAAGCTCGACATCGGCACGATGCGAAGCTGGGCCGTGATCGTGCAGGTCGAGGATTCCGGCGCCGTCCTGGGCGCCGCGCGGATCAACACCGAAACCCTGACCACCGGCCGCGGCCCCTGAGGCGGGCATGGCTGGCCCGCCGGGTCGGCGCTTTGCGCGCACCGCCGCGCGGCGCTAGTTTTGCGTGACCGAACGGAGGGAATTGCAGCCATGACGACGAAATTGCTGATCGCGGGCGACTGGCGCGAGGCGTTGAGCGGCGACACGATCCCGGTGCTCGACCCCAGCGACGGGGCGGAATACGCGCGCATCGGCCGCGGCGGCGCCCCGGATGTCGACCGCGCGGTCAAGGCCGCGCGCGCCGCGCAGGATGGCGCCTGGGGCCGGATGCCGGCGGTCGAACGCGGGCGCCTCTTGGTCAAGCTGTCCCACGCGATCGCCGCCAATGCCGAGGAACTGGCCCGGATCGAGGCGCGCGACACCGGCAAGCCCTTGAAGCAGGCCCGCGCCGACTCGCTCGCCTGCGCGCGCTACTTCGAGTTCTACGGCGGCGCGGCCGACAAGCTGCACGGCGAGACCCTGCCCTACCAGCCGGGCTACACGGTCATGACGATCCGCGAGCCGCACGGCGTGACCGGCCACATCATCCCCTGGAACTACCCCATGCAGATCCTGGGGCGCAGCGTCGGCGCGGCGCTGGCTGCCGGCAACGCCTGCGTCCTGAAGCCGGCGGAGGACGCGTCGATGTCATCCTTGCGCATCGGCGAACTGGCGATGGAGGTGGGTTTCCCGCCCGGCGCGATCAATGTCGTGCCGGGCTATGGCGAGGAGGCGGGCGCGGCGCTCAGCGCCCATCCCGGCATCGACCACATCTCGTTCACCGGCTCGCCCGAGGTCGGCACCCTGGTCCAGCAGGCCGCGGCCAGGCACAACATCCCCGTCACGATGGAGCTGGGCGGCAAGTCGCCGCAGCTCGTGTTCGCCGACGCCAACCTGGACGAGGCCCTGCCCTTCATCACCGGCGCGATCATCCAGAACGCCGGCCAGACCTGCTCGGCCGGCAGCCGGCTGCTGGTGGAGGCCAAGGTCTACGACCGCGTGGCCGAGGCCGTGTCGCAGCGCTTCAAGACGCTGCGCGTCGGGCCCTGGGACATGGACCTGGACTGCGGGCCGCTGATCAACAAGCAGCAGAAGACGCGCGTCGACGGCTTCATCGACGGCGCGCGCAAGGACGGCGTGGCCAAGCTGGCGGAAGGGGCGATCGCGCCCAACACGCCGCCCGGCGGCTACTACGTGGCGCCCAGCTTCTTCGGCCCCGTCACGCCGGAGAGCAAGTTGGGGCAGGAGGAAGTCTTCGGCCCCGTGCTGGCCGCGATCCGCTTCGCCGACGAGGCCGAGGCGGTCAGGATCGCCAACGGCACCGCCTATGGCCTGGTCGCGGGCGTGTGGACCCAGAACGGCGGGCGGCAGTTGCGCCTGGCCCGCGCGCTGCGCTGCGGCCAGGTGTTCGTCAACAACTACGGCGCGGGCGGCGGCGTCGAACTGCCCTTCGGCGGCGTCAAGCGCTCGGGCTTCGGCCGCGAGAAGGGCTTCGAGGCGCTCTACGGCTTCACCGCGCTCAAGACCATCGCCATCAAGCACGGGTAGATTCGAAAGCTCATCCTTCGACAGGCTCATCCTTCGACAGGCTCATCCTTCGACAGGCTCATCCTTCGACAGGCTCAGGATGAGGACTCTTTCTTACTCCTCGTCCTGAGCCTGTCGAAGGACGTCTTCACCATCGGTCAGGGGGAAACGAATGCGTCTCAACAACAAGGTCGCCGTCATCACCGGCGCCGGGTCGGGCTTCGGCGAGGGCATGGCCAAGCGCTTCGCCCAGGAGGGCGCCAAGGTCGTGGTCGCCGACATCAATGTCGAGGGCGGCAAGCGGGTGGTCGAGGCGATCAGGAAGGCCGGCGGCACGGCCGTGTTCCAGAAGGCCGACGTCACCCGGGACGCCCAGGTCAAGGCGATGGTCGGCGCGGCGATGAAACGCTGGGGCCGGCTGGATATCGTGGTCAACAACGCCGGCTTCACCCACCGCAACCAGCCGATGACCAGCGTCGCCGAGAAGGAGTTCGACCGCATCTTCGCGGTCAACGTGAAGGCGATCTTCCTGGCGGCCCGCCATGCCGTGCCGATCATGAAGAAGCAGGGCGGCGGCGTGATCCTCAACACCGCGTCGACCGCCGGCGTGCGCCCGCGCCCGGGCCTCACCTGGTACAACGCCAGCAAGGGGGCGGCGATCACCGCGACACGGTCGATGGCGGTCGAGCTGGCGCCCGACAAGATCCGCGTCGTCGCCATCAACCCGGTGGTGAGCGCGACCGGCATGCTGTCGCAGTTCCTGGGCAAGGACACGCCGGAGATCCGCGCCAAGTTCGTCGCCACCATCCCGATGGGCCGCATGTCGACGCCCAAGGACATCGCCAACACCGCGCTGTTCCTGTGCTCCGACGAGGCCGAGTTCCTGACCGGCATCTGCGTCGAGGTCGACGGGGGGCGGTGCATTTGACCTGAACCCCTCGCCCGCCGAAGGTGGGAGAGGGAGGGGCCCAAGGTCGACAGGCCTTGGGAGGGTGAGGGCACGGCGCCAGCCCTCACCCGCCGTCGCTTTGCTCCGGCACTCCCGGCTGCGCCGGGCGAGGGTTTGCCCAAACAAAACCGCCCGGGATCGCTCCCGGGCGGTTCGTTTCTTGGCTGAGGCTTGGGCTTACTTGCGGTCGCCGAACAGCTGCATCAGCATGATGAAGATGTTGATGAAGTCGAGGTAGAGCGTCAGCGCGCCCATGATCGACTTCTTGGCCGCGATCTCCTCGCCGTCGCCCTCGAAATAGATCTCCTTGATCCGCTGCGTGTCGTAGGCGGTCAGGCCGACGAACACGACCACGCCGATCACCGAGATGGCGAACATGACGGCGGGGCTCTGCAGGAAGATGTTGACCAGCCCGGCGACCACGATGCCGATCAGGCCGGCGAACAGGAACGTCCCCATGCCGGTCAGGTCGCGCTTGGTCGTGTAGCCGTAGAGGCTCATCGCGCCGAAGGTCGCCGCGGTGATGAAGAACACGCGCACGACGCTGACGCCGGTGAACTGCAGGAAGATGGTGGTCAGCCCGATGCCGTTGATCGCCGCGTAGGCCCAGAACGCCGCCTGCGCCGCCGCGGCGCTCATCGCGTGAACGCGGAAGCTGAGCAGGAAGACGATGCCGATCGGCGCGATCATCGCGACCCAGCCGAGCAGCGTGGGCGCGATGCCCCGCGGCGTGGCGGCGAAAAACAACCCGAGCAGGCTGGAATTCGCGACCATGTAGGCCACGATCCCGGTCAACGCCAGGCCCGAGGCCATGTAGTTGTAGACCCGCAGCATGTACTGGCGGAGACCGACATCGATATCGGCCTGCATCGCC
>JADLEG010000026.1 GCA_020846275.1 Alphaproteobacteria bacterium
CGGTAGTGCACCGAGCTCTTGAGGCCGAGGATCTTCTGCCGGGCCGGCTCGATGCCGACATGGCGGAATATCTCCTTGTCCGCGGCCTGCAGCTTGCGCGAGGAGATCACCACGCCGACGCCGTTCAGTTCCAGCAGCGCCATGGGCCCCAGCTTCATGCGCGAGCCGCCGTAGAACGGGCCGGTCGCGGTGAAATTGCCGTCGCCGAGCTTGCGGACCTTGAAAACCGCCTCGAGCGGCTTGTGGCCGGGCACGCGCTTGCCGCCCAGCTTGAGCCGCACCTCGGCCCCCTCGCCCGCCTGGTGCGCGGCCAGCGCGGATTCGGGATCGAACAGCAGGCCGATCACCGCGCCGGGCGCGCGATGGCGCACCATCGCCTCCAGCAGGCCGACGCTGTCCGACGGCGCGCCGCCGCCGGAATTGTCCTGGGTGTCGGCCAGCACGACGGGCTTGCCGGCCTTGGCCGCGACCGTCATCGCCTCGCGCACGGCCTCGTCGGGGCTGTAGAGCTTGCCGGCGAAGGCGCTTTCCTTGGCCGTCATCAGGCGCTCGATCGCGTCGGCCGCCGCATCGGCGTCCTTTGCCGTCGCGCCATAGGCGAGCACGGAGGGGCCGCAATCGGCGATGTCGGCCAAGGGAAATCCCATGTTGAGCGACAGGGCCGATACCGCCGCCCCGGCCCCGCCCTCGCCCTGCGTCACCTCGGCATAGATTCCGTTGGCCGGTTCGATGAAGCTCGACTGCCAGCTCAGCGGCACCAGGTAGGGAAGCTGGCGGAACGCCTTGGCCGGGCGCTTGCCCGACGCCGCCATCTCGGCCAGCAACCGCGCCGCGCGCCCGCCGGTGTCCGCCATGTCGATATGCGGGTAGGTGCGATACGAAACCAGCGCATCGGCGTGCTCGACCATCGTCCGGCTGACATTGGCGTGCAGGTCGAGGCTGGCCACCACCGGCAGGCCCGGCCCGACCAGGGCGCGCACCCGCTGGAGGAACTCGGCCTCGCCGTCGTCCAGATGCTCGGTGACCATCGCCCCATGCAGGTCGAGATAGAGCGCATCGATGTCGCCCGCCTTGCGCAGCAGGTCGCTGAACAGGCTCCAGTAGCGCTCGTAGGCGTCGCGCGTGACCTGCGCCGAGGGCGAGGCGCTGGCCCAGCTCAGCGGCACCACCGCGTGCCCCTCGGCCTTCAGCGCGTCGATCGCGCCGGCGGCCGGCAGGTTGGCGCCCTTGACCGCCTCGACCATGGTCTCGCCGGTCGACAGGCCGGGCCAACCGCCCGGCGTGGTGAATTCCTCCCAGGTCGCCTGCAGCGGCGCGAAGGTGTTGGTTTCGTGCTGGAACCCGGCGACGGCGATGCGCAATCTGCGCTTGGGCATGGCTGGGCGCGACCTTTCGGGCGACGGAGATGACGCGGATTTCACCATAGCCGCTCGTCCTGCCGGCGCCAAATGCGGGAAGGATGTGTTAATCAGCGGGGCCTAGCTTGACGCGGACGGCATCCCGCGGTGCCGCAAGCCCGATCGGACCCCGATATCCTCCATGGCAGAGTCGGAAACCACCCAGGACCCGAAGCCGCAAGCGGTGTCGATCCAGCGCGAGATCCTGATCGGCACTGCCTGGGTGGCCGCCGCGCGCTGGGGCATACGCGGCCTGGGCGTCATCAGCACGATCGTGCTGGCACGCCTGCTGGTGCCGGCCGATTTCGGCCTGGTGGCCCTGGCGACGATGGTCGCCGGCATGATCTCGATCTTCGGCGAGGTCGGGCTGCTGCTGCATCTGATCCGCGAGCGCGACCCCGACCGCACGCATTTCGACACGGTCTGGACCCTGCGCCTGCTGCTGGGCGGCGGGCTTGGCCTGGTCATTTTCCTGGCGGCGCCCTTCGCCGCGGACTGGTTCGGCGATCCAAGGCTCGATCCGGTGCTGCGCGTGCTGGCCTTACCGCCGCTGCTGCAGGGATCGCAGAACACCGGCATCGCCTGGTTCCGCAAGAACCTCGACTTCGCGCGCGACTTCCGCTTCCTGGTGGCGCAGAAGATCGCGGCGTTCGCGGTCACGCTGTCGCTCGCGCCCGTCTTCTGGAACTACTGGGCGCTCGTGGCGGGTATCGTCGCGGGCAACGTGATGGGGCTCGTCATGTCCTTCGCGATGCACCCCTTCCGGCCGCGCTTCGACCTGTCGCGCACGCGCGCGGTGTGGAGCTTCTCGACCTGGACCTTGGCGCATCACCTGGTCGATTTCCTGTCGCGCCAGGTCGATACCCTGATCCTCGGCCGGTACAAGACATCGACCGAGGTCGGGCTCTACACGGTCGCCTACGACCTCGCGGCCTCGCCGATCATCGAGCTGGCCTTGCCGGCATCCCGGGTGCTGTTCCCGGCCTTCGCCAAGATCGTGGATGACCGCGCCGAAATGACCAGGGTCTTCGCCCGGGTGGTGGCCGGCATGGCGATCCTCGGCATGGCGCTGGGCCCCGGCGTCGCGCTGGTCGCGCGCGACGCGGTGGCCGTGCTGCTGGGCGCGGCCTGGACCGCGGCCGTGCCGCTGGTCGAGATCCTGGCGATCACCGGGGTCATCTATGCATTGTGGCAGCCGATCTTTCCGCTGCTGACCGCGCTCAGCCGCCCCAAGGTCAGCGCCTACCTGACCCTGGCCCAGGTGGTGCTTCTGGTGGCCGCGATGCTGCCGGCGATCCACTACTACGACCTGGCGGCGTTTGCGATCGCGCGGGTCCTGGCGATGGCCGCGGCGCTGGTCATGACGATCGCGGTGTTCATGCGGATCACGGGAATCGCGCTGGGAACCGTCACGGCAAGCCTGTGGCGGCCGACCCTGGCCGCCATCGTCATGGCGGGCGCGGTCGTCGCGACCCAGCGGGTCATGCCCGATATCGCGGCGTTGCGCCTGGTCGCCTCGATCGCGATCGGGGGTGTCGCCTATGTCGCGTCGCTGGCCGGTCTGTGGTACCTGGCCGGCCGGCCATCGACGATCGAGGCGGACCTGATCGCGGCCGCCCAGGCCAAGCTGGCCCAGCGCCGGGCCGGCTGACCGCAGCACCGGCGGCGGCATCCGTATTCCGGAATGGGGGCCATGCGCGCCCCGCGAGCGGCGGGTCTGTGCGCGGCCCGGACGATCCTATAGGTTGGGCCATCCTTCGCCGCCGCGGATCCGCGAAATTGCCCCCTGCCCCTTCCTCGCCGCTGCCGGCGATCCTTCTGGTGGTCGTCGCCATGTCGATCGTGTCGCTGCAGGATGCCACGGTGAAGTACCTGGCCACGGTCATGCCGGCCGTGCAGGTGACCTGGGCGCGGTATTTCTTCCATCTGCTGTTCGCCCTGCCGCTGGCGCTGCGCGGCACGCCCTGGCGGGTGCTGGCGCGGCCGGTCAACGTGCCGCTGCAGCTCATGCGCAGCTTCCTGATGGTCGCCTCGTCGTTCCTGTTCGTGATCGGCGTGCGCCATGTGCCGCTGGCGGACATGCTGGCGCTGGTGATGAGCGCACCCCTGATCGTCACGGCGCTGTCGCCGCTGCTGCTGGGCGAACGCGTCGGCCCGCGGCGCTTCGCCGCCTGCGCGGTCGGCTTCCTGGGCGCGCTGCTGATCATCAAGCCGGGCGCCGGCACGATGCAGTGGTCCTCGCTGCTGGGACTCTTGGCCGGCACCAGCTTCTCGCTCTACCTGATCATCACGCGCAAGCTGGCGGGCACCGTGGCGCCGATGGCCGGGCTCGCCTACGCGGCGCTGATCGGCGCCGGCGCGACGACGGCGATGCTGCCCTTCGTCTGGGTGACGCCGGCCCCGTTCCATCTGCTGCTGATGGTCGGCATCGGACTGACCGCCTCGGTCGCGCACTACCTGATCATCCGCGCCTACGAGCTGGCGCCCGCGGCCGTGCTGGCGCCCTTCAACTATGCCGAGATCGTGGGGGCGACGATCCTGGGCTTCCTGATCTTCGGTGACTTCCCCGACGCCACGACCTGGGCCGGCATCGCCGTCATCGTCGGCAGCGGCATCTATATTTCGTTCCGCGAGCGCAAGCTGGCGAAGGCGGCGTAGCCGCCGATGCCGCCCCAGGCCGTCTCGCCCGTGCCGGGCATCGTGATGGTCCTGGCGGCCATGTCGGTCCTGCCGCTGTCCGACGTGACCGCGAAGTACCTGGCGCTTTCCTTGCCGCTGCTGCAGGTCGCCTGGGCGCGGTACTTCTTCCACTTCATCTTCACGCTGCCGATCGCGCTGGCGGCGCACGGCACGCGCGCGCTGTGGCCGCATGCGCCGCGCATGCAGCTTCTGCGCGGCGCGCTCCTGATGCTGTCGACGATCTGCTTCTACGCCGGGCTGCGCCGCCTGCCGGTGGCGGACAGCGTGGCGGTGCTGTTCGTGGCGCCGCTGGCGGTCACCGTGCTGGCGCCCTTCGCGCTGGGCGAGCGGGTCGGCATCCGGCGCTACACGGCAGCCGCGATCGGGTTCGTCGGTGCGCTCGTCATCATCCGGCCGGGCGGCGCCACCTATGGCTGGCACGCGCTGTTCCCGATGATGTCCGGCCTGAGCTATGCCGGGTACATCCTGATCACGCGGCGGATCGCCGGCACCGCCCCGGCCGTCGTGTCGCTCGGCTTCACGGCGCTGATCGGCGCCGGCGCGCTGACCGCCACGCTGCCCTTCGTCTGGCAATGGCCGACCCTGGGCCAGGCGGCCTGCATGGTCGCGATGGGGCCGCTGGCGCTGGGCGGCCACTACCTGCTGATCCGCGCGCACGAGGGCGTGGCGGCGTCGCTGCTGGCGCCGTTCCAGTACTGGCAGATCGTCAGTTCGGCCGCCGTGGGCTTCGCGGTGTTCGGCGACTTTCCCGACCGCTGGACCTGGATCGGATCGGCCATCCTGATCGCCAGCGGCCTCTACGTGACCCTGCGCGAGCGCCAACTGGCGCTGCGGGCGAAGGCGGTGGGGCCATGAACGGCCGGCCCGCGTCGCCGCTGCCGGCGATCCTGACGCTGATGGCGGCCATGTCGGTCGTGCCGGTGATGGACGCGATCGCCAAGCATCTCAGCGCGACGCTGCCGGTCAACCAGATCACCTGGGCGCGCTACGTGTTCCACCTGGCGCTGGCCGTGCCGATGATGCTGATGCTGCATCCCGCGCGCGAGCTGCGGCCCGCGCGGCTGGGGCTGCAGCTCCTGCGCGGCCTGATGCTGGTGATCTCGACCTACACGTTCTTCCTCGGCGTCGCCTACCTGCCGCTGGCCGACGCCCTGGCGCTGGCCTTCATCGCGCCCCTGGCGGTCACGGCCCTGTCGCCGCTGCTGCTGGGCGAGCATGTGGGGGCGCGGCGCTTCACGGCCGTCGCGGTGGGCTTCCTTGGCGCGCTCGTCATCATCCGCCCGGGCAGCGGCTTGATGCACTGGGCGGCGGCCTATCCGCTGGCGGCGGGCATCAGCTATGCGCTCTACGTGGTGCTGACGCGCAAGCTGGCGGGCACCGCGCCGCCCCTGGTCACGCTGGTCTACGGCGCGATCATCGGCGCGCTGGTGACCTCCGCCAGCCTGCCCTTCGCCTGGAAGGCGCCCGGCGCGGCCGAATGGTTCTGGATGGCGGCGATCGGCCTGTGCGCGGCGCTGGGCCACTACCTGATCATCCGCGCCTACGAGCACGCGCCCGCCTCGCTGCTGTCGCCGTTCTCCTATATCGAGATCGTCAGCGCCAGCGCGCTCGGCTATTTCTGCTTCGGCGATTTCCCGGACTCGTGGACCTGGGTCGGCATCGCGATCCTGATCGCCAGCGGCGTCTACATCTCGCTGCGCGAGCGCAAGCTGGCGCTGAAGCGCGACGTGCCGAGCGCGCCGACGTGACGGCCGCGGTCAGGCGCCGAGCAGCCCCGGCAGCTCGCGCATGTCGGTGAACACCTGGCCGCCCGCGGCGGCCAGCGCGGCCGGGTCGGCATAGGACGCGCCGGCATAGGCGAAGACGCGCATTCCCGCCGCCACGCCGGCCGTCACGCCCGGCACGCTGTCCTCGATGACGGCCGTGAGGCTCGGGTCGTGGCCCATGGTGCGCGCGGCGTGCAGGAACAGGTCGGGATGCGGCTTGCCGCGCTCGACCATCGCGGCGCTGAACAGCCGGCCGTCGAAATGGCGGTCGAGGCCCGTCAGCCGCAAACTGACCGCGATCGTCTCGGGCGAGCTGGATGATGCAACGCAGCGCGGATGCGGCAGGGCGCGGATGGCGTCCTCGACGCCGGCCACGGGCTTGAGCTCGGTCTCGTAGGCGGCATAGACGGCGGCGCGCTGATCGGCGAGCATCGCATCCGGCACGTCGATGGCATAGCGGTCGCGGACCAGCCGGCGCATGCTGGCGGTACTGAGGCCCAGCGTGTCGCGGGTCAGCTCGTCCAGCGTCATCGGCACGCCTAGCGCCGACAGGTACCGGTGCAGGATTCTATTGGCGATCGGCTCGCTGTCCACCAGCACGCCGTCCATGTCGAAGACGATCAGGTCGAACGACACGCCGCGGTTCGGGTCAGTCGGGCCAGCGGCACTGCACGGCCACGTCCAGCACCTTCTCGTTGATCGCCTGCGAGACCTGCATGCCCAGCGCGCCGGCGGTCTCCCAGCGCTTGAAGTCGGTGAAGCTGAGCTTCTTCTGCAGCCCGTCGACCAGGCAGCGGCAGAACTCGGTCCGCCCGCCGCTCTCGCGGCCGCAACTGCCGATGAAGGCGTCGACCACCGCGGTCGGATAGGCGGCCGGCGCCGCCGGCTTTGCCGGCGTCTGGGTCTGCGCCGCGGCAGCTAGCGGCGCCAGCGCCGCGATTGCCGCCCACGGGATGATGCGGTTCACGCGAGATTTCATCTTCACCCGCCGGTCAAATATCCCCGAACACGTGCGATTCGCCCTTGGCGCCGGGATGGGTGACGGCGCCGTCGCGCGCCGGCCCGACCGTCTGGGCGTATTTCCAAAGCCCGCCGGACTGGAAGTCGTGCGCGCGCGGCTTCCACGCCTTGCGCCGCTTCGCAAGCTCGGCCTTCGGCACGTCCAGGTCGATGGTGCCCTTCATCGCGTCGATACGGATCATGTCGCCGGTCTTGACCAGCGCCAGCGGCCCGCCCACGGCCGCCTCGGGCCCGACATGGCCGATGCAGAAGCCGCGCGTCCCGCCGGAGAAGCGCCCGTCGGTCACCAGCGCCACCTTCTCGCCCATGCCCTGGCCGTAGAGCGCCGAGGTGGTGCTGAGCATCTCGCGCATGCCCGGCCCGCCCTTCGGTCCCTCGTAGCGGATCACCAGCACCTCGCCTTCCTTGAACTGGTGCTTCAGCACGGCCGAGAGGCAGTCCTCCTCGCAGTCGAACACCCGCGCCGGCCCGGCGAACTGCAGCCGCTTCATGCCGGCGATCTTGACGATCGCACCCTCCGGCGCCAGCGACCCTTTCAGGCCCACGACGCCGCCGGTCGTGCTCAGCGCCTTCTTCACCGGGAACACCACGTCCTGGGCCGGCGGAATCTTCACGCCGCGCACGTTGTCGGCGATGGTCTTGCCGGTCACCGTGATGCAGTCCGGATGGATGTGCCCCGCGTCGAGCAGCGCGCGGATCACCACGCCGACGCCGCCGACGTCGTGCAGGTCCTTGGCCGTGTACTTGCCGCCCGGCTTCAGATTGGCGATGTAGGGCGTGCGGCGGAAGATCTCGGCCACGTCGAACAGGTCGAACTTGATGCCGACCTCGTTGGCGATCGCCGGCAGGTGCAGCGCGGCGTTGGTCGATCCGCCCGTGGCGGCCACCACCGCCGCCGCGTTCTCCAGCGACTTGCGGGTCACGATGTCGCGCGGGCGCAGGCCCAGCTTGATCAGCCGCATCACCGCCTCGCCCGACTGCTCGGCGAAGGCGTCGCGCGCCTCGTAGGGCGCGGGCGGGCCGGACGAGCCGGGCAGCGCCAGGCCGATCGCCTCGCTGACGCAGGCCATGGTGTTGGCGGTGTACTGGCCGCCGCAGGACCCGCCCGAGGGCAGCGACAGGCTTTCGATGTCGTGCAGGTCCTTGTCGGTGATCTTGCCGGCCGAGTGCTGGCCCACGCCCTCGAACACCTCGACGATGGTCATGTCCTTGCCCTGGTAGCGCCCGGGCAGGATCGACCCGCCGTAGAGGAACACCGAGGGCACGTTGAGCCGCACCATCACCATCATCAGCGCCGGCAGGGTCTTGTCGCAGCCGGCGATGCCCACCAGCGCGTCGTAGCAGTGGCCGCGCATCGTCAATTCGATCGAATCGGCGATCACCTCGCGGCTCACCAGCGAGGACTTCATGCCGGCATGGCCCATGGCGATGCCGTCGGTCACGGTGATGGTCGTGAATTCCCGCGGGGTTCCCCCCGCCGCCTTGACGCCCTTCTTCACCGCCTGGGCCTGGCGGGCCAGCGTGATGTTGCAGGGCGCGGCCTCGTTCCAGGTGGTCGCCACGCCGACGAAGGGCTGCTTGATCTCCGCCTCGGTCATGCCCATGGCGTAGTAGAAGGCGCGGTGCGGCGCGCTGGTCGGGCCGACCGAGACGTGCCGGCTGGGCAGCTTCGCCTTGTCGAACTTCGGGTTGGGCTTGCTCTTGCTCTTCACGGTCATGATCGGACGCTCTCTCCCAATCTAGCGATTGCGCGCCGGCCAGCGGCCGGACCCGATGCGCCAGCATAGTGCCTGCCACGGAAGACGGCTACCCACCGCCCGCCGATGGACCCCATCGCGAACCTTGATAGGCGCGCAAAAGAAAACGGCCCGGCGGTCGCCCGCCGGGCCGTCGCGGTCGAACCCGGGTTCGACCTACATCTGCGAATACTTGCCGTTCTTCCACACGTACCAGACGTAGTTGGAATTCGACACGTCGCCCTTCTGGTCATAGACCAGCTTGCCGAGCACCGTGTTGAAGGTCTTGCCGTGGATCTGCGCGGCGACCTTCTTGGCATCCCAGCTGTTCGCCTTCTTCACCGCCTCGGCGTAAACCTGGAACGCCGCATAGGTGTAGAGGGTGTAGCCTTCGGGCGTGTACTTCTCCGCCTTGAACTTCTCGACGATCGCCTTGGCGGCCGGGTCGGCCATCGGGTCCGGCGCGAAGGTCATCAGCAGGCCTTCGCCAGCCGGGCCGGCGATCTTCCAGAACTCCTCGGTGACCAGCGCATCCTCGCTGATGAACTGGGCCTTGAAGCCCTGCTCGCGCGCCTGCTTCACCAGCAGACCGACCTCGGTGTGATACGAGCCGGCATAGACGACGTCGATGTTGCCGGCCTTCATCTTCGAGATCAGCGCCGTGAAGTCCTTGTCGCCCTTCTGGAACGAGTCATAGAGGGCTTCCTTCTGGCCGGCGGCGTTGAAGGCCTTCTTGGTCTCGTCGGCAATGCCCTGCCCATACGGCGTCTTGTCGTGCAGGATGGCGACCTTCTTGCCCTTGTACTTCTCGGCCACCCACTTGCCGGCAATCTTGCCCTGGATGTCGTCGCGGCCGCAGGTGCGCAGCACGGTCGTCCAGCCCTTCGCCTTCGCTTCGTCGGTCAGGCGCGGGTTGGTCGAGGCCGGCGTGATCTGCAGGATGTTGTTCTCCTGGTAGACCGCCGAGGCCGGGATCGACACGCCCGAGCAGTAGTGGCCGGCAACGAAGACGACCTTCTTCTGCACGAACGAGTTTGCGACCGGCAGGGCCTGCTTCGGCTCGCACTGGTCGTCGCCGATCTCGAGCTTCAGCTTCTTGCCCAGAAGACCGCCGGCGGCGTTGATGTCCTTCACGGCCATCTCGGCGCCACGCTTCATCTGCTCGCCGAAGATCGCATCGCCACCGGTCATCGGACCGGCCGTCGCGACGACGACGTCCTGCGCGTGAGCGGCCGCGGCAAGTGCCGTGGCGGCCACCGCGCCCAGAAGGAACCCAGTGAACCTATTCATCCATCTCTCCCTGCTTGGTGGTGGAACGATTCCCCTCGAGAATCCATCGGGCCGAAAACGACGCGATTTTCAAGCCCTTGGTGCCATAGAGATGCCACATTCCGACGCGCCCTGGCAATGCCTCGCCTGGGGATAACGCGCCAAGCGGCCATTTATGCCCTGGCCCGCCACGAGAACAGCCCTGCCCGCTCGTAGAGCCAGGGATACTGGGTCACCATCATCCGCGTCAGCGTGATCCGGTGGGCGATCATGCACAAGCCGATCAGATAGGCCGTGCTGGCAAGCGTGAAGCCGATATTGTCGAGGATATAGGCGTCCAGCGTCTGGGCGCGGCCGATGAAAAGCACGAATTCCCCCAGCCGCGATCCGAGCGACAGCAGCAGGCCGTAGCCGATGCACTGGGTCCAGGGCCGCCAGGTGCGCGCGATCGCCTGGCCGCTCATCAGCGCGAAGCCCCCGAAGACGACGAAGGCGGCGACGACGATCTGGATCCATTCTTCCTGGAACGGGGTCATGCGTGGGCTCCAGCCGGGGCCTCGTGCGCCCCGCCTTCCAGATAGGCCGCGCGCACCTCGTGGTTGGCCAGAAGCTCGCGGCCGGTTCCCGACATGGTGATCTTGCCATTCACCATGACGTAGCCGCGATGCGCCAGCCGGAGGGCGTGAAAGGCGTTCTGCTCGACCAGAAAGATCGTCATCTTCCGGCGCGTGTTGATCTCGCGGATGATCTGGAAGATCTGCTTGACGATCATCGGCGCCAGGCCAAGCGACGGCTCGTCCAGCAGCAGCAGGCGCGGCCGGCTCATCAGCGCGCGGGCGATCGCCAGCATCTGCTGCTCGCCGCCCGACAGCGTGCCGCCGCGCTGGGCCTGGCGCTGCTTGAGGATCGGGAACAGGGTGAAGGCCTGCTCCAGGTCCTCGGCGAAATGCGCCGGGTCGGCCGCCAGCGCCCCCATCTGCAGGTTTTCCAGCACCGTCATGCGCGGGAATATCCGTCTGCCTTCGGGAGACTGGGCAATCCCGCTGCGCATGATGAGGTGGGTCGGCGCGCGCGTGATGTCGCGCCCGTCGAACATCACCCGCCCGGCCGAGGCCTGGGGCGTGCCGCAGATCGTCATCAGCAGGGTCGACTTGCCGGCGCCGTTGGCGCCGATCAAGGTCACGATCTCGCCCGGCTTGACCTCGAGATCAACGCCCCGCAGGGCCTCGATATGGCCGTAGAAGGTGTGGACGCCCTGGACCGACAGCATGGCGTTCAGATCCGCCCTTCTTCCGCCAGGTCGGCGGCGACCTCGGGCGGCAGTTCGTCGGTCTCGGCCTCGCCCAGGTAGGCGCGGATCACCGCCGGGTCGTTGCGCACCTCCGCCGGCGTGCCGTCGCTGATCTTGCGCCCGTAGTCCAGCACGACGACATGGTCCGAAATCTTCATCACGACGCTCATGTCATGCTCGATCAGGAGCACGCCGATCTTCTGCTCGTCGCGGATGAACAGCAGCAGTTCGTTCAGCTCGGCCGATTCGCGCGGGTTGAGCCCCGCCGCCGGCTCGTCCAGGCACAGCAGGCGCGGCTCGGTGCACATCGCGCGGATGATCTCCAGCCGGCGCTGCGCGCCATAGGGCAGGTTGCCCGCGTTGTCGTCCGCGCGGTCGGTCAGCCCGATGCGGTCGAGCCAGTAGCGCGCAAGTTCCACGGCGCGCCGCTCGGCGTCGCGATAGCCCCGCGCGCCCACCAGGCCGGTCACGGTGAAGCCCGACGCGCGCATCAGCTTGTTGTGCTGGGCCACGACCAGGTTCTCCAGCACCGACATCTTCGGGAACAGACGGATGTTCTGGAACGTGCGGGCGACGCGCGCATGCTGGCCAATGCGGAAGCCTTCCATCTGCTCCAGCAGGAACTCGCCGCCGGCCGGCGGCCGCAGGGTCAGCCGCCCGACCGTGGGCTTGTAGAATCCGGTCAGGCAGTTGAACACCGTCGTCTTGCCGGCGCCGTTCGGGCCGATGATCGCGGTGATGTGCTGGTTGCGCGCCTCGAACGAGACGTCGTCGATCGCGACCAAGCCGCCGAAGCGCATGGTCAGGTGCTCGACCGTCAGCAGCGTCGGGGACGACGCGCCGGCCGCGGGCGGCGGATCGGCCATCGACGCGCTCATGCGGACCGCTTCTGGGAGTGCATGCGGATCGTGGGCTCGCGATGGGCCAGCAGGCCTTCCGGCCGCCAGATCATGATCAGCACCATCAGCCCGCCGAAGGCCAGCATGCGGTAGGCGGCCAGATCGCGGAACCATTCCGGCCCGCCGATCAGGACGATGGTCGCGATCACCACGCCGATCTGGCTGCCCATGCCGCCCAGAACGACGATCGCCAGGATAATCGCCGATTCCAGGAAGTTGAAGCTTTCCGGGCTGATGAACCCCTGGCGGGTGGCGAAGAACGACCCGGCGAAGCCGCCGAACATCGCGCCGATCGCGAAGGCCGTCAGCTTGGTGTTGGTCGGGTTGATGCCCAGCGCCCGGCAGGCGATCTCGTCCTCGCGCAGCGCCTCCCAGGCGCGCCCGATCGGCAATTTGCGGATGCGCAGCGTGAACCAGTTGGTCAGCAGCGCGAGGAGAAGGATGATGTAGTAGAGATAGATCTGCCGATGCATCGGCGAGAATTCGATGTTGAAAAACTCGTTGAAGGACGTGGTGCCTTCCGGCGGGCTCGCGGTGAACGGCATGCCGAAGAAGCTCGGGCGCTCGATGCCGCCGATGCCCTGCGCGCCGCCGGCCAGCTCCGCCCAGTTCAAGAGGATGATGCGGATGATCTCGCCGAAGCCGAGGGTCACGATCGCCAGGTAGTCGCCGCGCAGGCGGAGCACCGGGAAGCCGAGCAGGATGCCGAAGCTGGCGGCGAGCGCGCCGGCGACCGGCAGGGTCTCCCAGAAGTTCAGGCCCAGCTTCACCGAGAAGACCGCATAGGTGTAGGCGCCGACGGCGTAGAACGCGACATAGCCGAGGTCGAGCAGGCCGGCGAGCCCGACCACGACGTTCAGCCCCCAGCCGAGCATGATGTAAGTGAAGATCAGCACGCCCAGGTCGACCAGGCGCTTGTCGTCGATCGCGGCGGCGTAGAACGGCGCCACCAAGGCGATGCCGATGAACAGCGGGCCGAGGAAGCGGCCCAGCCGCGCGACCGCCGCGCCCAGGCTGGTGCCCTCGGCGGTCGCGATCGCGCGCGCCGCCGCGCCGCTGCGCCGCGATTCCACCCAGCCGCGCACCGCCACGGCCACCACGACGATCCAGGTGAACCATCCCAGCACCTGGTTGTCGTCTTGCACGACCCCCGTGACGGCGATCACGAACCACAGCACGGCAAGCGCGCTGCCGATCAGGGCGATGCGCCTGGCGATCGCCTCGCTGCTCTCGGCGAACGACAGCGCGAGCTTGCCGAGAAACAGCACGCCCACCCCGTAGAACATCGGCCCGAAGCGGGTGTGCAGCGTATTGGTCGAGCCCTGGTCGGTGATGTAGAAGCCGACCAGCGGGATCGCCAGCGCCAGCGAAACCGCGGCGAAGATAACGGCATCCTTCGCCATGGCCGGGACCGTGCGTGTCGCCTTGCGTGCGCCTTCCACAGCCGCGACCATGTCAGACCTTCTCGATCTCAGGCTTGCCGAGCAGCCCGGTCGGCCGGAACACCAGCGCCAGCACCAGGATGGCGAAGGCCGCCACGTCCTTGTACTCGACGCTGAAATAGGCCGACCAGAACACCTCGATCAATCCGATCAGGAGCCCGCCAAGCATCGCGCCGGGCAGCGAGCCGATGCCGCCCAGCACCGCGGCGCTGAACGCCTTGATGCCGGCCAGGAACCCTACATAGAAGTCGATGATGCCGTAGTAGAGCAGCCACACCATGCCCGCCACCGCGGCCAGCGCCGCCCCCATCACGAAGGTCAGCGAGATCGTGCGGTCGACATCGACCCCCAGCAGCCGCGCCATGCGCATGTCCTGCTCGCAGGCGCGCTGGTTGCGGCCGAGCGCCGTATTGCTGATCAGCATCGTGAAACCGACCATCAGCACGATCGTCAGCACCACGATCACGATCTGCATGTAGGTGATCTGGACGGCGAAGCCGTCGCGCTCCATCAGCTGGATGGAGCCGCTGATCAGCGGCGTGCCCAGCGCCTTGTTGCGCGCGCCCTGGATGATCTGCACGTAGTTCTGCAGGAAGATCGACATGCCGATCGCCGATATCAGCGGCGCAAGCCGGTTCGAGGTGCGCAATGGTCGATAGGCCACGCGCTCGACCGCCCAGCCGTGCAGCGCCGTGAACCCCATCGCGATCACCAGCATCAGGAGCAGGGCCAGCGGGGCCCAGGTCAGGCCGATCGCGCCCAGCACCAGGAAGGTGATGATGGTCACGAAGCCGCCGATCATGAAGATGTCGCCGTGGGCGAAATTGACCATGCCAATGATGCCGTAGACCATCGTGTAGCCGATGGCGATCAGTCCGAAGATGGACCCAAGCACGACACCATTAATCAACTGCTGAAGGAAATAAGCCATCTGCCCCCTGTGTTCCCACTCGGCCGTTCTGTGCGGCCGCTAGGACGACCTTGGTTGATCGCCCGATTACAGCAATTCTCAAGCCAGACGAGGGCCGCGCCGGCCCAGCGTAATCCCCCCACCCCCTCCGGGTCGGCGAGACCCTAACGTGCCCCGTGATTGCCCGCAAGTCGGGCATTGGGTCGGCGCATTGCTTGTTTCATCGCCAGTTGCACGCCGGTCACGCCGTGGTGCCGCCATGCCCGCCAGGCGGCCCGCCGCCGGCCGACCGGCGCTTGGCCAGCACGTATTCGAGCCGGCGCAGCGCCAATTGCTGCAGGCTCTGCCGGCTGGCCGAGGCGGCCCCGGTCACCGATATTTCCACCATCGTGGCGGAATCGATCGCGGTAACCTTTACGTAGCTGCCGATCTGCAGGAATTCGAAATAGACCTCGGCCATGGCACCCGCCCCCGGGATCCCGCCCGGCGGCGAGTATAGCGCCACCCGCCCCCGGTTTGCGCGCCTTCCACCGCGACCTATAATCCCCGACCCCAGCCGTCCCTGGAAAGGCCACTTGTCATGACAGCCGCCGCTTCCGCGAAGACCAGCCCCAAATCAAAGAAGTCCGACATGGGCCCCTTCCAATGGGAGGATCCGTTCCTGCTGGAAGACCAGCTCAGCGAGGACGAGCGCGCCGTGCGCGACGCCGCGCGCGACTACTGCCAGGAAAAGCTGATGACGCGCGTGCTCGAGGCCAACCGGCACGAGCGCTTCGACCGCGACATCATGAACGAGATGGGCGCGCTGGGCCTGTTGGGTTCGACCATCCAGGGCTATGGCTGCGCCGGAGTCTCATATGTCTGCTACGGGCTGGTGGCGCGCGAGGTGGAGCGGGTCGACAGCGGCTACCGCTCGGCGATGAGCGTGCAGTCCTCGCTGGTGATGCACCCGATCAACGCCTATGGCAGCGAGGAGCAGCGCCGCAAGTACCTGCCGAAACTCGCGACCGGGGAGTGGGTGGGCTGCTTCGGGCTGACCGAGCCCGACCACGGCTCGGACCCCGGCGGCATGAAGACGCGGGCGCGCAAGACGGCCGGCGGCTTCGCGCTGAAGGGCGCCAAGATGTGGATCACCAACTCGCCGATCGCCGACGTGTTCGTGGTCTGGGCCAAGGACGACACGGGCGAAATCCGCGGCTTCATCCTCGAGCGCGGCATGAAGGGCCTGTCGACGCCCAAGATCGAAGGCAAGTTCGCGCTGCGCGCGTCGATCACCGGCGAGATCGTGATGGACGACGTGGAGGTGCCCGAGGCCAACCTGCTGCCGAACGTCAAGGGCCTGAAGGGGCCGTTCGGGTGCCTCAACCGCGCGCGCTACGGCATCGCCTGGGGCGCCATGGGCGCGGCCGAGTTCTGCTGGATGCGCGCGCGCGAGTATACGCTGAACCGCAAGCAGTTCGGCCGGCCGCTGGCGGCCAACCAGCTCGTGCAGAAGAAGCTGGCCGACATGCAGACCGAGATCGCGCTGGGGCTGCAGGCCTGCCTCAGGGTCGGTCGGCTGATGGACGAGCACCGCGTCGCGCCCGAGATGATCTCGCTGATCAAGCGCAACAACTGCGGCAAGGCGCTGGACATCGTCCGGGTCGCGCGCGACATGCACGGCGGCAACGGCGTGGCGGACGAGTACCATGTGATCCGCCATGTCATGAACCTCGAGGCGGTCAACACCTACGAGGGCACGCACGACATCCACGCGCTGATCCTCGGCCGCGCCCAGACCGGCATCCAGGCCTTCACGGGATGAGCGTCTCGGCCCGGCATGTAGCTTGGCGATGACCGGCGGCGAGCGCCCGCTCTGGCCCTGGGTACTCGCGGCCGCGGTCGCGCTGGGCGTGCTGGTCGCCTATCTGTCGGTCGAGTTCCCCGACGCGCTGGACGACGAGAACGCGCGGCTTCGCCTAGTGATCGGCGTGCTGTGGGCGGTGCTGATGCTGAGCGCGTTCATCGCCCGGGCGCGGCAGGGGCCGATCGCGCACCTCGTGCGCTATGCGGCGGCGTGGCTGTTGATCGGCCTGGGGCTGCTGACCGTCTATTCCTTCCGCGCGGAGCTGTTCGGCTGGCGCGACCGCGTGGTGGCCGAACTGGTGCCGCAGCGCGGCCTGCCGGCGCGCGGCCAGGGCGATACCGGCGAGCCGGGATCGCAATACGGCAACAGCATCAGCTTCCGCTCGCGCGAGGGCGGGCACTACGTGGTCGAGGCCCATGTCAACGGCGCGCCAATCCGCTTCATGGTCGATACCGGCGCGAGCGACGTGGTGCTGACCCCCGCGGACGCGCGGCGCGTCGGGCTCAATCCCAACACGCTCGACTACTCGCGGCGCTACAACACCGCGAACGGCGTGGTCGCGGGCGCGCCCGTCGTGCTGGACCGCGTGCGGGTCGGGCCGATCGAGATCGAGAACGTGCGCGCCTCGGTCAATAAGGCCGAGATGGCGGGCTCGCTGCTGGGCATGAGCTTCCTCGGCCGGCTGTCCGGCTACGAGGTGCAGAACGGCATCCTGACCTTGAAGCAGTAGCGCTCAGGCCAGCCCGTCCTCGCGCGCGCGCAGCATCGCGTAGTCCGACCAGCGCGCCCAGCGCCGCGCCTTCGTCAGATAGGCGTTGAACGAGGCGTTGACCTTGCCGGTCAAGGCATCGCTCGCTGCCACCTCGGCCTGGACTTCCTTCCACGCCTTGCCGCTGGCCTTGACCACGTCGGCCGGCCACAGCTTCATCTGCACGCCGTGCTCGCGCACCAGCGGCTCCAGCGCCTCGATGTTGTGGCGGGTGAAATCGGCCAGGGTCTCGGCGGCGGTCGCTTGGCTCGCCTGCTCGATCACCTTCTGCAGGATCGGCGGCAGGGCGTCGAACTTCTTCTTGTCGACCAGCAGCTCCAGCGCCGGACCGGGCTCGAAGAAGCCGGGCTGGTAGTAGAACTTGGCGATGCGGTGCAGGCCGAAGGCCAGGTCGTTCCACGGCCCCACCCACTCCGCCGCGTCCACGGCGCCGGACTGCATGGCGGCGAAGATCTCGCCCGGCGGGGTCAGGGTCACGATCACGCCCAGCTTCTTCATCACGTCGCCGCCCAGGCCGGCGATGCGGAACTTCAGGCCTTTCAGGTCGGCGGCCGACTTCACCTCGTTGCGGAACCAGCCGCCGGACTGCACGCCGCTCGATCCGACATAGAATCCCTTCACGCCGAACGGCGCGTAGACCTCGTCCCACAGCGCCTGGGCGCCGCCGAAATAGATCCAGCCCATCATCTCGGGGGCCGTAAGTCCAAAAGGTACGCCAGTGAAGTAGTGCAGCGCCTTGGCCTTGCCGGACCAGTAGTAGGGCGTGGCGTGGCACAGCTCGGCCGCACCGGAGGTCACGGCGTCGAACCCGCCGAACGGCGGCACCAGCTCGCCCGCCGAGTAGAGCTTCACGCTGAGCCGCCCCTCGCTGAGCGCCGTGATGCGGTCGGCCAGGCGCTGGGCGTTGATGCCCACCCCCGGCGCGTTCTTCGGCCAGGACGTGACCATCTTCCATTCGATCTTGCCCTGGGCAAGCGCGGGCGCGGCCAGGGGCCCGGCGGCGGCAATCGGCGCGGCGGCGGCGACGCCCGCGCGGGCCAGGAATTGGCGACGTTTCATGTCAAGCGATCCCCTGCGATCAAAGACGACGATATCCACTATACGGCGCAAATGACGGCCGGATGAAGGCGGGCCGGAAAAATTTGCGCGAGGGTCAGGGGCAGGACCGCCGCGGGTCGAACTGGCGGTCGATCGCCTCGGCGACCAGGGCGTGGCCCGCGGCGTTCCAGTGGAAGTCGCGGGCGATCACGTAGCGCGCGAGCGCCTCGTCGGCCGGGCCCTTGTCCAGGAACAGCGGGAACAGGTCGATGAAGCCCGCGCCGCGCGTGCGCGCCCAGGCGCGCCAGAAGCGGACCTGCACCGAATCGCGATCGCCGGCGACGATCTGGTCGGGCCAGGGATAGACCACGACGGTCAGCGGCAGCAGGCGTTCGCGCAGCAGCAGCGCCAGCCGGTCCATCATCGCGGCCGCCTTGGCGAGGCCGAAGCGCCCGAACGCATCGTAGCGGTCCTGGTCGATCGTCCAGCGCGCCCGGTGGTCCTCCCAGGCGCCCGCCACGCGCCGCGCCCGGGCCTCGTGCGCCAGCACGATCGGCGGCGGCTCGATGGCGCCCAGCGGCGGCACCGGCGCGGCGCGCGGCGCGGGCGCGGGCGGGCGCGGCGGATCGGGCTCTTCGCCCCACAGGCTCCGGCCCAGGCGGATCGCGGCGTCGCGCAGAAGGTGCAGGATCGCGGAGTTGTCCTGCAGCAGGAACCAGGCGCGGTCGAAGCCGGCAGGCTCGCGGTCGCGGCGCATCAGCCAGTCCGGCGCCCTGCCCTTCACGTTCCCGTCCGGCCCCAGATCGTACTGCTCCCATTCGTCGGCGATGTCCGACAGGTCAAGGAACAGCAGGACCGAGTCCACGCGCAGGCCGATCTCGTCGAGCAGATACTTGAGCTTGCGGTAATGGATGGTCGGGCTGTAGCTGACCGCCGCCGCGTTCAGCACCTCGACGCCGCGCGGCGCCCAGGCGGCGGCAAGCCGCCCGGCGAAGGTCTCCGGCCAGGCATTGCCGACGCCCTCGGTGAAGCTGTCGCCCATCACGAGCACGCGGCAGCCGCCGGCCTTGGGATCGACCTTGCGCGCCCGGCCGTCGACCATGGCGAGCGAGTTCGTGTAGATCGGATAGAGCAGCGGGCCGAAGCGCTGCTTGGTCGCCATCATCGGGCGGAAGCCGTGGTGATAGAGCGGCGAGAAGGCGCGCGCGCTGCTGCCGGGCATGGCGCTGAACCATTGCGGCAGGACGCGCTTGGCGATCTGCGCGGTGCCGATGTCGAGCAGCACGAGGATCGCGCCGAAGGCGATCAGCGCGCGCCATGAAACCCGCGGCAGCCTCATCGGCAGGCCTGGCGCGGCTCGATCTCCCGGTCCACCCGATCGGCGACCAGCGCGTGGCCGGCGGCGTTCCAATGGAAATCGCCCGGCACGAAATAGCGCCGGATCGTGGTCAGCGCATCGTCGCCGTTGAAGAAGGCGGGGAACAGGTCGATGAACCCGGCATTGCGCGTGCGCGCCCACTCCCGCCAGAACCGGGTCTGGGCGGAATCGCGGTCGCCCGCAAAAAGCTGATCGGGCCAGGGATAGACCGCGACCGTCAGCTTGATGTTGTGCTGGCGCAGCAGCAGCGCCAGGCGGTCCATCCGCTCGGCGGCGACGAGCGTGCCTTCGCGTCCCCAGCCGATCCAGGCCTCGGGATCGATCGACCAGCGCGCGTTCTCGACGCCCAGCGTGCCGACGAACCCGGGCGGCGGCACGGGCGCACCGCTCAACGGCGGCGGGACCGCGATCTCGCCGAGCGGCAGCGGTGCTACCGGACGATGGGGAAGCGGCGGCGGCGCCGGCACCGTGCCCGGGCGCACCGCCGCGGGCTTGCGCGGCTTGCGCAGCTTGCCGGCCAGGTCCTTGACGAGCTGCGCGATCACCGAGTTGTCCTGGATCCAGAACCGCACCTGGTCGCGCCAGGTGGGATCGCGCATCGGCCGGATCTGCCAGACATGCCCGATCGGCACCACATCGCCCTTGGCGTCGAGATCGTAGGAGCGCCACTCGTCGCTGGGATCGCCCATGTCGATGAAGACGACCGCCGCGCCGAACTGCAGTTTCTGGTCCTCGATCAGGTGCCTGATGCGGCGGTAGTAGATCGTCGGGCTGTAGCTCACCACGCCGGCGTTCAAGAGGTCGACGCCGCGCTCGGCCCAGCGCCCCGCCAGGATGCCGGCGAAGGACTTCTCCCAGCCGACGCCGAACCCCTCGGTGAAGCTGTCGCCGATCACCAGGTAGCGGCACGCCTTGCCGCGCGGATCGATCGTGCGCGGCTTGGCGTCGACCATGCCCAGGGAGTTGGTGGCCAGCGAATACACCGCCGGCCCCACCCGCGTCTTGACGTCCATCATCGGCCGCAGGCCGTGGTGGTAGATCGGGGACGCCATGCGCGGGTTGCTGGCCGGCATGGTCGAATACCACTGCGGCAGCATCCGCTTGGCGATCTGCGCCAGGCCGACATCCAGCGCCGCAATGGCGCCGACGATCAGGAGGGCTGTGCGCAGCCGGCTCATGCGCGCAGCGCCTCGCCGTCCCTACATCGCCGCCAGGCGGTCGCGTGCCTCGGTCAGGCGGGCGATCGTCGTCTCGGCCTCGGCCAGGCGCTCGCGCATCTCCTCGACCACCTCGGGCGGCGCCTTGGCAAGGAAGCCCTCGTTGCCGAGCTTGGCCCTCAACTTGCCGGCCTCGGCCACGATCTTGTCGAGTTCCTTGCCGATGCGCTTCAGCTCAGCGGCCTTGTCGACCGCGTCGGCGATGAACAGGCGCAAGGTCGCCTCGTCGACGACGTTCTCGATCGCCCCCTTTGCAGCCGCATCGGTCGCGACCGCGATCGCGGACAGCCGGCCGAGGTGCTGGATCAGCTCGCGATGCGTGTCCAACCGCTTGGCCGTGGCCGGCGACGCATGCGCCAGCGCCGCCGTCAGCGCCTTGCCGGGTACGTTGTATTGCGCGCGGATCGAGCGGATCGCCTCGATCAGGCGCACCACCCAGTTCATCTCGGCCGCCGCCTTGTCGTCGGTCAGCGCCGCCGCGTCCTCGGGCCAGGGCTCGCGGATCATCTGTTTGTCGCCGGGCAGGGCAAAGTTCCGCCCCAGCTCCTCCGTCACGAAGGGCATGATCGGGTGCAGCACGCGCAGGATGCGCCGGATCGCCCAGGCGACGGTGGCGCGCGTCTCGGCCGCCGCATCGGCGTCCGTGCCGCCGAGGATCGGCTTGGCGAACTCCAGGTACCAGTCGCAGAACGTGCCCCAGGCGAACTGGTAGAGCGCCGCCGCCGCGTCGTCGAAGCGGTAGGTCTCGATCGCCTGCGCCACGCGCCGGGTCACCGCCGCCGCCTCGCTGACGATCCAGCGGTTGACGGTCTGCCTGTTGCCGGCGGGGTCGAACCCGGCGACCGGCGCGCAGTCGTTCATCTCGGCGAAGCGCGCGGCGTTCCACAGCTTGGTGGCGAAGTTGCGGTAGCCCTCGACCCGGCTGGTCGCGAGCTTGATGTCGCGGCCGGGCGTCGCCAGCGCCGCGAAGGTGAAGCGCAGCGCGTCGCAGCCGTACTGGTCGATGACCTCGAGCGGGTCGATGATGTTGCCCTTGGACTTCGACATCTTCTGGCCGCGCTCGTCGCGCACCAGGGCGTGGATGTAAACCTCGCGGAACGGCACCTCGCCCATGAAGTGGATGCCCAGCATCATCATGCGGGCGACCCAGAAGAAGATGATGTCGAAGCCGGTGACCAGCACGTCGCCCGGGTAGTAGCGCGCGAGTTCCGGCGTCTTGTCGGGCCAGCCAAGGGTCGAGAACGGCCACAGGCCCGAGGAGAACCAGGTGTCGAGCACGTCGGGATCGCGCACCAGCGCCATGTCCTTGCCATAGTGCTTATGCGCGGCGGCCTTCGCCGCCGGCTCGTCCAGCTCGACGAAGACCCGGCCGTCCGGCCCGTACCAGGCGGGGATCTGGTGGCCCCACCAGAGCTGGCGCGACACGCACCAGGGCTGGATGTTGCGCATCCAGTCGTAATAGGTCTTGGTCCAGTGCTCGGGCACGAATTTCGTGCGCCCCTGCTCCACCGCTTCGATCGCCGGCTTCGCCAGGGTCGCCGCGTCGACGTACCACTGGTCGGTCAGCCACGGCTCGATCGCCACGCCCGAGCGGTCACCGTGCGGGACCATGTGGGTATGGGCATCGATCTTCTCGATCAGGCCCGCGGCCTCCAGGTCGGCCACGACCTTCTTTCGCGCCGCGTAGCGGTCGAGGCCGCGATAGGCCTCGGGCACGGCGTCGGTCAGCTTCGCGTCTCTATCGAAGATGTTGACCATCGCCAGCTTGTGCCGCTTGCCGACCTCGAAGTCGGCGAAGTCGTGCGCCGGCGTGATCTTGACCGCGCCGCTGCCCGCCGTCGGGTCGGCCATCTCATCGGCCACGATCGGCAACTTGCGCCCCACCAGCGGCAGAACAGCGTTCTTGCCCACCAGCGCCTTGTAGCGCTCGTCGTCGGGATGCACGGCCACGGCCGTGTCCCCCAGCATGGTCTCGGGCCGGGTGGTGGCGACCACGATGAAGCGGTCGGTCGTGCCCTCGATCGGGTACTTGAAGTGCCAGAGCTGGCCCTTGACCTCCTTCTGCTCGACCTCGAGGTCCGAGATCGCCGTGTGCAGCTTGGGGTCCCAGTTGACCAGGCGCTTGTCCTTGTAGAGCAGCTTCTGCTTGTAGAGGTCGACGAACACCTTGCGCACCGCCGCCGACAGGCCCTCGTCGAGGGTGAAGCGCTCGCGCGGCCAGTCGGCCGAGGCGCCGAGGCGGCGGAGCTGGCGCGTGATCGTGCCGCCGGACTCGGCCTTCCA
>JADLEG010000027.1 GCA_020846275.1 Alphaproteobacteria bacterium
CCGGTCAGGTTTCCTTCGCGCAGCTTCGCGAGCGCGGCATTCGCCTCCTCCAGGGCGAACGTCTCGACTGATGTGCGCACCGGCACCTTCGGCGCCAGGGCGAGGAATCGCGTGGCGTCGGCACGCGTCAGGTTGGCGACCGACAGCACTTGGCGCTCGCCCCACAGGATCGCGTAGGGGAAGGCCGGAATGTCGCTCATGTGGATGCCCGCGCAGACCACGCGCCCGCCCTTGGCCACGCGCTTCAATGCCTCGGGCACCAGCGGCCCGACCGGCGCGAAGATGATCGCCGCGTCCAGCAGGTCGGGCGGCGCCTCGCCCGATGCGCCGGCCCAGGCGCAGCCCAGCTCGCGCGCGAAGCCCTGCGCCTGCGCGTCCCCCGGTCGCGCGAAGGCGTAGACTTGGCGGCCCTCCCAGATCGCGACCTGTGCCACGATATGCGCCGCGGCGCCGAAGCCATAGATGCCGATGCGCCGCGCGTCGCCGGCCATGGCGAGCGCGCGATGGCCGATCAGGCCGGCGCAGAGCAGCGGGGCGGCATGGGCGTCGTCGAAGGCGTCGGGAATGCGGAAGCAGAAGCGCTGGTCGGCGACGGTGTAGCCGGCATAGCCGCCGTCGATCTGGTAGCCGGTGAAGCGCGCCTTGTCGCACAGGTTCTCGCGCCCGCTGGTGCAGAAGCCGCAGGCGCCGCAGGTCCAGCCGAGCCAGGGAATGCCGATGCGATCGCCCGCGGCGAAGGCATCGGCGCCGGGGCCGCGCGCGACGATCGTGCCGACGATCTCGTGGCCGGGAATAATCGGCAGCTTCGGGTGCTCAAGCTCGCCGTCGACGACGTGCAAGTCGGTCCGGCATACGGCACAGGCCCTGACCTTTACCAGCACCTGTCCCGGTCCCGGCGCGGGCCGCGCGACTTCGACGCATTCAAGCTTGCGGCCGGCCTGGCGCAGCACCATCGCCTGCATGCGCGCGCCGTCCTTTGGTTCCCTAGGCGGCATGGTCACGGCCGTCGCAACGCTCGCGGTCCATTGAAATGAACCTAGGAGCGCCGGGAGTGGATTCCAACCCCCGGCGCGCCGAATAGCCGGCTGCGGTATAGTACCGATCCATGGGAGACGAGACCCCACGCGCCGGCGCCAGGGCGCGCCTGACCGGCGCCGAGCCCCAGCTGTTCGTCGCCGACATCGCGGCGTCCTGCGATTTCTTCACGCGGAAGCTGGGGTTCGCCGTCGCGTTCCTCTACGGCACGCCGCCCTTCTATGGCCAGGTGGTGCGCGACGCCGCGCGGCTCAACCTGCGCCACGTCGACGAACCCGTGTTCCCGGGCGACATCCGGACACGCGAGGACCTGCTGTCGGCCGCCATCACCGTCGACGACGTGAAGCAGCTCTATCGCGAGTACCAGGCATCCGGCGCACCGTTCCACCAGGCCTTGCGCAAGGAGGAATGGGGCGCGTGGACCTTCGTCGTGAAGGACCCGGACGGCAACCTGGTGCTGTTCGCCGGCGCCGAGGCGTAAGCCGCCGAGGGTCAGCTCTCCGGCTCCCCGGTGAAGCAGCGCGTGTCGGGCATGTCGGGGCGGGCCTTGTCGGCGGTTTCGCCTTCCGGCGTGAAGTCGGTCGCGCGGTCCATCGCGGTGCGGATGCGCTGGGGCATCAGCGCGTACTGGTCGATCCGCGCGGGCCTGGTGTAGACCGGCAGGAAGCGCTGGTCCGGCCGCTCCAAGCGCAGGCGGCGCTCCAGCGCCAGGTCGAGCTTGCGCCGCAGGCGGTCGCACAGCGACTCGGCCGCGGGCTCGGCCGGCGACACGTCGTTGCGCTGCGCCGCGATCAGGTACCAGGTCAGCGCGGCGTACTCGTCCTGCGCCACGCCGGTGCCGGCGGCCAGCAGGCTCGCGAACTCGAACTGCGCCTTGCCATGGTCGGCCAGCGCCGCGCGGCGCAGCCAGGCGGCGGCCGCCACCGGGTCGCGCGCGACCCCCACGCCGCGCAGATAGATCCGCCCCAGGCGATAGGCGGCGTCGGCATGGCCCAGCGCCGCCGCGTGCGTGTAGCGCTGCGCCGCCTCGGCCAGGCGGTCGTGCTCGTCCATGGCCTGGGCCTGCTGGCCCTTGTTGTCCTCGAACAGGCGGCCGGTCTGGTACAGCGCCTCGCGGTCTTCCAGCCGCGCCAGCGGGTCGAGCAGCGCCATGGCGTCGGTGTAGTGCTCGCGCCCGATCAGCGCGAGGCCTTTTTCCAGGTCACGCTGCGTCGCGGCCCGTCCCGGCAGGGCAGCGCTCGCCGCAAGGCCGAGGGCGAGCGCGACGATGGCAACGATCTTCCCCATGCGGTCCTTCCGCGGCGACCCATCCGTGAATCACCGCTACGCGCTCGCCCAGCCGGGGTCAAGACGGGCAAGCCTTTGACCGGCATGGGCAATCAAGCGCTTGAAGCGACTCGCGGATCGCGCGCCCCCAGAGGGCGGCATCCCCGACCGCGCCGGGGCCTTGCGGCCAGGACCGGTCCGCGATTCGCGGGATTGCGACGGCGCGCGGGTTGGGCCATGGTGCCGTCATAAAACCGTCGCGCATCGTCAACACGGCATCGCGACTGTGCCGCGCGACCTTGAAACCTGACCTGGGGAGAACTCGGCATGTCACACAAACCCATGCAAGCGGCGATCGTCGCCGCCCTGGTGGCCTGCGCCCTGTCCGGCGCGGCGGAGGCCCAGACCGGCAAGCTGGTGCTTTACACCTCGCAGCCGCAGAACGATGCCGAGCAGACCGTGGGCGCTTTCGAGAAGGCCAATCCCGGCATCAAGGTCGAGTTCGTGCGCAACGGCACGACCCAGATCATGAACAAGCTTGAGGCCGAGTTCGCCGCCGGCGCGCCGGCGCCCGACGTGCTGCTGATCGCCGACGCCATGACCATGGAGACGCTGAAGGCGGCCGGCCGCCTGGCGCCGCACGCGGCGGCCAAGGTGGCGGGCCTGCCCGCGGGCACCTACGACAAGGACAAGACCTATTTCGGCACCAAGCTGATCACGACGGGCATCGTGGCGCACAAGTCGGCCAAGCCGCCGCAGTCCTGGAACGACATCCTGACGGCCGACGCCAAGGGCAAGGTGACGATGCCGAGCCCGCTCTATTCCGGCGCGGCGGCGATCCATGTCGGCACCCTGACCGCCGACAAGGCGTTCGGTTGGGACTACTTCGACAAGCTGGCCAAGAACGGCGCGGTGGCGGTGCGCGGCAACGGCGACGTGTTCAAGGCCGTGGCCAGCGGCGAGAAGCTCTACGGTGTGGTGGTGGACTTCATGGCGCTGCGCGAGCAGGCCAAGGGCTCGCCGGTCGTCTTCGTGTTCCCCAAGGAAGGCGTGACCGCCGTGACCGAGCCGGTCGCGATCCTGAAGACCGCGAAGAACATGGACAACGCGAAGAAGTTCGTCGACTTCCTGCTGTCCGAGGCGGGGTTGTCGCTGGCCGTGCAGCAGGGCTACCTGGCGCTCGATGCCAAGATCACGCCGCCCCAGGGCTTCCCCAAGCTCGACCAGATCAAGCTGATGAACTCGGACATCCCGGGGATCATCAAGGCCGACGAGGCCAACAAGAAACGTTTTGCCGATCTGTTCGGCGGCTAGATCGGATTTCCTGATCCAGCCGACGTTGCGGTCCTTCCTTCGATATTCGATCCCGCGCGGCGAGGCCCTGGTCCTCGCCGCGCTGGCTTTGCTGGTGTTCTGCGTCTCGGTGCTGCCGATGGGCCGGCTGCTCTACGAGGCGCTGGCGCCCGCCGGCGTGCCGACGCTCGACGCGCTCAGGAAGGCGATCGACAACCCGCGGGTCTGGACCGCCACGATCAACACGCTCGAGGTTTCCTGCGCCGGCACGATCCTGGCGGTGTTCCTCGGCGGGTCGATGGCGCTGCTGGTGGGGTTGAGCGACATCCGCTCGAAACCCGCGCTGGTCTTCCTCTTCATGGTCCCGCTGATGATCCCGCCCCAGGTCAACGCGCTGGCCTGGCTGCAGCTCTTCGGGCCGGCCAGCGTGCTGCTCAACATGGTCGGCCTGGCGCCGCCGCCCGGGTCGTCGAACCCGCTCTATTCGCGCGA
>JADLEG010000028.1 GCA_020846275.1 Alphaproteobacteria bacterium
CTAGAGCATTTCATTGATTGTTTGAATCGGAAGGGGATTCCGGTTGGAGCGGTTTTGTGATTCAAGATGCTGACTGGAAGGAGGCCAGCATTGATGACACGAGCCCTTTCGAACGATCTTCGCGAACGTGTTGTAGGTGCAGTTTTATCGGGTGAGAGCAGCCGCAGTGTTGCCGGGCGGTTCGGTGTTGCGGTGTCGTCGGTGGTGAAGTGGTCGCAGCGTTATCGGGCGACCGGCAGCGTTGCACCGGGCAAAATGGGTGGGCATCGCCGCCGCGTGCTGGAACCGCATGCGGCCTTTATCATCGAGCGGATCAATCAGACGCCGAACCTGACCTTGCATCGCTTGAAGGATGAACTGGCCCTGCGCGGGGTCTGCGTTTCACACAACGCGGTATGGCAGTTCCTGCGACGCGAAGGTCTGAGCTTCAAAAAAAACACTGCTCGCTCTTGAACAGGGCCGCCCTGACGTTGCTCGCAGACGTCAGCGCTGGCGTTTCTGGCAAGACCGGATCGATCCTGCGCGTCTTGTCTTCATCGATGAGACCTGGATCAAGACCAATATGTCTCCGCTGCGCGGCTGGGGACCGAGGGGGAAGCGGCTGCGCGGCTATGCCCCGCACGGCCATTGGCGCACCATGACCTTTTTGGGCGCTTTACGCTGCGAGGGACTCACCGCTCCTTGCGTCTTCGACGGCCCGATCAATGGCGAATGCTTCCGCGCCTACGTCCACCAGCAGCTTGTTCCAACCCTGCGATCCGGCGACATCGTCATCATGGATAATCTGGGTAGTCACAAATCCGCTGCCATTCGGCGGGCGATCAAGGCCGCGGGTGCAAGGCTCTGGTTCCTGCCGCCATACTCGCCAGATCTCAACCCGATCGAACAAGCCTTCGCCAAAATCAAACACTGGATGCGGCACGCACAACGCCGAACCATCGAAGACACTTGGCAAGCCATCGGCCAACTCATCCAGACAATTACCCCACAGGAATGCGAAAACTACCTCGCAAACGCAGGATACGCTTCCGTCAAAAAATGAAATGCTCTAGTCCGATGCCTGGGCGATGGCGGCGGGCGGTGCCGGCGCGCTGAGCGCGGCGATGCCGGCGCTGCGCAGCGGGACATAGGGCTTGGCCATCTGCGCGCACAAGCGCTTCACCGAAGCGACCGCCGCGTGGCTGATGCGCCAGCGACGACACTCGAATCTCCCTCATCGTGCGGCGACTCTTGCCAATCGTTATATTCAAGCGGACATAACGCCATAGTCTTTGACCCGCAGCGCCTTGTCAACCGCCGCCATGCCAGGACCGGCCTGCCGGAAGCGGGAAAAGGCTTTGGAGTAAGTGCCTTGCCTGCTATCGCGATCAGGCGATATATTTTGGGATATACAGCGGCCGGCGGCACTCGCAGGGAGGCGGCGATGAAGATCAGCGCCCGCAATCGACTGAAGGGCAAGATCGTCGAGGTGAAGAAGGGCGCCACCACCGCGCATGTCCGCATCGACGTGGGCGGCACGGTGATGACCGCCTCGATCACCAACGAAGCGGTCGACGAACTGGCGCTCAAGGTCGGCCAGCAGGCCCTCGCCGTGGTCAAGGCGTCGGACGTCATGATCGCCGTGGACGACTAGCAGCCCGATGGTCCGACGCAACGAGATCCGGGCCGGCGAGCGCGCCGTGACGATGCCCGAGGCCAACGACGCCGGATTGGTGTTCATCGGCCGCATTCATACCCCCTGGACCGACCGGCTGCAGTGCCCGCGCCAAGGCCGACTCGACGGTCCGGCGTGCCGGATCGAGTTGTTCGAGCCGTGGGTTCCCGGGCTCGAAGGGTTGGCGGGCTACGGGCAGGTGGAGGTGCTCTACTGGCTCCACGAATCGCGCCGCGACCTTATTCTGCAGTCGCCGAAGAGCGACGGCAGGACGCGCGGGGTGTTCTCGCTGCGCTCGCCGGTCCGGCCCAACCCGATCGGCACGCAGATCGCCAAGCTGGTGCGGATCGAAGGCAACGTGGTTGTCGTCCAGGGCCTGGACTGCCTGGACGGCACGCCATTGGTCGACCTGAAGCCGGATCGATGCGCCTTCACGCCGCTGGCGCCGCGCCAGCCGGGCGACGACCAGATCGAAGGCGGGGACTGAGCCGGCGAGTCGCGTAACCGAACTGTCACATTTCTCCTGACGCGCGGCGCAAGCTTCGCTATTTTGCCGCGCCATGCCCGCGAACGCCGAGGACATCGAACAGCAGCGCTACGACCTTCTGGTCGTCGGCGGCGGCGTCAACGGCGCGGGGATCGCTCGCGACGCCGCGGGCCGCGGCCTGAAGGTGCTGCTGTGCGAGAAGGGCGACCTGGCGGGCGCCACCTCGTCGGCCAGCTCGAAGCTGATCCACGGGGGCTTGCGCTACCTCGAGTACTACGAGTTCCGCCTAGTGCGCGAGGCGCTGCTGGAGCGCGAGGTCCTGCTGGACTGCGCGCCGCATATAATCTGGCCGCTGCGCTTCGTGCTGCCGCACGACAAGCACCTGCGCCCGACCTGGATGATCCGCGCCGGGCTGTTCCTCTACGACCACCTGGCGCGACGCCGCTCGCTGCCCGGCAGCGCCGGGGTCGACTTCCGCCGCGACGCGGCCGGCCAGCCGATGAAGCCGGAGTTCCATCGAGGCTTCGTTTATTCCGACTGCTGGGTCGACGACGCGCGGCTGGTGGTGCTGCTGGCGATGGACGCGGCCGAGCGGGGCGCGCGCGTGCTGACGCGCACGGAATGCGTCGCGGCCGAACGCGGCGGCGAGGGCTGGATCGCGCGCTTGCGCGACCGGCAGGGCAAGGCCTATCGCGTGCGGGCCGGGGCGATGGTCAACGCCGCCGGCCCCTGGGTCGGCAATGTGCTGGCCCAGGTCGCCGGCCGCAACGACGCCAAGCCGCCGCGCCTGGTCAAGGGCAGCCACATCGTGGTGCCGCGGCTCTACGAGGGCGAGCACGCCTATATCCTGCAGAACCGCGACCGCCGCATCGTGTTCGTCATTCCCTACGAGGGACGCTTCAGCCTGATCGGCACGACCGACGTGCCGTTCGACGGCGATCCGTCCCGGGTTTCGATCTCGCCCGAGGAGACCGCGTATCTGTGCGAGGTGGTCGGCCGCTGGTTCCGCCGCGCCCCGTCGCCCGCCGACGTGACATGGAGCTATGCCGGCGTGAGGCCGCTGTTCGACGACCAGAGCGACAATCCCTCGGCCGTCACGCGCGACTACGTGCTGAAGCTCGAGGACGCGGCGGGCCAGGCCCCGCTGCTGTCGATCTACGGCGGCAAGATCACCACCTTCCGCCGCCTGGCCGAGCATGCGCTGGAGAAGCTGGCGCCGCATCTGCCGGCGATGGGCCCGGCCTGGACATCGCGCGGCCTGCTGCCCGGCGGCGACCTGGGCGGCAAGGGCTTCGCCGATTTTCTTGCCGAGCAGCGCCGGCGCTACGGCTTTCTGCCCGCGGCGACCGCCGAGCGCATGGCGCACGCCTATGGCAGCCGGATCGAGCGCGTGCTGGACGGCGCCCACGGCCCGGCCGATCTCGGCCGCGACCTGGGCGCGGGCCTCAGCGAACGCGAAGCCCAGTACCTGATAGCCCATGAATGGGCGGTCACGGCCGAGGACATATTGTGGCGGCGCTCGAAGCTGGGGCTGCACGGCCCGTCGGACATGAAGTCCACGCTGTCGGCGTACCTGGCGCAGCCGGGCGCGGCGGCATGAGCGTGACCAGCGCGCCCGCCGCGACCGCCGACGCGGCCTTGCCGCGCGAGGCGCGCGCGACCCTGGGCACCTGCGGCGCGGTGCATGCCGTGCATGACGGGGTCGGCGACTGCATCTACCTGTTCCTGCCGCTGTGGCAGGCCGAGCTGGGGCTGAGCCTGGCCGAGGTCGGCGCGGTCAAGACCATGTTCGGGCTGGGACTTGCGACGCTGCAGATGCCGGCGAGCCTGCTGGCCGAGCGCGTGGGCGAGCGCATCGTGCTGGCGCTGGGCACCGCGCTCCTGGGACTGGGCTATGTGCTGGCGGGGTATTCCGGCGGCGCGGTCGCGCTGGGCGGGGCGATCCTGCTGACGGGCATCGGCGCCAGCGTGCAGCATCCGCTCAGCAGCACCCTGATCTCGCGCGCCTCCGCGGGCCCGGCGCTGCGCGTCGCGCTCAGCACCTACAATTTCCTCGGCGACGTCGGCAAGGTGGCGGTGCCGGCTTTGGCCGCGGTGCTCGTGGGCTTGTGGGGATGGCGGGCGACGATGGAGACGATCGGCCTTGCCGGCGTCCTCGCGGGCCTGGCGGTGTTCCTGCTGCTGCGCCGCGTGGCGCCGGTCGCGGGCGCGCATCCCGACGCGCCGCCCAAGGGTGCGGCGCCGGCGCCGGTCGCGACGCACTGGCCGCGCTTCGCCAACCTGGGCGCGGTCGCGGCGCTGGACAGCGCGGCGCGCACCGGCACCTTGACCCTGCTGCCCTTCGTGCTGATCGGCAAGGGCGCGGCGGTATCGACCGTCGGCCTGGCGCTCAGCCTGGTGTTCGCCGGCGGCGCCGCCGGCAAGTTCGTGTGCGGGCTGATGGCGATCCGCTGGGGCGTGGTGGCGACGGTGGTGGCGACCGAGATCGCGACCGCCGCCGCGGTGCTCGCGCTGAACTGGCTGCCGCTGTCGGCAATCCTCCCGCTGCTGCCGCTCCTGGGCCTGGCGCTCAACGGCACGTCCTCGGCGCTCTACGGCTCGGTGCCCGAGACGGTGGCGCGCGACAAGCTGGCGCGCGCATTCGGCCTCTTCTACACGCTGTCGGTGGGCGGCAGCACGACGGCGCCGTTCCTGTTCGGCTATCTCAGCGACGAGGCCGGGCTGCAGACGGCGCTGGTGGCGCTGGCCTGCCTGGTGCTGGCGATCCTGCCGCTGACCCTGCCGCTGCGCTGGCTTGATCGCCGGCGTTAGTTCCCCCAGCCGCGGCGGCGGTAGAAATCGTTCAGCTGGCGCTCGCCGATGTCGCAGCCCGGTTCGTAGACCGCGCCGGCGCGCAGCAAGCGCGCCGGCGGGGCGGCCGCGCGCCAGCGCAGGGGCCGGCCGAGCCGGGCGAGCCCGCGCCCGGCGGGGCGGAGGCCGGCGATCTCCTGGATCAGCTTGCGCTTCACCGCCTCGCCGAACGCCTCGAAATTCCCGGCGACCACGACGAACGAGCCCTCGCCGGTGATCACGCAGCCCTCGTAGTAGCGGTCGAGGTCGGGCAGGCTGGGGAAGTTGAGCGGGTTCGGCCGGTCGTTGAGGATCGGCAGGCCGTTGATGACGACGCCCATCGCGTTGGCGCGGTCGCGCATCTGGACGATCGGCGGGCCCTGGTTGTTGGGCCCGTCGCCGGAGATGTCGATTACCTTGCGCGTGCCTTCGTAGCCGTTGGCGCCGAACATCGGCAGGATGAACTCGATCGCCGCGCTGATCGAGGTCGACACGCCGCCGCGGATCGGCTGGCTGGCGAGGGTGGCGGCAAAACTGTCGGCCGCCGCGCGGCCGTCGATCAGGCTCCAGTCCACCAGCAGGCGCCGCGTCTCGTAGCCCGCCCATTCGACATAGGCGATGGCGACGCGGCCGGTCACCCCGCGCGTGATGGCGCGCACCACCTCGGGGTCGGTCATCGCGGCGATGTAGCCGTCGCGCTGCAGCTTCATCTCCTCGGCGTCGATGCTTCCCGAGACGTCGACCGCCAGCACCAGCTCGAGGTCGACCGGCAGCATTTCGGCGCGCGGCGCGCCTGGTAGCGTCAGCGCCGCGCCTGCGATCAAGGCGGCGGCTGCCAGCGTGGCGGCGAACCGGGGCGGCGACGGCGAGCCTTGCGTCATGGGCGCTCCTCGGCCTTGGCGCTGGCGGCCGCGCGGGGCGCGAAATGCCGCCGCGCGAGCCCGTGCGGCCCGCCATCCATATCATTTTCGCTGCGAAGTTTTCCTGGGGAAAACACGGGGGGCAGCGATCCGGCAGGCCCGGGCGCGCGCAACGGCTTGTCGCAACTGCTGAAGGCGCTTCGATTATTCCCGCCCAGGGTGGATACTGGTAAAGGATCGCTAAAATGTTGGAAATCCTAGGGAAAGCAAGGTGTTAACTATTTCGCGCAAGGGTTTGTTAGAAGATTGAGGACACGATGCTCCTCGCGGCCCGGGTGGACCGTAGTGAGCGAAGGAGATCGATTATGCAGTTCCAAGTGAAGAAGTTCGTGAAGGACGAGTCGGGCGCGACGGCCATCGAATACGGCCTGATTGCCGCGCTCGTGTCGGTCGCCGCGATTGCCGCGTTGACCTCGATGGGCTCCAGCCTGTCGCAGATGTTCGGCAAGGTGTCGTCCGAGCTGAGCAAGGCTGTCGGCAGCAGCGGCACTGGCACGGGTGGCTGAGCGCACCTGACGCGGACCGTACGGTCCAAGTGCTTGGGCAAACTTGCAACGGCGGCGGCTGACTCCGAAAGGAGCAGCCGCGCCCGAGGCAAATGGCGGAGCGGGAACGGCTTATTCAAGCGTTCCTGCTCGCCCGCCCTTCTTCGGTAGCCCAGGCACGACCGTCAGGCCGCCTCCGACCTGCCCAAGGGGCACCCTGCCATGCCTCCACTGCTGTATCTGCACCTGCTGACGCTGGCCCTCTGCATGGGCTTGTTGCTGTTTGCGGCGGCGGGCGACATCAAGAGCTATCGGATTCCGAACGCCATCAGCATCGGCCTGGTGGCGCTCTATCCGTTTTTCGTGCTGACCGCGCCCTATCCGGTGGCGTTCCTGTCGTCGCTGCTGGTGGCGGGCGTCGCGCTGGCGCTTGGCCTTGCCGCTTACGGCACCGGGCGCGTCGGCGGCGGCGACATCAAGCTGCTCAGCGCCACCATGCTGTTCGCCGGGCCCGGCCTTGCGCTCGAGTTCGTGCTGATCACGGCGCTGACCGGCGGCCTGGTGTCGCTCATGCTGCTGCATCGGCCGATGCGCCACGGGCTTGCCTTCGCGCTCGACCACATCGGCTCGCGCACGCTGCGCGACGCGCTTCTGACCGAAGCCATTCCCTATGGCGTGGCGATCGCCGCCGGCGGCTTCTACGTGACGCTGCGGCTGGTCGGGCTTGCCGCCGACGCCGCGCCATAGATCCAGCGGAGGACCTGCCATGAATCTTCGCAACATCCTGATCATCTTCGTCGCGGTTATCATCGCCGGCATGACCGCGATGATGGCGCGCAACTACCTCTTGGAGCAGCGCGAGGCGATGCGCCAGAAGCCGGTCGCCGCCGCCCCGCAGCCCGTGGGGCAGTTCGTGCTGGTGGCGAAGACGTCGCTGAAGCCCGGCACCTTCGTGCAGCGCGGCAACCTGGACTGGGTCGCCTGGCCGAAGGAAGGCCTGGTCAAGGGCTATGTCGTGCAGGGCGAGCGCAAGCTCGAGGACTTCGTCGGCGCGGTCGCGCGCATGACGATCAACGCCGGCGAGCCCATCCTCGACGCGCGCTTCGTCAAGCCGGGCGAACGCGGCTTCATGGCGGCGGTGCTGACCCCCGGCAACCGGGCGATGACGGTGCCGATCACCGCCACCACCGGCAACGCGGGCTTTGTGTTTCCCGGCGACCTGGTCGACCTGATCCTGACCGGCCGCTACAGCGCGAAGGACGACGACAACGAAGGCAAGAACCAGTTCGCCTCGACGATCCTCGAGGGAATGCGCGTGCTGGCGATCGACCAGAACACCGAGAACGCCAAGGGCGACGGCAAGGTCGGCGCCGCGCCCGGCCGCACCGCCACGCTGGAGGTCACGCCGAAGCAGGCCGAGATCGTCGCGCTGGCGCAGAACATCGGGCAGCTCTCGCTCAGTCTGCGCTCGCTGGCGACCGAATCGGGCGCCACGGATATCGCCGCCAACGAGGTCAATCGCGGCAAGGACGGCGAATCACTTGTCGTCGCCGAGGCCGCGGACGGCGAATCGCAAACCACGAAAGCCAAGCAGGATAAGGCCGGTAGCTATGTTCTGGACAAGGAATTGAAGTTCATGCTCCAAGAACGAGCTAAGTCCAATCCGGGTGTCACCATCCTGCGCGGGTCCGCGGACAAGTAAAGGCCGTCAGACCCGCCGGATTCGGCGGGGGTCTGTTTTTGGCCAAGCGGCTTGTTGCTGTCATTGGACTGGGCGTATCCGTACTCGTCGCGCTGTCGATGGGAATCGAATCTATCGGCGTCGCGCAGACTAAAGTCGCCCTTCCGATCGCCCCGAAGTTATCCACCGGCAGCGCCGCGCTGGCGCCGCCGCCGGCCGCCACCGTGGCGGCGCCGATCGCGCCCGCGCCGGCCGCCGGCACGTGGGCCGGAGTCACGGTGCTCGCCGGCTCGTCGCCGCCATCGCCGCCCATCGAACCCGATGTGACGATCCTGCGCGCCGAGCCTTCGGCCGGCGCGCAAGCGGAGCCGGTTGCCGACACCGCGGCCAATGCGCCCAGCGAACCACCGCGCGAATCGCCGACAGGCGCGACGCCGCGGGTCCTGTCGGTGCCGCAGGAGGCGCCGACGATGCCGCCGGCGATCACCGTGCCGGTCCGCCCGTCGCTGGCCCAGGCGCGCCCGGCCGATGTGCTCGGCAAGGCTGCGGGTGCGGCCAGCGGTGCTACCGGCGGCGCCAAGCCGGTCGCGAAGCCGCCGCTGCCCACCGCGATCACGCCGCCGCAGTCCGCGCGGCCGCTGCCGGGCGTGCAGCCGGTTGCCGCCACGACGCCCGCCGCGCCCCCCGTCACGCCGACGGTGCAGGGCGACGGCGGCAGCACGATCCAGATCGAGATCAATCGCGGCCAGGTGGTGCGCCTGCCGCGCCCGGCCGCGACCGTCTTCATCGCCAATCCCGAGATCGCCGACGTCCAGGTGAAGTCGCCCAACCTCGTCTACGTGTTCGCCAAGAAGGGCGGCGAAACCACGCTGATCGCGGTCGACAGCGACGACGGGGTGATGCTGGAATCGCGCGTGGTCGTGACCAACAATCACGGGCGACTGCGCGACAGCCTGCGCCAAGCGCTGGGCGACCGCGAGCGCGACGTCGCCATCAGCACCGTGGGCGAGCAGCTTGTGCTGGAAGGCTCCGTGTTGTCGCCGGCGGATGCCGAGAACGTGCGCCGGCTGGCCGCCGCCGTCGCGGGCGACGAGAAGAAGATCATCAACCGGCTGAAGGTCACCTCGCCGACCCAGGTGATGCTGCGCGTGCGCGTGGCCGAGATGTCGAAGGACGTGTCCAAGCAGCTCGGCTTCAACTGGAATGTCGTCAACGCGACCGACGCCATGACGATCGGCTTCACGGTGCTGAACCCCAACCAGCTTGCCGTGCCGAACAATTTCCGCCTCACCGCCACCGAGGGCGCGACCACCGTCCAGTCCGTCATCGACGCGCTGGAAGAGGACCGGCTGGTCAAGATCCTGGCACAGCCCAACCTGACCGCCATGTCCGGCCAGACCGCCAGCTTCCTTGTGGGCGGCGAGTTCCCGATCCTGGTGCCCCAGGGCAACGGCGCGATCGGCATCGAATTCAAGACCTTCGGCGTGTCGCTGTCGTTCCAGCCGACGGTCTTGAGCGACAATCGCATGAGCCTTCACGTGCGGCCCGAGGTCAGCGAGCTGAGCGACCAGGGCGCGATCTCGATCGGCGGTCTCACCATTCCCGCGCTGCAGGTGCGCCGCGCCGAGACGATCATCGAGATCGCCAGCGGTCAGAGCTTCGCGATCGCCGGCCTCTTGCGCAACGACGTCACCCATTCGATCAGCAAATGGCCGGGCCTGGCGGACATCCCGATCCTGGGCACGCTGTTCCGGTCCGACCTGTTCCAGCGCCGCGAGAGCGAGTTGATCATCATCGTCACGCCCTACCTGGTCGAGCCGGTGGCGAACAACAAGCTCGCCACGCCGACCGACGGCTTCCAGCCGCCGCACGACGTGGACCGCATCTTCTACGGCGCGCAATGGCGGCGGACCATGCAGCCCGGCAACACGCAGCCGGTGGTGCCGCAGGGCCGGCTGGCCGGCCCGGCCGGGTTCCAGTTGGAGTAGCAGGATGGCAGGCTGGCGAAAGGCAAGGGGGGCGGTTGCGACGCTGCTGGCGGTCACGCTTGGCGCCTGCGCCCCGTACATCAAGGACTTCTACAGCGAGGCCCCGCCGGAGGCGAAGGCCGAGCTGGTCCAGGTTTCCTACAACGTGCCGTTCCGCGCGGACGAGCAGTATCTGTCCGACGCCGGCGGGCGGGCGCTGGACGAGTTCCTCTATTCCGTCGGCACCGACCTGCAGCAGGACCGGGTGGTGGTGCTGGACCGCGATTCCGGATCGCCCTGGGCCGGCCAGCGCCTGGAATCGGTCAGAACCTACCTGGCGCGCCGCCGGGTCCCGGCCGAGGCCGCGCGCGCGGCGGCCGACGTGCCGCCGATCCGCGACACCGTGACGGTGGTGATCGAGCGCCCCGTGCTGTCGCCGCTCGACTGCCCCAACTGGACCCAGCCGCGCGGCGGCAATCCCGAGAACAGCACGCACCGCAACTTCGGCTGCGCCGACGCGTTCAACCTGCAGCAGATGGTCGCCAACAAGCGCGACCTGGTCGAGGGCCGGCCGCTCGCGGTGGGCACGGACGGCGAGGTCGACGCGCTGCAAACCCTGCGCTACCGGCGCGATATCCGGGTCCCAGGCCAGCCGCCCGGGAAACCATTGACCACGATAACGACGTCCCAGGTCGTGGGTGGCGGCGGCGGGGGCCAGTAACCTGTTGAATTCGCTATAACGGCTCTCGATCGACGGCGGGCATGGTGACTATTTATTAACCGCCGTTTGCTACTTCTTGTTCATGGACAAATTGCCCCTTTCCCCGGCCGACGCGGGCGGCGGCGCACTGCGCGCGCGCGATCCCTTCGCCGCCTTCGTGCTCGACGACGCTTCGCGCCAGGCGGCGATCACCGCGGCCAACCAGCAGGGCTGGACCGGCGTGCGCATCACCGAAGGCGGCATCGGCGGCGCGATCGAGCAATTGGGCGACGTGCCCACGCCCCGCGTGCTGCTGATCGACGTGTCCGACAGCGAGGATCCGATCCAGGACATCAACCGCCTGGCCGAGGTGTGCCAGGAAGGAACCCACGTCGTGGCGCTGGGCAGCGTGAACGACGTGTCGCTGTTCCGCCGGCTGATCCATGCCGGCGTCGACGACTATCTGGTCAAGCCGGTCACGCCCGAGACCCTGACGCATTCCTTCACCCAGCTCTCGCGCGAACGCGCCGCGCCGCGCGAAGCGGTGACGCCCGGCCGCCTGGTCGTGGTGATCGGCACGCGCGGCGGCGTCGGCGCGTCGGCGCTGGCCTCGAACCTCGCCTGGATCGCCAGCCACGAGGACAAGTCCAAGCGCGCCGCCCTGGTCGACCTCGACCTGCAGTTCGGCAGCGCCGCGCTGGCGCTGGACATCGAGCCCGGCCGCGGCCTGGCCGAGGCGCTGCGCACCCCGTCGCGCATCGACGACCTTCTGGTCGAGCGCGCGGCGGTCAAGGTCGACGAGAACCTGTCGGTCCTGTGCGCCGAGGAAGGGCTGGAGGGCACGCTTCACATCGATCCCGCCGCCATCGAATCCCTGATCGACCGTCTTCGCGCGGCCTATGACTGCGTGGTCATCGAATTGCCGCGCGCGCTGGTGCCGGCGCAATCGAAGCTGGTCGCGTCCGCCGACGCCGTGCTGGTCATCGCCGACTACACGCTGGTCGCCGCCCGCGACTGCCCGCGCCTCCTGAAGCGCGTGCGCGAGATCGGGCCGAAAGGCCAGGTCAAGGTCGTCGTCAATCGCGTCGGCGCCCCGGGCCATGGCGAGATCAAGCGTCCCGACCTGGAGAAGGCGCTGGACGCCAAGGTCGACGTCGAGATCCCGCACGACCAGAAGACGGCGGCCGAGAGCAGCCAGGCCGGCAAGCCGATGGTCGTCACCGCCGGCAAGAGCAAGGCCGGCGCGATCATCCGCGAGCTGGCGCTCGAGGCCTGCGCGATGGGCACGACCACCAAGCCGCCGCTGTGGCGGCGCCTGCTCGGCAAGGCGGCCTGATCGGCCATGTTCGGCCGCCGCAGCGACGCGGCAGGAAGCGGACCCGCGGGGGGGCCGGTCCCGCCTCCCGCAACAAACGGCGCCGGCGCGCCGGTCAACGGCAAGCCGACCGGCCCGCAACGCGCCAGCGGCCCCCAGGTCAACGGAACCCCCAAGCCCGATCTCGCCGGACCCCTGCCGTTCGAGCAGATCGGCGAGACCGTCGTCACCATGGCCACGGGCGGCAACGACGCGCCGCTGTCGAACGCGGTCGAGGAGATCAAGCGGCGGATCCAGCCGATCCTGCTGAAGCGCCTGGACCTGGCGGTCGCCGCCGAACTGCCGCGCGACGAACTGCAGCGCCAGATCACCGACGTGGTGTCGGAAATCCTGCTGGAGGAGAAGCTCAGCATCAACCTGGTCGAGCAGCGCGCGCTGGTCGCGACGATGCTCAACGACATGCTGGGGCTGGGGCCGCTGGAGCCGCTGCTGGCGGACGAGACGA
>JADLEG010000029.1 GCA_020846275.1 Alphaproteobacteria bacterium
CCGACGCCGAGCCCCGCCGCGATCGATTCCAGCACGCCTTCGCGGCTGCCCATCTCCAGCGCGTCCTCTGGCTTCGCGCCGGCGGCGGCGAGCGCCGCTTCCAGCACGGCACGCGTGCGCGATCCCGCCTCGCGCAGCACCAGCTTCTCGCGCGCGAATTGGCCGAAAGCGACGGCGCGCCGCGCCGCCCAGGGATGGCCGGCCGGGACCAGCGCCAGCAGCCGGTCGGTACGCAGCGGCAATGTATGAAGCCGCCGATCGCGCGGCGGATCGGCGATGACCGCGACATCGCAGCGCCGGTCGAGCAGCGCTTCCAACACCGCCCGGCTGTTGCCGAGGGTGACCGACAGGCGGACGCCGGGGTGGCGCCGGCTGAACAGCGCCAATTCGGGAACGACGTGGGCCGGCGCATCCGCCCCCAGCCGCAGGCGCCCCCGCTTAGGATCGCGCGCCTGTTCGAGCATCGCCGCCATCTCGGCCTCGACCGCGAAGAAGCGGCGGGTTAGCGCATGCAGCGCCTGGCCAAGCTCGGTGGGCTCGACGCCGCGGCCGCTGCGCTCGACGAGCCGCACGCCGTAGCGCGCCTGCAGCGCTTTGACCTGGCTGGAGAGGGTAGGCTGGGTCAGGCCGAGCCAGGCGGCGGCCTGGGTGACGCCTCCTTGCTCCACCACCGCATGGAAGGCCCGGAGATGCGCGTAATTCATAGGTTGCTTCTATGCTTTGCCGACGTATTTTCGATTTGATTGATAAGTCATCCTGTGGACCACTGGCAAGCATGGATGCTGCCCCCCACCCTGGCGACTGGCGGCTGGCGGAAGGCGACGTCAACACGTCGCCCGAGCGCCGCAACTGGCAGGTCCGCAACCTCGACCGCGATGCCGATGCGCTGGTGGCCGAGGACGCACGGCTGTTCATGAGCCAGTCGCTTTCCTCCCCATGCCTGGCGGCCGTGGCCAAGGCCGAGGGCATCTGGCTCGAGGACACGACGGGCCGGCGCTACATGGATTTCCACGGCAACAACGTGCACCACGTCGGCTATGGCCATCCGCGCCTGGTCGCGGCGGTCAAGCGCCAGATCGATGCCCTGCCGTTCAGCCCGCGCCGCTTCGCCAACCCGGTTGCCACCGCGCTCGCGCGCAAGCTGACCGCGATCGCTCCTAAGGGCCTGGACAAGGTGCTGTTCACCACCGGCGGCTCGGACGCCATCGACGTGGCGATCAAATATGCGAGGGCATTCACCGGACGCCACAAGACCCTCTCGTTCTGGGACGCGTTCCACGGCGCGGGCTTCGGCGGCGCCAGCGTCGGCGGCGAGGCGATCTTTCGCTCGGGCAAGATCGGGCCGCTGCTGCCCGGCGCGTCGCATGTTGCGCCTTTCGCCTGCTACCGCTGTCCCTATGGCTATCCGGTGGGGGCGGATGGCGCGCCCGACCTGGCGCTGTGCCGCATGGCCTGCGCCAACATGGTCAAATACGTGCTGGAGAAGGAGGGCGACGTGGCGGCGGTGATCGCCGAGCCGATCCGGGCCGTGCCTTACGTGCCGCCGCCCGACTTCTGGGGGCAGGTGCGCGCGGCCTGCGACGCGCACGGCGCGCTGCTGATCTTCGACGAGATCCCGCTGGGCCTGGGCAAGACCGGGCGCATGTTCGTCGCCGAGCATTTCGGCGTCGCGCCGGACATCCTGGTGCTGGGCAAGGCCCTGGGCGGCGGCATGCTGCCGATCGCGGCGATGCTGGCGCGCGCCGATCTGGATGTCGCCGGCACGCAGGCCTTCGGCCATTACACGCACGAGAAGAACCCGGTCGCCGCCGCCGCCGCGTTGGCGACGATCGAGATTATCGAGGACGAAGGCCTGGTCGACAACGCCGCGGCCATGGGCGCCTACGCGCTGGAGATTCTTCACGACATGAAGGCGCGGCGACGGCTGATCGGCGACGTCCGCGGCAAGGGGCTGGCGATCGGCATCGAGCTGGTGAGCGACCGCGACGCCAAGACGCCGGCGAACGAAGCGGCCGACCGGGTGCTCTATCGCGCCTTGACGCGCGGGCTCAACTTCAAGCTGACAATGGGCAACGTGATCGCGCTCTCGCCCCCGCTGATCGTCACCCGCGACGAGATGGCGCGTGCGCTCGCCATTCTCGATTCCTGCCTGGCCGACGAAGAGGAGTCGACCGGCGTTGCCTCGTCCACGCCGCCGTGGCTCAACTTCTGATTCGCGCCCGACCGGCCCCTGACCGGCAAAGGACGAGCCTAAATGGCTCGCCCTTTTGTTTTTAGTAGCGAAAAGAGCCGCCGTGCGCGCGCAAGATTCCGCGAAAGCGTTTATCGGGCGCAATACCCACACTTTATGGCGATTCATGTAAGCGCTTGCACAGGGGAAACCCTATACGTACGGCGTAGAAATCAAACCATCGCTTGCCTCACGGAATTGTCACCGGGAAAATGCGACCGTTCGTGTAGGGAGTGACGCAAGGGGATGAACGCCGATCGCGGACCGACGGAGCGTCGCGCGACCATGGCTTGTCGAAATCATTCGCCCACGGCGAACGGTCATTCGAGATCGAATGCGGCGCCAGGCTCAGAACGAAGAAAGCGGAGATGATGATGGACAAGGACGTCCTGGAAATCGGCGGTCGTGCGATCTACGAGTTCCGGGCGCATCCGAAGCGGGCGCCATGGGACCGCGCGGCAGCGGAAACACGCGCCTCGTACCGGGCGCGCATGCAGGAACTGGTCAACGCGCTGAGCGTCGCCGGCTATGCGATCGACCGCCGGACCGCGGCGCGCCGGGTCGCGGCGACGACGACGAAACCGCGCCGAAGCGCCGACAAGGCGTAGCCTCGCCGCGGCGACGCGCTACGGCGACCGGCCGCGCGATCGCCAATACCAGACCACGCTGGCGGCCTGCATCGCCAGCATCAGCGTGAAGACGACCTGGTATCCGAGCGGCTGGAAGCGCGCCGGCCCGACCGGCTGGGCGAGCGGCCACGCCTCGACCAGCCAGCCGATAGCCGATTGGAACGCGAAGGCCGTGCCGAACATCGCAAGGTTCATGCTGGTGTTCGACCGGCCCGCAAGCCCCTTGCCGAAATGCTCGGACAGCAGCGGGTAGGTCAGCACCGCGACGCTTCCGGTCATCCCGTAGATGATCCAAATCGGATAGACGAGCCAGTCTGCGAAGGCGATACCCGGCAGAACCAACGCAAGCTCGCAGGCCATGTAGAGCGCCAGCGCGCCGATCACCGTCGCCATGACACCGATGCCGCGGCGCAGCAGCCGGTCGGCGATGACGCCTTGGGCCAGCATGCCCGCCGAGAACGCGACCGCCATCGCCATCATCAGGTCTGCCGCGGCCTCGCGGCTCAGCCCGGCGACATCGCGCAGCCAGCCGCCGACCCACAGCGTCTGCACCGCGATATAGCTGCCGATGGTCGAACACACCAGCGGCGCCAGTCGCCAGAAGAAGGGATCGCGCAAGATCCGCGCGATCTCCGCGACCTGGCGGCGCAACGGAGCAGCCTTGGGACCCGCCGGGCGGTCGGGCACCGACAGGAAGATGTAGAGCGCCGATATGGCGGTGACGGCCGACAGGCCCCAGAACAGCGCGCGCCATCCGACGATCTGACTGAGCAGGTCGGCCGGCCGGGTGGCGGCCACGACGCCGAGCCCGCCGAACGCCATCACCAGCGAATTCGCGAGCGCGATGCGCGGAGCCGGAAACCACAGCACGATCGCCGTGAACGACGCCATCAGCCCGCCGCTGAATCCGAGCCCGATCACGGCGCGGGCCAGGCCGAGCGTCACCAGGTCGCTGCCGAAAGAAAACAGCAGCACGCCCAGCGCCGCAATCGCGAGCAGAGTCGCTTGCACCCGGCGCGGTCCGAACCGGTCGAGCAGCACCCCCAGCACCGGCTGGAAGGACGAGAAGGTCAGCAGATAGGTCGCCGTCAGCAGCCCGAGCGTTCCGGGGCCGAGGCTGAGCTCGCGCATCATGTCGGGCGCCACGACCGCATTCACGGCGCGCAGCAGGTAGGACAGCGAATAGCCGAATGCGAAGGGAAGCACGATCAAGACGCAGAGACGGGCAAACCCGGGCTGCGCAGCGGCGGCCGAAGGTGTTTGCATCAGCGCGGCGAAGGAGGGGGAATGTCCGCCGGCCGGGCGGCCGCAGCTTTGGTCACGCGCAATACCCCTTCCCTCGCGTCGGTCACGGTCGCATCATACTAGCGGTGGCAGGCAAAGCGCCATTTCCCTGGCCAGGGTCAGCCGGGGTCATCTCTTATTGCGTGAGTCCCCTTAAAGGTACTTTAACCCTGCCGATACGAGATTCGGTGAATGGTTCACCGGGTATTCAAGCACCTCCTGGAGCACCTGGGAGCCTGGCTGGTGCTCGCGCTCGCGCTTGCCGCCACCGGGGTCGGCTGGCACTACGCCGTGCTGACCGGGATCGAGGAGGCGCGCCGCTCGGTCGCGCAGGATGCCGACCGGATCACCTGGTCGATCACCGCGCGCGTGCAATCCTACGAGCAGATCCTGCTGGGCGCGGCGGCCCTGGTGGTCGCCAGCGACACGGTGACCGCCGAGGAGTGGCGCCGCTATGTGACGACCCAGCGCATCGCCGAGCGCTTTCCGGAGCTGCAATCGATCGGCTTCGCCGAACGCGTCGAGCAGCCGGAGCTGCCGGCGCTGATCGAGCGGCGGCGCGCGGACGGCGCACCCGAATTCGCCGTCCGTCCGCCGGGCGAACGGCCGATCTACACCCCCGTGATCTTCAGCGAGCCGCCCACGGCGTCGGGCGAAAGCACGCTGGGCAACGACCTGTTCGAGGACACGACCCGCTGGCAGGCGATCATGCAGGCGATGTCGGTCGATCGTCCGACGCTGACCAGCCGTCGCCCCGTCGCCTCGCCCCACTCGACCCGCTCGATCACCCAGCTCGAGATCTACGCGCCGGCCAAGCGCGAGGGCGCCTTGCTCGGCGTGGCGTTCGCGCCGATCGACGTCGACGAGTTCATGCGCGCCGCGGTCGCGCCCGCGGCTACCGACATCGTGCTGCTGCTCTATGACGGCTCGGCGGCGTCGCGCCCGTCCGCCGCGCCGCACGGCCTGTGGCCCACGATGCTGCCCGGCCCCATCCGCGAACTGCGCAGCTTCGCCGCCGGCGGGCGCCTGTGGACCGCCGAAGTCCTGGCGCCCGGCCGCACCGCCAGCGCCGCCACGCGCATGATGCCGTTCCTGGTCCTGATCGGCGGCGCCACGATCAGCATGCTGCTGTTCATGACGGTGCGCACGCTGGACCGCGCGCGGCGGGGCGAGCGGCGCTTCCGCGACTACGCCCAGATGGCGACCGACTGGCTGTGGGAGCACGACCGGAACCTGCGCTTCACCTATTTCGTCAAGAGCACGGGCGGCACGCGGGCCGACGTCACCGCCAGCGTCATGGGCAAGACGCGCCGCGCCATCGCCGAGCGGATCGGCGATGCCGAGGAGCTGGCGGCGCTGAACCGCATGGAAGAGCTGATGCGCGCGGGCCATCGCTTTTCCGGGTTCGAGTACTCGATCATCAAGCGCGGCGGCGAACGCGAGCACTTCCGCATCAGCGCCAAGCCGCTGCGCGACCTGTTCGGGCGCATCCGCGGCTACCGCGGCATCACCCAGGTGGTGACCGGCGAGAAGCGGCGCGAGCGCGACCTGCGCGAGGCCAAGGGGGCCGCCGAGGCCGCCAGCGCCAGCAAGTCGCGCTTCCTCGCCATGATGAGCCACGAGCTTCGCACGCCGCTCAACGCCATCATCGGCTTCTCCGAAGTGATCGCCGACCAGCGGTTCGGCCCGTCGGCCGCGGCACGCTACGTGGACTATGCCCGCATCATCCACAGCAGCGGCCAGCAGCTGCTCGAGCTGATCAGCCAGCTTCTGGACATGTCGAAGATCGAAGCCGGGCGGATGGAATTGAACTTCGAGGACATCAACCTGGCCGAGGTCGTCGACGATTGCTGCCGGCTGATGCAGAACCGCGCCACCGAGGGCGGGGTGACGCTGGCGTTCGATGCCGGCCCCATCGCGACCCCGGTGCACGCCGACCGGCGCGCGCTGCGCCAAGTGACGCTGAACCTGGTGTCGAACGCGATCAAGTTCACGCCCGGCGGCGGCACCGTCAGCCTGTTGCTCGCTGTCGAGCCGGACGGTTCAATCGGCATGACCGTCGCCGATACCGGCATGGGCATTTCCGAAGAGGCCATGCTCCGCATCTTCCAGCCGTTCCAGCAGGCCGATTCCAGCATATCGCGCCGCTTCGGCGGGACCGGCCTGGGCTTGGCGATCAGCCGCACGCTGGTCGAGGCGCATGGCGGCACGCTGACCCTGGAGAGCAGGCTCGGCGCGGGCACGACCGCGCGCGTGCGCCTGCCCCCCCGGCACAGCATCGCGGACGCCGCCGCCGGCCGCCGCGACCTATCCTCGATCGCGGCGGTCGCCGACTGATCCGGCAGCCCCAGCATCCGCGCGCAAGCCGGCCATGCCGGTTTGCCGGTTGACGCGGACCGGTCCCATCCCCCTACTCGCGCCATGTCCGCCGCAACCGCCACCACCGCACCTGCCGCACAGGCCGTGCGGCGACGCCGCACGCTGCGGGGCGCGCTATGGGTGCTGTTCGCCGTGGTGATCTGGGCCGGGTGGATGGTGACCACGCGGCTCGGCGTCGCGACGGCCAGCCCCACGCGCCTTTCGGCCTGGGACATCACGGCGCTGCGCTTCCTGGTGGCCGGCCTGCTGCTGGCGCCGGTCGTCCTGCGCCGCGGCTTTGCCTGGCGCAAGCTCGGCGCGTCCTGGTTCGCGGTGCTGGTGGCCGGCGCCGGCGCGCCCTATGTCGTGGTGGTCACCTGGGCCCTGATCTTCGCGCCCGCCGCCCATGGCGGGGCGCTGCTGCCGGGGACAATGCCGCTCTTCGTGGCGATCCTCGCCTTCGCGCTGCTGCGCGAGCGGATGCAATGGGACCGCGTCGCCGGCCTGTCGCTGACCGTGCTGGGGATCGCCGTGCTGCTGGGCAACGAGATATGGCGGCCCGGCATCGATACCGGCGGCAACGCGGTCGCCGGCGACCTGCTGTTCCTGCTGGCGGCGTTCATGTGGGCGTGCTCGACCCTGGCGATGAAGCGCGGCGGGCTGGCGCCGCTGCACGGCACCGCCGTGGTCGCCGTCGCCTCGCTGCTGCTCTACCTGCCGCCCTACCTGATGCTGACCGGCAGGCACGTGCTGAGCCTGCCTTTGGCCGAGGCCGTCTTCCACGGCTTCTACCAGGGCGTGATGACCAGCATCGTGTCGCTGATCGCCTACATGCGCGGCATCGCGCTGCTGGGACCGGCGCGCGGATCGGCGTTCAGCGCGCTGGTGCCGGTGCTGGCGGCGCTGCTGGGCATCCCGGTGCTGGGCGAATGGCCCGCGCCCACGACCTGGATCGCCGTCGCCTTGACCGCCACGGGCGTGGTGCTGGCTTCGGGCGTCGCGCGCGCACTCGCCGCGCGACATTGACGGCGGGTCAGCCTCAGCCGCGCCGCCCGGCGATCAGGAACTCTCGGTTGCCGTCCGCACCTTCGATCGGGCTGGGGACCACGCCCAGCGCCGTCCATCCGGGCTGCGCGCCCAGCCAGGCCGCGATGCGCTCGCACACCGCCGCGTGCAGCGCCGGATCGCGCACGATGCCGCCCTTGCCGACCTTGTCTGGCCCGACCTCGAACTGCGGCTTGATCAGCGCGACCAGATGCGCGCCCGGCGCGGCCAGCGCCAGTGACGCCGGCAGGACCGTCTCCAGCCCGATGAAGCTGGCATCGCAGACGATCAGGTCGACCGGCTCAGGCACCTCGTTCCGCGTCAGATGGCGCGCGTTGACGCGCTCCAGCACCACCACCCGCGGATCGTTGCGCAGACGCCAGTCGAGCTGCCCGTGCCCGACATCGACCGCGTAGACCTTCTTCGCCCCGCGCGCCAGCAGCACATCGGTGAAGCCGCCGGTCGAGGCGCCGACGTCCAGGCAGGCCTTGCCCGCCGGACCAATGCCGAAATGGTCGAGCGCGCCGGCGAGCTTCAGCCCGCCGCGCGAGACATAGGGATGCTCCTTGCCGCGAATCTCGACCGGCGCGTCGGCGGCGACCTGTACGCCCGGCTTGTCGGCGCGCTTGCCCCCGACGAACACAAGCCCGGCCATGATCGAGGCCTGGGCTTTCGCCCGGCTCTCATAGAGACCGCGCTCTACCAGGAGCTGGTCGAGGCGGCGCTTGGCACCCGTCGATTGTCCACTCATTGGTTTGCAGTATAGACCGCGCAGACAGGAACGGCGCGGGCTGCTCCCGTCCCGCGCCGCTTGATCTTGCGGAGAGCCGGAAGCCCTACGCGCGCCGGTCGGCGGCTGCGGCCTCGACATGGCCCAGCGCGCCGATCGCGGTCTGGACGATGTGCTGGGCGTTGAGCGCCGCCTCGTCGTACTGCAGCTGCGGCTTGTTGTGGTCCTGGAACTTGTCGGGCAGCACCATCGGACGGATCTTCAGGCCCGCGTCGAGCGCGCCCACCGTCGCCAGGTAGTGCAGCACGTGGCTGCCGAAGCCGCCGACCGAGCCTTCCTCGATCGTGATCAGCACCTCGTGCTCCTTGGCGAGCCGGCGCACCAGCTCGGTGTCGAGCGGCTTGTGGAAGCGCGCATCGGCCACGGTGGTCGACAGGCCGCGGGTCTGCAGCTCGTCGGCGGCCTTCAGGCATTCCTGCAGCCGCGTGCCGTAGCTCAAGATCGCGATCTTGGTACCCTCGCGGATGATGCGGCCCTTGCCGATCTCGAGCACCGCGCCGCGATCGGGCAGCTCGACGCCCACGCCCTCGCCGCGCGGATAGCGCAGCGCCGACGGGCGGTCGTTGATCGCGGCCGACGTCGCCACCATGTGCATCAGCTCGGCCTCGTCCGATGCCGCCATCAGCACGAAGCCCGGCAGGCAGCCGAGATAGGCGCCGTCGAACGAGCCGGCATGGGTCTGGCCGTCGGCGCCCACCAGCCCGGCGCGGTCCATGGCGAAGCGCACGGGCAGGCTCTGGATCGCCACGTCGTGCACCACCTGGTCGTAGCCGCGTTGCAGGAAGGTCGAGTAGATCGCGCAGAACGGCTTGTAGCCCTCGCAGGCGAGGCCCGCGGCGAAGGTGACGGCATGCTGCTCGGCGATGCCGACGTCGAAGGTGCGCTGCGGGAACTTGTCGCCGAACAGGTTGAGCCCCGTGCCCGACGGCATCGCGGCGGTGATGGCGACGATCTTGTCGTCCTGCTCGGCCTCGGCGATCAGGCCCTTGGCGAACACGTTCTGGTAGTTCGGCGCGTTCGCCGGCGGCTTGTCCTGCTTGCCGGTGATGACGTCGAACTTGTTGACGCCGTGGTACTTGTCGGCCGACTTCTCCGCCGGCGCGTAGCCCTTGCCCTTCTGCGTCACCACGTGGATCAGCACCGGCCCGAGCTCGAGGTTGTCGCGCACGTTCTTCAGCACGGGCAGCAGATGGTCGAGGTTGTGGCCGTCGATCGGGCCGACGTAGAAGAAGCCCAGTTCCTCGAACAGCGTGCCGCCGCCCATCAC
>JADLEG010000030.1 GCA_020846275.1 Alphaproteobacteria bacterium
CATGCGTCACGACGATCATGGTCATGCCATCCGCCGCGAGGTCACGCATCAGGTCGAGGACCTCCTTGATCGTCTCCGGATCCAAGGCCGAGGTTGGCTCGTCGAACAGCATGACCTTGGGCTGCATGGCCAGTGCCCGGGCGATCGCCACGCGCTGCTGCTGGCCCCCGGAGAGTTCCGCAGGGGAGGTGGCCTCCTTGTCCGGCAGCCGCACGCGCTCGAGCAACTCCCGGGCCCGGCGCTCGGCCTCCACCCGGTCGCACAACCCGGCGCGCGTCGGCGCCAGGGTGATATTCCGCAGTACTGTCATGTGCGGGAACAGGGAGTAGTCCTGGAATACCATGCCGACCCGTAAACGCAGTCTGCGCCATTCCTCCGGCGAATGGGTATCGATCGTAACGCCCTCGATCGCGACGCTTCCCTCGTCAGGCTCCACCAAGCCATTTAGGCACCGGATCAATGTGCTCTTGCCCGAGCCGCTCTGCCCGATGACCACGACCTTCTCGTGCGACCGCACTTCCAGGTCGATGTCGTCCAGTACGCGCACGCCCCTAAAGGTCTTGCTCAAGCCGCGCACGGCGATAATCGGCAGGGCGGCGGCCATCGCCTAGCCGGCGAGCGCGTGGAACTGTGCGTCCAGCGTCGCGGCGGCCGCATCGACCCGTTTGCGGCGCTGGGTTAGTTCAGCTTGGTCGGCCGCTAAGACCTTCTCAAGGTCGGCGGTCATATCGCTCATGTCAGCCTCGGAAGGGCCGCCGGTCGCCCGGCGAGCCTCGATGCAGGCGATCGGATCCACTGCTGCCGCCACGACAGTATCGGGTAAGTCGATCCAGCGCCCGAGCAGTGCCTTCGCCTGTTCGCGGACCAGCCCAGCGTCGATCCTGTCCGCCGGCAGCCCGCGGTCGATCGCGGCGCGGACCACCGCGCCCACCACATGATGGGCATCGCGAAACGATAGGCCGGCATCTCGCACCAGAGCATCGGCCAAGTCTGTCGCGGTCGAATAATTGGCGCGCACCAGTTCGGCCATGCGTTCGCGGCGGGGCTCGGCCGAGGCCACGACCAGCTCGCAGATCGCCAAGCCCTGGACAGTTTCCTCAAGCGCATCCCAGCACCAACGAAACGCTTCTCGGGTGGCATCGACCGTTAACGTGAAGGTCGTCCCCTTCATGCCGGCCAGCGCGGTCGTGTGGGCGCCCATGAGATGCGCGACGCGGCCCTTCAGCGTTTCCAGCACCGTGATGTTCTTCTTCTGCGGCATGATGCTCGACGTGGCGGCCACCCGATCCGGCAGGAACACGGTTGCGAACTCATAGGAGGTCATGATGTAGAAGTCTTGGGCCAGGCGGCCCCAGGTAGTCGCCATCAGCGCGGTGTTGCCGAGGATCTCGACCAGGTAGTCGCGCGAGGCAACGGTGTCCTGGGCATGGCCGACGATGCCGTCGAAGCCGAGCAGGGAGGCCGTCATCCGCCGGTCGATCGGAAAGGACGTGCCGGCCAAGGCGCCGGTCCCGAGCGCGTTAAGATTGACCCGGGGATAGGCCTCCGCGAGGCGCCGGTAATCGCGCTCCAGCGCGTGGGCGATGCCCAGGAGATAGTAGCCGAAGGTGATGGGCTGCGCCGGCTGAAGGTGTGTGTAGCCGGGCATGACCACGTCGCGATACTGCGTCGCCTGGCGGACCACAGTCTGGCGCAGGATCAGCGCGCCGTCGAGGATACGCAGCAGCAGCGCGCGGCCGCGCAGGCGGTCCTGGGTGGCCTTGAGGTCGTTTCGGCTGCGCGCGATATGCACCCGCCCGCCGATATCGGCGCCGGTCAGCTGGATCAGCCGCGCCTCGTAGTTGAAGTAGGTGTCCTCGCGACCAGGATCGAGGGTGAAGGCCGATGCGCCCTCGGCCTCGATCTGCAGCACGCCCTTGGCCAGGGCGCGTCCGACTTCTGGGGTAATGATCTTCTGGCGCACTAGCATCAAGATGTGCGCCTTGTTGATCGCGGTCATCAGCGGCAGGGCGGCCGGAAAGTCGCGCAGCAGGGGCGGCACGAACATGTTTTGCTGCAGCACCGGGTCGATGGTTTCGGTGAGGAGCGCGCTGACTTTGGACTTGGTGGCCATGGAGGTCTCCCGGAGAAGGTCTGCTAGACGCTCTGCTCGGCGAGGGTCTGGGTGCCGCGACGGCCGAGCTGACCTAGGCGTCGCTCCAGGCGGCGCGTACCCCAGGTCAGCACGGAGCAGATCAGGAAGTAGACGATCAAGGTGAAGCCATAGACTAGGAAGGCTGGACTCTCGCCGAGTTGCATCGTGGTTCGCTCCACCATGATCTGGTTGACTCGCAAGAACTCGGTAACGCCGACCAGGGAGGCGAGCGAGGTCGCCTGGACGAGGAGGGTGAAGAGCCCGGCGAAGGACGGCAAGATCGGCAGCAGCGCCTGGGGACCGACGATGAACCACATGATTTCCCAGGGCTTCATGCCCAGCGCCGTGGCGCTCGCGGTCTGGTGGCGTGGTACGGCGTTGATGCCGCCACGCACGATCTCGGCGCCATTGGCGCCGCCCCAGAGCGTCAGGCCGACAAGCGCGGCGGTGAAGGGACTGAGCGGCACGCCGAGCAGCGGCGCCCCGAAATACACGAACAGCAGGTTCACGATCAGGGGGATGTCGCGGAAGAACTCGACATAGCAGAGGGCGACGATCCGCCAGGCGCGGCGGCGTGCGACCGCCATCAGCCCGATCATGACCGAGATCACGGTCGCCAGCAGCAGCGTCAGGACCGCGAGCTGAAAGGTGCTGACAAGGCCGCGATAGAGGAAGCCGGCGTTGTCGAGTAGGAGCTGCATCGCGTTACGCCTCCCGGAACGGTCGCTGCAGCCGGCGCTCCAGCAGGCGCACCAGCCAGGACAGGAGCAGCACCAAGCCGAGGTAGAGCGTACCGATCGCCGCGAACATCTCTAGCGTCCGGAACTCCGAGGCAACCCGGTCCATCGCCACGAAGGTCAACTCCGCCAGTCCGATTGCCTGCAGGTAGCTCGAGTTCTTGAGCACCGAGACTGCGGTGTTGAGCATTGCAGGAATGCAAACCCGCAACCCCAGCGGCAAGGCGACCAGGAGCATGTACTGCATGCGCCGGAGGCCGAGCGAGAAGGCGGCCTCGCGCAGTGACTTGGCGATGGCGAGGAAGCCGCCACGCACGTTCTCAATATTATAGGCGCCACCCCAGACCGTGAGGGCCAGCACCCCGGACCAGAACAGCGACAGCCGGATTCCGATGCTGGGCAATCCATAGAAGATGAAGAAGATCTGGACCAGCAATGGCGTGTTGCGGATGAACTGGACATAGAACGCCGCGAGCTGGAACAGGACGGGGACCTTGAAGCTACGGATGATCGCGCCGACGATTCCGATCAACACGGACAGGCAGATGCTGAGTAGGCTCACCCGCACCGTCATGCCGAGGCCCTGCAGCAGGTCCGGCATGGCGGCCTGGATATAGGCGAGGTCGAAGCGGTAGCCCATGCGACTCGAAATTACGGGCCGGCCGCGAAACGGCCGGCCCAGGTCAGGGAGGAGGAAAGGTCTCTAGTTGGTCGTCGTCGGCACCTTGTCGAGGCTCCACATGTTGAGAACGATGTCCTGCGTGTCGGCCTCAACGTAGTCCTTCACCCATTTCGCGACGAGTCCGTCCTTGTTGGCCTTGGCGATCGCGGCGTTGACGAAGGCCGCCCATTGCGGCTCATCCTTGCGCAGGCCGACGCCGCGATAGCCGATCTGGTAGAGATCGCCGACCAGCTTTACCTTCTTGTTCTTCTTGGCCAGTTCTTGCAGCACGGCGAGATCGTGCGCGTACCCGTCGGCCCGACCCTGCATAAGGGCTTGCAGCGCGTCCGAGACGGAATCGAGCTTCAACAGATTGGCGTTCGGCAGATTCTTCTCGAACCAGGCGATCTGCCACGCCCCTTTCAGGACAACGACCGTCTTGCCACCCAGGTCCGCAAGCTTCTTCACGGGGCTGTTCTCCGGCACCACGACTTCGCTGGCACCCCAGGCGTACTTTTCCGAGAAATCGATCACCTGACGGCGCTCGTCACTGATGCCCAGCGTCGCGATGATCGCGTCGATCTTGCCGCCTTGGAGCGAGGGAATGCGGTTGGCGGCGGTGACACACGTGAGTTCCGCCTTGTCGGCGCTGCCGAAGGCATAGACGGCAAGCTGTTTGGCGAGGGACACCTCGATCCCTTGCGGCTTGCCCGCGTTGTCGAGATAGCCGTCCGGAGGGTAGTCGCATTTGATACCGATGCGCACCACCCCTTGCTTCTTGATCGCATCGGGGACCGCGGGGAGTTCTTGTGCGGTCGCGGCAAGGCTGAACAACAGTCCCGCGACGAGACCGAAGAGCGCGAACGCTCCCGAGGATTGAGTGTATTGCATTTTCGCTATCGCTCCCCTTTCGATGAGTTCGAACCAGCAAATCCACTATAGCAACAACAATGCCATGACGGCAGGAATCAGTGATTGGCTGCGACGAGAACTCGCGCCCGTGGGCCACCCGAGGGCGTCGCCGGGACTTGCGGATATTGCCGGCATACCAGCGCGAACGCCTCGGCGACATCGCTCGTGTGCCGACCTTGGCCCATGACCTCGAAGACCTTGGTCTTGACGAAGAAGCGCCAGTGCACGGGCAGCGCGGCCAGGATGGCGGTCAGGCCAGCGTAGCTGGCGTGACTCCAGGTCTTTTCGAAGTCGTCGCGCTCCCGGCCGAAATGGAAGTGTGTTTGATGACGTGCCGCGCGCATTGCCGCCCTTTGCGTAGTCGTCTTTTCCTGGTCGACGAGGCCGAGCTGGATACGTGGGGACGATGGTGCGACTTCGCGCGTGGCGCCGGCGTGATATCGCATCGGCTAAGTGCCGACGAGGCCATCGCTCGGGGAAGCGCTACCGGTCAGCGCTGGAAGGGCGGCGTGTTTTCTCCCTCCGATGGAGTCGCAGATCCAGCGCGCGCCGTGCCGATGGTCGCACGCCATATCATGAAGCTGGGTGGAACGGTGCATCAGATGTGTGCGGTCCGAGGCATCGACATCACGGGCGACTGTGTCACTGGTGTCATTACCGAGTCCGGAATGATCCGCGCCTCGACCGTTGTCCTGGCGGTAGGTGCCTGGGCATCAGCCTTCTGCCGCCAGTTGGGTGTCGATTTTCCCCAGGCGTCCGTGCGCGCGTCGATCCTGGCAGTCGAAGCGAAAAATGCGCAGATTCCCGATGCGCTGCATACAGCGGCGGTCTCCGTGACACGTCGTGCAGGCGGGGAATACACGCTTGCTATTAGCGGGCGCGCGCGCGTCGATCCGACGCCGTTGAAACTCCGGTTCGCCCGTTCCTTCATTCCGATGTTTGGGCGCCGGTGGCGCTCACTTGCCGTGGGCAACCTGGAGGCCTGGAGGAGCAAGTTTGAGACTGGCAGCCAATGGCGGATTGATCGTCCCACACCGATGGAAACAGAACGCACGTTAGATCCTACGCCGGATGCCAAGCAGATTACGCAAACCTATCGCCGAGCGGGTGAGCTGCTGCCGGCGCTGAAGGGCGCGCGAATAACCGCGGCGTGGGCTGGATATGTCGACAGTACGCCGGACGGTGTGCCCGCCATCGGCGAAGTGGGCGGACTGACAGGACTTATCCTCGCTAGTGGCTTCAGCGGGCATGGGTTTGGCATTGGACCGGGTGCTGGACACTTGATAGCCGACATGGCCACTGGCGCCTCGGGCCCAATGGATTCGGCGCCCTATCGTCCGAACCGCCTAGTGCGGTCGGCGTGGGGCAAGGTCGCCGATTTCTAACCGGCACAGGTCGAGCCGAGGACCGGTCAACAGCGGTTCATCCCTGCACCGTCACATGCGGCGAGCGTCTCACCACCTCATCATTTAGCTCGATACCTAACCCTGGTAGTGACGGTGCCTCGAAGTAGCCGGCCTTCGGCTGAAGCGGCACCGTGCATAACTCAATATTGTAAGCTTTAGTGGCATGAGTATGGTGCTCATGAATGAAGAAATTCGGTATGGCGGTTTCAAGATGCAGTGCAGCGGCGGTGGCGACTAGCGCTTTTCCACCTGCCAGTCCGAGCGCGTCCATCGGAACAGGGTGGTTGAAAGGGGCCGTTCGGCCCGAGCAATCGCGTGGTCGACGAAAGCGCGGATCGAATCGAGGTCGGTGCGGTTCGATCCGCGTCCATAGATGATCAGGTCGCTGCCCGGAACGGCGACGACAAGCTGGCCACCATTCTCTTTCGCGAATTCCTCCCATTGGCCGTGTAGCAACAGGCGGCTCGATTCATAAGCGTCGCCTGTGACGTAGCCGAAGGATTTCTTCTCCAGCTTCTTGACGACTTCGTGCATTGGCCGAAGCGCCGCAGCGACATTCTGTATGCAGAGGGCGATCGCGGCATCGATCGTCAAGTTGAGTTTTCCAAGTTCTTCCTGTCGGAGCATCCGCGTGAAACGCGCCGAGTCGACTGCGCAGACGACCATCAGATCGTCGACAAAGGGCTGCGCCACCACCTCCGCCGCCTTGCCGGCAGTCGCCATGGTACCGGCCTGGGAGGATTCCAGGTATTTCCGGTCGCGAACAATGGCGCGAAGCCGCGATGGCTCCAGCGGCCTCGCCATCTCGCTAATAGCGGCCGCCGTCCCCGATGTGTAGTTGGCCACCGCCTGGTCGCAGTCGGAACGATTGCGTGAACAGAAGCCCCAAATCCGGTCGAGATTGATCTGAGTTTTTTCGTCGAGTCCGGGCATCGCGAAGGAGAGCGTGAGGTCATTCGTGACCGCGACGATTGCGTTGGGCGCTTCCTGCTGCAGCTTGCGTGCAACGTGACTCGTGAAAGCCTTCACGTCTGCCGGCGCGTCGACGGCATTTGCGCCCGTAGTCGCCAGCAACGCCACTGTCGCGAAGGCGAAGGCGGCCCGTGCGGTCGCATAGGCTTGACGTGCGTCATTCCCTTTGGCGCCCGATGTCGCGACCGGAGCGGGCCGCGCCGTGGCCTACGGCGCGATCGACGCGTTGATCTGGTAGGTGCCGATACCGCCGCAGCAATGCCCGACGCGCAGGTAGTAGGTGCCGGGCTGCACGGCGCGGGAGAGCTTGAAATTGTACCAGGCGCCGTCGTCCTCGCTGGTTGCGAGCGACTGGCCGGTCGAATCCTCCAGCGTGCCCTTGACGTCCGACCCGCCGGTCGAGCTCAGGGTCAGCGTGCCGGACTTGGTCACGTCGATCTTGAAGAACTGCTCGGCGCTGCCGTCGACGATCTTGCCGGAAACGGTCGCCGGCAGGGCCAACGCGGCGGCCGTCGCGCGCGAGGCGTTGTCGCTCGCGGGCGCCGTGCCGGTGCCGTCGATCACCACCAGCTTGTAGGCGCCCGAGTTCTGGTAGCCGCGACCGGGATTGAACACCGCCACCATGTTGTCGCCGAGCCGGGCGCTGGGCAGCACCTGCATGACCGCGGTCAGCTTCTCGCTGCTGACATAGGTTACGGACTGGGTGAGGATTCCGTCGCTCGCGGCCACGACGGGCGTGCCGCCGGTGTTGGAGAAGCCGCTGCCGGTGATGGTCACGCCGACCGTGCTGCCGCGCGCGACGGTCGCGATCGTGGCGTAGCGGTCGGTCGCGATGGCCAGCACCGCGCAGAGAATGTCCTGGGCGCAGGTCAGCGCCGCGCTTTTGGCCTTGGGCGAGATCTTCTCGTCCTTGGCCACCAGGCTGTTGAACAGGAACGACAGCGCCTGGTCGGCCGAGGCGAACCAGCGCCCGCCTTCGCCGTCGAGCCCAACGTAGTACATGCCGTCCTTGCGCTGGATCACCGACTGGCGGTCGGTGCCGCTGCCGCCCACCGCCTTGTAGAGGTCGTAGCCGCCGGCGATCGCCTTGGCGAAGCTCTGGTCGGCGGCGCTCAAGCCCCCGAATCCCTGCGTCGCCTCGACCGCGATCGACGGGTCGATATAGATCGTGGGACCAGTGCCCGCCGTGGCGCCGGCCGCAGCACCCCGCGCGGCGCCCAGCATGGATTGCAGATTTGCCGACAAGCCGCCGGAAGCCGCGCCGTTGACCGTCAGCGACGGTTCGGCCGCGCCGGCCGGCGCCGTCGTGGCGCCAAGGGCCGCCAGGGCAAGAACGCCCGCGACCGCCATGCTCGCACAGGATAGAAGGCCCATGCGCATCCCCCCGCTTCGCCGGTCCAAACCCATCGCCGCCTTATAGGCCGATTCGCCGTGTCCTGTCATGGGGCTCACCCCTTCAGCTCCATGCAGCTCCGCGGCACGCGCACCATGGAGCCTTTCGAAAACCAGTTGATGAACGTCCCGCCCGAGCATTTCGACGAGCCGATGCCGATATTGCCGAAGCCGGGCAGCAATACGTCCCGGATCTCCACCGACAGGCGCGCGCCGTCATCCGCCAGCACCATGCCGCACCAGCGCGAGTCCTTGTCGTAGAGCCCGCGCTGCGAGCAGACGTTGAGCCCGGTCAGGTTGGCCGTCATGCCGCCGCCGGCATCGCCCGCGCCGCTGTCGCCCAGCGGCATGGGCTGCGAGCCAGTGGGCTGCGCGTAGCGCGGCAGGTTGCGCGGCTCGTTGATCGCGATCACCGAACTCTGCCGTTCGGGCTGGGCCGGGCGCTGGTCGGCGATCCGCACCCCCTGGTCGCGCGTGTTGCGACGGATGCCGTTGAGGCGCTCGTTCGCCAGCATCGCGGTCTGCGTATTCGGCAGGCCGAGGATGATCTGCTCGTAGGTCTGCTCGGCCTCGCGGAAGCGGCCCGACATTTCCAGCTTGTAGCCTTGCTGGAACAGGGCTTCCGCGCTGCCCGACGGGTTCATCGCGCCGCTGAGCGCGGCCTGGCCGACCGGCGGCGCCCCCGGCGTCGGGGTCGGCGCGGCGGACTGCATCGCGCGGTAGGACGGCAGGGCGCTCATCTGCTGGGCCGTCTCCGCGGCCTCGCGCATCGCCAGGTATTGCCGCGAGGCGGCGGTCGGCGAGAGGTCGGCCGGCGGCGGCGTGTAGACCGGCGGCACATAGGGCTGCATCGGGCCGGCCAGCGGCGCGGCGCTGGCCATCGGCGTGGGCGACGCGGGCGGCGGCGTCGCGCCGGGCATCGCCGCGCCGGACAGGATCACGGGATCGGTCGCGCTGACGCCCATCCAGGGCGGGCGGCGTCCGTTGGTCGCGACCGGCGCCTGCGCGCCCAGGGCCTGCTGGGGCGACGCCGCGACCTGCGCCGTGGCCACCGCGGGCAGGCCGGGCAGGCTGGGCGAGGCGATCGAGCCGCTGGTCGGCGCGGTCATGGGCAGGGCGGGAGCGGCGGTGGCCTGGCCGGGCAACTGGTAGCGCGACGCCGGCTGGCCGGCGGGCTGCGGCGCTTCCTTCACCTTGCTGCCGGCCGAGCCGGGCAGCGGCGGCGAGGTCAGCGACGGCGCGGCAAGGTAGAAGCCGCCGGGATCGCGCGCCGGGGCGGCGTCCGCGACCTTGGCCGGTTGCGCGGCCGGCGGCGGAGCGGCAGCCGGCTGCCGCGCGGGTGCCAGCACCGCGGGGGCCAGCGCCGCCGGTGCCGCGACCGCCGGCGCAATCACTTGTGCGGGCGCCTGGGCGGCCGCGGTCGCGGCATAGCCGGTGGCGGCGAGCGTGCCAGGTGCCGGCGTGATCGCCTCGACCACCTGGGTGCCCAGGACGAAATTGCTCGTGGCCGCCTGCGGCGCGGGCGCCTGCGGCAGCGCCGCTTGCGGCTGGGGCGCAGGGGCGACGGCCTGGCTGGCGGCCGCGACCTGCGGCGCCGGCCGAGGGGCGGGCGAGGGTGCCGCGGCGGGTTTGGGCGGCGGCGGCAATTGGCGCGAGGGCGATGCGACGGCGGTACGGCCGGTGATGGGCGGCTCGCTCGCGGTCGCCGATTGGGAAGGAAGCGTGACCTTGGGCGGCTCCGTCGGCGGGGGCGCGTTGGCGACGAGCTGTGGCCCGCCACGCCGGGTCCAGTCCGCCGCTTCTTCGGGAGACAGCCGGGACTGGCTGACCAGTCCGCCGTTGTAGTAGGTCGCGCGGATGTATTCGTTGCCGCGGACGGTCATGAACGCGCCGTGGCGCTGGCCCTTGCGGTACTGGCCATGGACCACATAGCCCTCGGGGTACTTGGTGACGGCGTAGCCGTCGAGCTCGCCATCCTTGAAACTGCCCTCGTTGCGCTCGGTCTCCGCCCCGTCGCGGTACCAGACCAGCGTGCCGCGGCCGTCCAGCCGGCCGTCCTGGCAATTGCCGAACCAGCGGATCGATTCGTTGGGATTGGGGAAGGGGTTGGAGGTCGCGCAGCCCGACTGGGCATCCTTGACCCAGACAGACGCCGACGCCGGTGCCGCGGCCATCATGACCACCAGCGCACCGGTCAACGCCCGGCCCACAGTGCTTCCCCTGATCATGGCTCGCTGACGCGGCCTTTGTTGCAGAAATTGTTGAGAATCCTAACGCAAATCGGCCATCGGCCCTATCGGGTTTTGCGCCCGTGGAGCGTGGCAGATCGGCGGCAGGGGGGCAGAAATCTTGCTAAGCTATTGAGACATATACCAAGTCCCGCTGTTGCAGCGATGCAACAAAAAGTCCTGATTCTCTCGGGGGTTGGCGAAAGCCGTCGTGCCTCGCTAGGGCTTGTGTAATTGTTGTTTTCCGGGTGCCGGGGCGGTCAAGCAGGTAGGCGGCGGCGCAGGCGGAGCGACATGGCGCGAAATTTGGACTGGCGCGGGATTGCGGCCGTTGGAGCGGCCGCGCTGGCGGGGGTTGCAACGCCCCAGCCCGCGCATGCCCAGCAGCCGCCGCGCCTCCTGGCCCAGCAAACCAACCCGAACCTGCAAGGGCAGGTGCGCGAGCAGACGCAGAACCAGCAGCGGGTCCAGGGTACCGGCTCGGCCGCGGCGGCGGCTGCGGTGCAGAAGCGCGAGCAGGAAGGGGTACGGGCGGTCACCTTCGAGGACGTGCTGAAGGATCCGGACAACGTCGAACTCAACTTCGACTATGCCCGCACGCTCGTCGCCCAGGGCGACCTGAAGGGCGCCGCCTCGACCCTCGAGCGCATGCTGCTGAACTATCCGGACCTGGCCCAGGTCCGTCTGTTCTACGCCATCGTGCTCTACCGCCTGGACAGCCTGGACGAGGCGGAGCGCGAGCTGTTGACGGTCAGCCAGCTCGACATGCCCGACAGCCTGCGTCAGGAGATCCAGAGCTATCTGGACCGCATCGCGTTCCGCAAGAAGAGCACGCGCTACAGCGCCTCGCTCAGCTTCGGCACCGCCTATGACAGCAACCGCAACGCCGCCCCGCGATCGGGCCAGGTGCTGTTCCTCGACATTCCGATCCCGGTGGCGGACGCCGCGCGCGAGCACTCCGACAAGGCGCTGCTGTCGGTCGGCTCGTTCCGCGTGCGCCACGACCTCGGCTACCAGGAAAAGCACGAGGTGTTCGGCGGCCTCACGATCTTCCGCAGCGACCAGCTCCATCTGAACGAGCAGAACCTGCAATCCTACGTGTTCGACGCCGGCGGCACCTACCGCTCGGACTGGGTCGACGTGACGATCAACCCGACCTGGACCAAGCTCCGGCTGGCGGACCAGTCCTACTACGATTCCTACGGCGGCAAGTTCCGGCTCGACAAGAAGGTCGACCAGTCCTTTGACGTCTACAGCGAATATGCCGGTGTCTACGAGAAGTTCCGCGGCATCACCTTCAGCCCGTCCTCGGTCGACCGCACCGGCGGCCGCCACGACATCCGCACGGGCGTCACCTGGACCCTGATGCCGACCCTGCAATTGAACTTCGAGGCCGACTACACCCGCAAGAACGCGCGCCAGAGCTACGTCGCCTACAGCGGCTACGCGCTGCAGGGCAACCTGACCTACCTGATGGACGGCGGGCAGTTCCTGCTGCTCACCGCGATGGGCGAGCGCGACCAGTACGACGACCCCGACCAGTTCGTCAGCGCGCGGACGCGCCAGGACACGATCATGCGCTTCCGCGGCACCTACGGCGCGCCGCTCGGCTTCTTCAGCGACCTCGTGACCGGCGACAAGGAGGCACTGCCGTCCTTCATCGCCGATATTACCTTCACCGGCGCGCTGGAATGGCTGGACAGCGCGTCCAACCTGCCGAACTACGACTATTCGAACCTCAAGGCCCAGTTCCTGCTGACCAAGCGCTGGGAATTCTAGCGCGAACCGGCCGAGCCGATGGGCCCACGCCTCGCGCGCTTCTTCGCCATTCGCAACCTGATCCGTTTCGGCGTGCCGCTGGCGATCCTCGTCGGCGCGCTGATGGTGCGCGTGGCCGAGCCGATCCTGGTCGAGCGCGCGCAGCTCGCCGTGTTCGACACCTACCAGCGCATCAAGCCGCGCGAATACGATCCCGACGCGCCTGTGCGGATCATCGACATCGACGATCAGTCGCTGGCGAAGATCGGCCAATGGCCATGGCCGCGCACGCGCGTGGCCGAGCTGGTGCGCCGACTGGTCGAGAAGGGCGCGGCGGTGATCGCGTTCGACATTGTCTTCGCCGAGCCCGACCGAACCTCGCCGCGACAGGTTCTACCACTATGGCCGCCCTTCCCCGAGGTCAAGGCGCTGATCGACAATCCCGAGAAGCTGCCCGACCACGACGCGGCGTTGGCAGCCGCGATCAAGGAAAACCGCGTCGTGCTCGGCTTCGTGCTGAGCGAGCAGCCGGGCGGGCGCAAGCCTAGGGTCGGCGCGACGGTGGCTTGGGGCGGCGAGGACCCAATGCCCTGGATCCCCGCCTTTGCCGGCGCCGTCCCGAACCTGCCGGAAATCGAAAGCGCGGCGGCGGGCAACGGCAGCTTCAACATGGCGCCCGGCCTCGACGGGCTGGTCCGGCGCGTGCCGCTGGTCGTGCGCTACGGGGAGAAGCGCGACGCCACGCAGGTCTACGCGTCGCTCGCGGCCGAGGCGCTGCGCGTGGCGCAGGGCCAGCGCACGATCATCGGCAAGGCCTCGGGCGCCAGCGGCGAGATGAGCTTCGGCGAGCGGACCGGCATCAACCAGATGCGGATCGGAACCTATGTCGTTCCGACCGACAAGAACGGCGCGCTGCTCGTCTACTACACCGGCCACCGGCAGCAGCGCTACATCCCGGCGTGGAAGGTGCTCGACGGCAGCGTCGACCCGGCCGAAATCGAAGGGCGCATCCTGTTCGTCGGCACCAGCGCGGCGGGGCTGATGGACCTGCGCTCGAGCCCGATCGATCTCGTGCTGCCGGGGGTCGAGGTGCATGCCGAGGCGGTCGAGCAGATCGTCGCGGGCGAGTTCCTGATCCGCCCGGACTGGGCGACCGGGGTCGAGCTCATCCTGCTGGCGGCCCTGGGGCTCGCCATGGTCGTGCTGATCCCGTTCGTCGGCGCGGCGGGTTGCGCGCTGTTGGGGGTGACCGCGATCGCCGCCGCCTGCGGCACGTCCTGGTACGCGTTCAGCCAGTACCACTGGATGATCGACCCGTTCTTCCCCTCGGTGGCGGCGCTCGCCGTCTACGTCGCCGGCTCGCTGCTCAGCTACCTGCAGGCCGAGGCCGACCGCCGGCAGATTCGCACGGCGTTCAATCAGTACATGTCGCCGGCGCTGGTCGAGCAGCTCGCCCAGCAGCCCGAACGGCTGAAGCTGGGCGGCGAGACCAAGAACATGTCGGTCCTGTTCTGCGACGTGCGCGGCTTCACCGCCATCTCCGAGCAGTTCAAGCACAATCCGCAGGGGCTGACGGAGCTGATCAACCGGCTGCTGACGCCGCTGACCAACGTGATCATGCAGCACGACGGCACGATCGACAAATACATGGGCGACGCCATCATGGCGTTCTGGAACGCGCCGCTCGACGTGCCCGACCACGCGGCCAGGGCGGTCGATGCCGCGCTCGGCATGTTCGTCGAGATGGACCAACTCAACGAGGCGCGCGCGCAGGAGGCCGAGACCGCGGGCACCGAGTTCAAGGAGCTCGCGATCGGCATCGGCATCAACACCGGCTCCTGTGTGGTCGGCAACATGGGCTCGCAGCAGCGCTTCGATTATTCGGTGCTGGGCGACGCGGTGAACCTGGCATCGCGGCTCGAAGGGCAGTCGAAGGCCTATGGCGTCGGGCTGGTGATCGGCCAGGAGACCGCGGCGGCGGTCGAAGGGCGCTTCGCGCTGCTCGAGCTCGACCTGATCGCGGTCAAGGGCAAGCTCGAGGGCGTGCGCATCTTCACCGCGATCGGCGGCGCCGAGCGCGCCGGCGAACCGGCGTTCAAGGCGGCGGCGGAACGCCATGCCGCGATGCTGACGCACTACCGCGCGCAGGACTGGGATGCGGTCGACGCGGCCCTTTCGGAGCTGTGGGGCGCGTTCGACGGCGCGATGGACGACTACTACGTAGTCTTTGCCGAGCGCGTCGCGCTCTACCGCGTCGAACCGCCGGGCGCGGGCTGGGACGGCGTCTACCGCGCCACCTCGAAGTAGTCGCTACTTCAGCGTCGGGATGTTGAACTCCGCCCCGGCGCGGATGCCGGTCGGCCAGCGGGCGGTCACGGTCTTGATCTTGGTGTAGAAGCGCACGCCCTCGGGCCCGTGCTGGTTGGTGTCGCCGAAGGCGGAGCGCTTCCAGCCGCCGAAGGTGTGGAAGGCCAGCGGCACCGGGATCGGCACGTTGACGCCGACCATGCCGACCTGGACCTTCTGGGCGAAGTCGCGCGCGGCGTCGCCGTCGCGGGTGAAGATCGCGACGCCGTTGCCGAATTCGTGCTCGGTTGGCAGGCGCGCGGCCTCCTCGAAGGTCTTCGCGCGTACCATCGACAGGACCGGCCCGAAGATCTCTTCCTTGTATATCTTCATTTCGGGCTTCACGCCGTCGAACAGGCAGCCGCCCAGGAAGTAGCCGTTCTCGTAGCCCTGCAGCTTCAGCCCGCGGCCGTCGACCACCAGCTTGGCGCCTTCCTTGACGCCGTGGTCGATATAGCCGCGCACCTTGTCCATGTGCTGCCTGGTCA
>JADLEG010000031.1 GCA_020846275.1 Alphaproteobacteria bacterium
CGCCGGCGATCCTTACGATTTGTTAGCCAGGGACGGATAGATAGAACGTTCGCCACGACCGCACCAGTCCAGGGAGTTCCCGGGTGGGAGAGCCGGCCAGAACCGACGACGCGATCGCCAGCCAGGAGTTCCAGTTGCTGGAATATGTCGAACGGCTGGCGCGCAATCGCGACGGGCGGGTGGCGATGCACGTGCACCTCTCGCGGCTGCGGGCGTGGAACCGGCGCGACCAGCATCTGCGCGTGGCGACCAGCACCTTCGCCGACCTGGTGCGCAGCCTGGACGGCCAGGGCTTCGTGCTGCGCAACTCCGACATCGTGTTCATCGGCCACGCGCGCGACATCGACGCGCTGAACGACGTCGTCGACCGCCTGCGCGGGATGTTCAACGACGACCAGGCGACGAACTGGATGCCCGAGGTCGCCGACGAGGACTCCTTCTGCACCTGGATCGGCCTGTCGGCGAAATACGACGAGTTCCACACCTGGGCGCGCCAGGTCGCCGAGGCCGAGCGCGCCCGCCAGCGCCGCGTCGCCGCCGCGCGCGCCGGCGCCGCCGGGCCGACGCGGCGGCCGATCGACCCGGTTCAACTGGGACGCATCGAGGCCTACCTGTCGCAGGCCGATCTCTCGGGCCTGATCCGCCGCCAGCCGGTGTGCATCATCGCGCCGGACCAGCCGCCGAAGCCGGTGCTGCGCGAGCTCTACATCGCGATTGCCGACCTGGCGGCGGCGGTGACGCCGGACGTCGACCTCAGCGGCAACCGCTGGCTGTTCCGCCACCTCACGCGCGTGCTCGACCAGCGCATGCTGTCGATGCTCTCGCGCAACGACGACAAGGAGCTGGCGGCCGCCTTCACCATCAACTTGAACGTCGAAACCATCTCGACGCCGCAGTTCCTCGCCTTCGACAAGACGATCGGCAGCCAGGCGCGCGGCACCATCGTCATCGAGTTCGACCTGATCGACGCGATCGGCGACATGTCCGGCTACATCTTCGCGCGCGAGGTGGTGCGCGAGCGCGGCTACCGCATCTGCATCGACGGCATCGACCACCTGAACTTCCCGATGATCGACCGCGAGCGCCTGGGCGCCGATTTCATCAAGCTGAACTGGAAGCCGGAATACGCCGACCTCACCAACGCGCAGCAGCTCGGCGAATTGCGCCAGAACGTGCAGCGCGCCGGCGCCCCGCGGGTGATCCTGACCCGCTGCAACGACGCCGCCGCCATCCCGTTCGGCCAGTCGCTGGGGATCACGCTCTATCAGGGCCGGCATATCGACGCGGTCTATGCCGAAAGCCAGCGCCGCAGCGGCGCCGCTCCGGCGCGCGCGCGGGCTTCCTGATCGACGCCTCGCGACCGCCTCAGTCGCGCGGGGCGTGCTTGCCCAGGATGCGCTGCAGGGTGCGTCGGTGCATGCGCAGCCGTCGCGCCGTCTCCGACACGTTGCGGTCGCACTGCTCGTAGACGCGCTGGATATGCTCCCAGCGCACGCGGTCGGCCGACATCGGCTCGGCCGGCGGCGGCGGCAGCGCCTCGCCCTTGGCCAACAGCGCCGCCACGATCGCATCGGCGTCGGCCGGCTTCGGCAGGTAGTCGACTGCGCCCGCCTTTACCGCCGCGACCGCCGTCGCGATATTGCCGTAGCCCGTCAGCATCACCACGCGCACGTCGGCCCGCGCGGCCCGGAGCGCCGCCACCACGTCCAGCCCGTTGCCGTCGCCCAGGCGCAGGTCCACCACGGCGAAGGCCGGCGGCGCGGCCTCGGCCGCCTGGATGCCGGCCTTGACGCTTTCCGCCGTCGTCACGGCAAAGCCGCGCTGCGCCAGCGCGCGCGCCAGGCGATCGCGCAGCGGCGCGTCGTCGTCGACCAGCAGCAAGGTGGGTTGATTGGCGGCGGGATCGGTCATGCGTCGCTCATGCTCCGGTTGCCTCAATATCGGCACGCCGCCACCTTATCGCAACCTCGGCGCCGCCGCTCGCCTGGTTCGCGAACACGAGGGTGGCCCCGGTGCGCTCCAGCAGCGTCTTGGCGATGAACACACCCAGCCCCATGTGGCCGCCCCCGCGGCGGTTGGTCAGGTAGGGCTCGCCGAGTTCGCCCAGGATGTCGATCGCGAAGCCGGGCCCGTCGTCGGCGACCGTGACCGTCAGCTCATCCGCGCTCCAGCGCGTTTCCACCGTCACGGCCGTGCGCGCGAACTGGCGCGCGTTCTCCACCAGGTTGCCGAGCGCGTGCAGGATCTCCGGCGCGCGCGCCAGCAGAGGCTCGCCGCTGCCATCGCTGGCCGCGGCGGCGAGTCGCGTTGCGACTCCCGGCGGCGCGGCGGTCGCGGCCTGGGCGGCGGCTTCGACCAGGGCCGATGCCGGCAGCAATTCGAACGGCGCGCCGCCGCTCTGCTCCGGGCGCTCGGCCAGCCGGGCCAGGATGTCGCGGCAGCGTTGGCTCTGGCTGACCAGGAGCGCGATGTCCTCGGACAGGGGGTCGTCGGGCGAAACGGCGCGCCGCAGTTCCTGCGCCACCACCGCGATGGTCGACAGCGGGCTGCCCAGTTCGTGCGCCGCCGCGGCTGCCAGCCCGCCCAGCGCCGACAGGCGCTGTTCGCGCGCCAGGGCCGCCTGGGTGGCGGCCAGGGCGTCGAGCATCCGGCGCTGCGCGTTCGACAGGCTCCAGGCGTAGACCGCGATGAACAGGGTCGCCACGGTCAGCGCGACGCCGATGCCGGCCTGGTAGATGCCCGGCATCTCCACCGCCTCGCCGGCCCAGGGCAGGCGCAGGTGGTAGGCCCCCAGGCAGGCGATCGCGGCGACGGTGAGCCCGACCAGCGCCACGGTGCTCGAACCCGACAAGGTCGCCGCGGCGATGGTCACCGGCGCCATTAGCAGGATCGCGAACGGGTTCTGCACGCCCCCGGTCAAGAACAGCAGCAGCGAGAGCTGCAGGATGTCGAACGCCAGGTAGATCGCGCCGTCGCGGTCGGACAATCGCGCCTGGGCCGGGCGCGTCATCGCCATGATCACGTTCGACAGCGCGGCGGCGAAGATCGTGGCCCCGACCGGCGCCAGCGGCAGGTCGAAGCCGAGGCCCAGATGGACGAACAGCACCGCGGCGGCCTGGCCCATCACCGCCACCCAGCGGATCACCACCAGGGTGCGCAGGCGCAGCCGTCCGGCTCGGGCCGGTCCGCCCGTCTTGTCGATCCTGGCCGGGGACGCTTCGCTCATGCGGGCCGTAACCAGCACGAATGGGGCGGGCAATGCAAGGCGCGGCTGAACGCGCCGGGCCGGCCCTTGAGCAGTCGGCGGTCATGCTCTATTGTGCACATGTGCTGCACATATGTAAGGATCAGGCCATGGCGGCTGCGACCGAACGCGTTGTCGTGCTGATGACCCCGGCCGAGAAGCGCGCGCTGGAACGCAAGGCCAAGACGTCGCAGCTTTCGGCGGGCGAGCTCGTGCGCCGCTCGGTTGAAGCTTTCGATCCGCGGCTGGCCGACAGGGCGGTGCTTGCGATGCTCGACAGCTTCGCCGCCTCCCACGTGGCTGCGGTGGCTGCGCTTGAACACGCCGAGCGCGAGCTAGCGGAGACCCGCGCCTACTTTGCCCGCAAGCGCGGGGCACGCCGGGAATGAGCGTCACGGACAAGATCCTGGATGCGCTCAAATCGACGATCCAGCTCGACGGCCGCGTCACCGCGATGGCCAACAATGTCGCTGAACTGGCGCGCGAGGTTCGCGACATCGACCGACGGCTGGTGCGCGTGGAAACGACCATCGATCTGGCGACCCGCGCGGGCTCGTGAGGACCGCCAGGCCTCGAAGATCGCCGTAAGTAGCAAACCAGCGCACACCCTGGCGGCGCTCCCGCCGCCGGGGCATGATGCATCGCGATGAAAGCCGACGCCGCCATCCTGGTCGAGGGGCTGACCAAGCGCTACGGCGAGGTGCTGGCCGTCGACCGCCTCGCCTTCGCCGTGCCGCACGGCTCGGTGACGGCGCTGCTGGGCGGCAACGGGGCGGGCAAGACGACCACCATCTCGATGCTGCTGGGGCTGCTGCTGCCGAGCGAGGGGCGGATCACGGTCCTGGGCGAGGACATGGTCCGCCACCGCTATCGCGTGCTGCCGCGCATGAATTTCTCCAGCCCCTATGTCGACCTGCCGCACCGCCTGACCGTGCGCGAGAACCTCTCGGTCTACGGACATCTCTACGGGCTGCCCCGCGTCAGCGCCCGCGTGCGCGAGCTGGCGCGCGACCTGCAGCTCGAGGAGTTCGTCGATCGCGAGGCCGGCAAGCTGTCGGCCGGGCAGAAGACGCGCGTCGCGCTGGCCAAGGCGCTGCTGAACATGCCCGACGTGCTTCTGCTCGACGAGCCGACCGCGTCGCTCGATCCCGATACGGCCGACTGGGTGCGCGGCTACCTGGAGGATTTCCGCCGCGCCACCGGCGCCACGATCCTGCTGGCCTCGCACAATATGTCCGAGGTCGAGCGCTTGTGCGACCAGGTGCTGATGATGCGCGCGGGCCGCATCGTCGATCGCGGCGCGCCGGCCGCGCTGATCGACCGTTACGGCCGCAAGAGCCTGGAGGAGGTGTTCCTGGACATCGCGCGCAAGCGCGGCGTCGGCGCGCTGGAGGAGGCGGCGCAATGACGGCGTCGGCCTGGACCGCGCCGCCCGTCCTGTCGCTGCGCCGGATCGCGGCGATGGTCGTGCGCTACGCGCTGCTCTTGAAGAACTCGTGGACGCGCATCTTCGAGCTGGCCTACTGGCCCAGCATCCAGATGGTGCTGTGGGGCTTCATCAGCCAGTTCTTCCGCGAGAACTCGAGCTGGGTGGCCCAGGCGGCCGGCGTGCTGATCGCCGGCGTCCTGCTGTGGGACGTGATGTTCCGCGGCCAGCTCGGCGTCTCGGTCTCGTTCATGGAGGAGATGTGGTCGCGCAACCTCGGCCATCTCTTCACCAGCCCGCTGCGGCCGCTCGAGCTGGCGGCCGCGCTGATGGCGATGAGCCTCGTGCGAACCCTGATCGGCATCGTGCCGGCCGCGCTGCTGGCGATCCCGCTCTACCACTACTCGCTGTTCGACCTTGGCCTGCCGCTGGTCGCCTTCTTCTTCAACCTGCTGGTCATGGGCTGGGCGCTGGGGCTGATGCTGTCGGGCCTCATCCTGCGTTTCGGCCAGAGCGCGGAGAGCCTGGCCTGGCTCGCGGTCTTCCTGCTGGCGCCGGTCAGCGCCATCTACTACCCGGTCACCGTGCTGCCGCCGTGGCTGCAATACCTTGCGTTCCTGCTGCCCTCGACCCATGTGTTCGAGGGCATGCGCGCGGTGCTGTTCCAGCATGTCGTCCGGCTTGACCACCTGGCCTGGGCGGCGGGATTGAACATCCTCTATATGGCGGCGGGCGTGTTCGTGTTCCTGCTCGCGGTCCGCGTCGCGCGCCAGCGCGGCCTCTTGCTGCAGATGGGCGAGTGAATCCAGAGGACGGATGGCCGACCAACCGCGCACACTGTCTTTCACGGCCGCCGGCGGCGCCTGGGGGCTTGTCCGGCGCATCGGGCTCGGCGTCGCGATCCTGCTGGCGGTCGCGATCGGGCTCTACTACCCGATCGGCATGCTGGCCCTGCATACGATCGACGACAATCCGGACTTCCAGATCGAAGCGCCGGCCGCCGGCGCCAGCCGCACGGTGGCGATGGCCGCCGCGCTGATCGAGCGCGAGGTCGACACCCATTCCTGGGTCGCCAACGACCCGTTCTTCCTGCCGGGCTGGGCGCTCGACAACATGGCGAACTACCAGACCGGGATGGTGGGCGCCCTGTCGCGCTTCGCCGTGGAGATGGGCGACCAGATCGCGCGTACCCGCGGCACCAGCCGCGTCGACCAGGACCTCGACCGCGCGGCCGGGCTGCTGAAATACCCCGGCAATGTCTGGATCTTCGACCTCAGCACCAGCTTCGCGCCGACCGCCTCGTCCGAGGCGCAGTACCGCGCCGCACGCAAGGCGCTGCTTTCATTCAACGAGCGTCTGGCCGCCAACAAGGCGGTGTTCGACCGCCGCGGCGACAATCTGCTGGCCACGCTCGACCGCATCGCCGCCGACCTCGGCTCGACCGCGGGCCTGCTCGAAAAGCAGGTTTCCGAGCGGTCGGGCAACCTGCTCGATTTCGCCGCCGACGACGTGTTCTACGCCACCAAGGGTCGGCTCTACGCGTATTTCATGCTGCTGCGCGAACTGGGGAAGGATTTCGACCGCGTGATCGCCGAGCGCGACGCCGGGCGCGTCTGGACGCAGATGATCGACGGCTTCCGCGAAGCCGCGCTGCTGCAGCCCTGGGTGGTGCTGAACGGCGCTCCCGACAGCCAGTTCCTGCCCAGCCATTTGGCGGCCCAAGGCTTCTACCTGCTGCGCGCCCGCACGCAATTGCGCGAGATGACGGATATCCTGCGCAAGTAGGGCGCCCAAGGCCGGGATCAGCCGATCGGCGCCATGCCGGCGACGCCGTGGTAAAAGCCGTTGGCGAACTGCGCCTGCGGCGCCAGGCGCGCCAGCGCCGCGCGGCCGGCCGACGGCTCCAGCTTGCCAGCGGCGACCGCGCGGAACAGCCCGGCCACTTCCGCCATGTCCATGTCGTGCGGCCACAGCCGAAGCAACGACACGCCGAGCCGAGCGAGCGCCGGCAGTTCGTCCATCAGGTTCAGGTAGCGATGGGACAGCGTCTGCGTGCCGTTGACGGCGAGGAAGGGCTGGTCGTCCAGCGTCCGCAACTCCATGCCGTCAGGGTCCTCCGCGCAAACATAGCGGCAGGAATCCTTCGACAGGCCGTGCGCGCGCGCGTGGTAGCAGCGCGCCGAGATCGCCAGCGGCATGCGGCCGAAGACGCTCGCCTCGATTTCGACATCCCCGCCCGCGGCCCGGCACAGATGTCCGATCGAATCCGCCGACAGCTCCCAGGGCAGGGTGAACCGCGCCGCGCCGCGTCGCGCCAGGAAGGCGAGCGTCGCCTCGTTGTAGACGTTGATCGTCGGGCCGATGCAATGCCGTCGGCCGGCGACCAGCGCCGCCGCGCCAAGGTCGTTGGCTTCGATCACCAGGCTCCGGTCTTCGGCAAGCTCGCGCGTCTCGGCGATCTCGCGCCGCGTTTCGATCAGGATCGGCGTGCTCCACACCACCTCCTTGCCGGCGCGCGCCAAGCGCTCCGCGATCTCGGGCAGGAAGGACTTGAAGAACGGCGCCCGCTTCGAGCAGACAATCTCGCCCAGATAGACGACGTCGACCGGCGCCTCGTCGGCGATGCGGTAATAGAAGTCCCGCTTACGCTCGGCCGGCCAGTTGAACAGGACCGGCCCCAGGCTGAGCCGAGGCCCGCTTGCCGCTGCCGCTAGCGCCATGTCTTGCGATAGGCGCCGCCGGTCGTGCGCCCCCCCTCGGCGATGTCGGCAAGCGCGGCGCTGTCCGACGGTCCGTCCGCCGGCCCGCCCGCGGCGACCGCGTCGATGGCCCGGCGAAAGGCCGCGGTCACGCGCTGGACATAGGCGCGGCCGCGCTGGCGGCCTTCGATCTTCAGCGCGCGCACGCCTGCCGCCTGCAGCTCGGGCAGCATGGTTGCGACGTTCAGGCTGGTGGGATCCTCGAACAGGTACGAGGATGCGCCCCTGGCCTTGAACCGCCCCTTGCACAGCGTGGGATATCCCGCCGGCTCGTCGCGCGCGAAGGCGTCGATGGCGATATCGCCCAGGCGGGCCAGCATCGCGTCGCCCCGCTCCTCGAAACGTACGTGGCTCGCGGGAGAGCAGACACCGGCCGTGTTGGGCGACTGGCCGGTGACGTAGCCGGACAGCGAGCAGCGGCCCTCCGCCATGACGCACATGCCGCCGAACGCGAACACCTCGGTTTCCACCGACACTTCCTTGTTCAGCGCCGCGATCTCGGCCAGCGTCAGCACGCGCGGCAGCACGACGCGACGCACGTCGAACGCCTCCTGGAAGAACCCGATCGCCGCCGGGTTCGATGCCGATGCCTGGACCGACAAGTGCCGGCGCAGCCCGGGATGGACCCGCGTGCAATAGTCGAGGAGCCCGATATCGGCCAGGATCACGGCGTCGACGCCCAGCCGCGCCGCATCGTCCACCGCCGCCCGCCAGGGTCCGGGCTCGCCGGCGGGCGGATAGGTATTGACGGCCAGGTAGACCTTGCGGCCGCGCGCATGCGCGTAGTCCAGGCCTTCGGCGAGCTCCCGGCGGTCGAAGTTCAGGCCGGGGAAGTTTCGCGCATTGGTGCGGTCGCGGAAGCCGACATAGACGGTATCCGCGCCGGCATCGATCGCCGCGCGCAGCGCGGGCGGCGTTCCAGCCGGGCAGACCAGTTCGATCGCCGGCCCGCTCATCGCCGGTTCCCTTGAGCTTCCCATTGCGACAGGCGCGCCTCCAGCCGGCGCATCTCGCGCTCCTGCGCCTCGATACGCTCGCTCAGCGGACGTTCGACCGCCTGGCGCGCGGCTGCGAGATGCGCCTCGGCTACCCGGCACAGGTCGAGCGCTTTCAGGGTCGCCTGCCGCGCCAGGCCCTCGAAGGGCCATAGGGGCGCCGTCAGGACCGCCACCGCCGACACCGGCTCGGCTTCGATCGCGTTGCGCAGCGCGACGATGACCGCCGTGTCGCCCTCGATCGCCAGCTTGCGCGCGAAGAACAGCGCATCGCCGTCGACCTGGCCCTCCAGCAGCCCTATCAGCGCTGCCAGCGTCCCGCGTACCGTCGCGTTCGCTCGCGGCGCGGGGTCTTTCGTGCGGGGGACGTGGGCGAGCGTGGTTCGTTCGCCGTCGAGGCCCAGGAGGAATTGCGTCGGCAGGTCGACCGGGTCGACGAGGATGTCGGTCCGCCCCAACGGCCGCAGGCGCTCGAACAGGTTGCGATGGCGGCGACGCGCCGCATCGCAAATCCGCGCCAGAACCGCGTCGATCAGGGGGCCCGGCGCCAGCGGCAAGGCCAGTCCCAGCGCCAGCACGGCTGCGTCGGGCAGGCCGCTATGCACGGGATCGGGGTTGGCAGCGGACATGCGGAACCCATCGGCGTCTAAGGGAGCGAAGCTCCGGGGAACGCGCCGGTATTCCTAGGGTCCCGCCGTTTTTGCGCCATTGATCCAGATCAGTGCGCGATGCGTCCCGATGTGACGGGTCACTCCGCCGCGGCGGCGGTGCGGCGCAGCAGGTCGGGCAGGGTGAACAATTCCACCTTCTCGCCCACGCCGCGCAGGTCGTGCCGGCCGATCGACGCCAAGGGCTCGCGGCAGTGCCGCGCCACCTCCGCCGAGACCAAGAGGCCGCAGTCGAGCTTGCGGCACATCTCCTCGATCCTGACCACGCGGTTGACCGCCGGCCCGATCACCGTGAAATCGAGCCGGTCGGGCGCGCCGATGTTGCCGAAGATCACCTCGCCCATGTGCAGCGCGATGCCGAAATCGACGCTCGGCTCGCCGCATTCCACGCAGGTGATGTTGTGCGCGTTCATCGACTGGATCGCCTCGCGCGCCGCCTGCAGCGCCGCGTTGCTGGCGATCTCGGCGTCGCGGTTGTCCAGCGAGAAGATCGCCAGCATGGCGTCGCCGATGAACTTCATCACCTCGCCGCCATGCGCGCGCACCGGCGCCGTCATGCGCTCGAAATACTGGTTCAGCATGTCGATCAGGCGCGGCCCGTCCAGCTTCTCGGTCAGCGAGGTGAAGCCGCGCAGGTCGCAGTACCACAGCACGGCGCGGATCTGCTCCTGGTCGCCGCGCTTGATCTGGCCGCTCAGCACCCGCTGGCCGGCGGCGGTGCCGACATAGGTCTCGAGCACCGTGCGGGCGAGGTCGCGCGTGGCATGCACCTCGACCATCAGCGCCAGCACGGGGATCAGCGCCTTCAGCCGCGCGATGTCGCCGACGCCGAACCCCTCGGGACGCGCGGTCGCCCAGGTCATTACGCCGCCGATCCGGCCGGTGAACGGCATCGGCAGGGCCAGGTAGTCGGTGATGCCCTCGTCGCGCAGCTCCTCCAGCACGGGGAAGTCCAGCCGCGCCTCCGGTCCGACCAGGCGGCGGCGCACCGACTTGCCGTGCTCGTAGGCGACGCGCAGCGGGCTTTTCAGATAGATCTTATCCCGCAGCACGTCGTGGCCGCGGTCGACCTGCTCGGTGCAGCCGGCATTGCCCTGGCGCCAGAAGATGCCGCGCGCGGCGACCAGCGGGTGCAGCGTGCGCTGGCTCAGCATCACGCGCGCCAGCGGCACCCCCGTCTCGAACAGGTGGCGGCACAAAGCGGCAACCAATTCCGGCAGGCCGCGCTGGTCGCGCCCCTCGGACACGATCCATTCGACGTCGCTCTCGCTTGCCGCCGGGCCGGTCGGCGCAGCGTCGTCAGCCTCATCGTGCATAGCCATACCTAGGGTAAGGTCTTGATCGAAATGCAGGACTTGATTTTGCGCCGGGCCGGGCGCATGTGTCGACATAGATCGGCATTGAAGAGGGCCGCGCCAAGGTGGCGGCCGGAGGATCAGCGATGTTCATCCAGACTGAAGAGACCCCGAACCCGGCAACGCTCAAGTTCCTGCCCGGCCGACCAGTGATGGAAAGCGGCACCGCCAATTTCGCGACCGCCGACAGCGCCGGGCGCTCGCCCTTGGCCGAGCGCCTGTTCGACCTCGACGGCGTGACCGGCGTCTTCCTGGGCGCGGATTTCGTCACCGTGACCAAGGGCGCGGATCGCGAATGGCACCTGATGAAGCCGGCGATCCTCGGCGTCATCATGGAACACTTCACGGCCAACCGCCCCGTGATCGTCGAAACCGCGGCTGCGGCCGGCGGCGACGGCGAGGACAGCGAGCTCGTGGCCCAGATCAAGGACCTGCTGGAGACGCGCGTGCGCCCGGCCGTGGCCCAGGATGGCGGCGACATCGTCTTCCAGGGCTTCGAGGAAGGCGTCGTCTACCTGCACATGCAGGGATCCTGCTCCGGCTGCCCCAGCTCGACCGCGACGCTGAAGATGGGGATCGAGAACATGCTGAAGCACTATATCCCCGAGGTCACCGAGGTCCGCGCGGTCTGACGAAGCCTACGGCTCGGGCACGAAGAACGGCACGCCGAGCCACCGCCAGCGCCCGTCGGGACCGGGCATGGTGCAGTTGACGCGCGCGCGGCCCGGCGAGAACGCGCCGGGCATCCGCACCTCCACGCGCACCTCGCCCAGCACCTCGACGATCGCGCGGCCCTGCTCGGACGCGAAGCAGGATAGCTGATCGAGCCGCCCGACCACCGGATCGACCGTGAAACCCAGCGACGGCGGATTGTCCCGGACGATCGGGTCGCCCGGCACCAGCTCGCGCAGCGGCAGCGGCAGCGCGTTGACCGCGATGCGGAAGCGGTCGGGATCGCCATAGGACTGGCTGAGCGCGAAACGCGGCAGGGCGAACATGCCGAGGCTCGCATGTGCGACGCCGGAATGCTGGCCGAAGGCGGCGGCGAAGCCGAAACGCTCCAGCGCATGCGCGGCAACCCGCGTCCATTCGCCATAGGGATAGGCGAACAGCAGCGGACGCTGGGTCCAGGCAGCGCCCAGCTCCGCCCGCAGCTTGTCCATCGATCGCTGGATGTCGGCTTCGGCGCGGTCGAGCGGCGTGGTCGCCAGGCGCAGGTCGCCCGCGCCCTGGCTGCCGATGCCGACGCCGGCCTGGGCCATCTGGCGCAGTTCGTCCCAACTCATGTAGTCGGCATTGCCGGCCGCGATGCGGTCGGTCGGCGCGAACACCGTGAAGGGCAGGCCGGCGGCTTTCAATCGCGGCCAGGCGTCGCGGTAGATCGAGCGCAGGCCGGAATCGAACGTCAACGCGACGCTGCGGTCGGGCAGGGGCTTGCCCTCGCGCATCGCCCGCACGATGTCGCCGAGCGGCAGCACGGTGTAGGGGCCGCTCTTCAGTTCCTTGATATGCGCCTCGAACTGCTCGATCGTCACGGTGGCGGTGGATCGCCCGGGGCCGAGGCGCGGATAGGCCAGCACGACCGCGGCGTCGCTTGCCCGGGCCGGGACCGCGGCGCAGGCCAGCGCCGCCATGGCAAGGCTCGCGATGACAAGCCGGCGCGGCATGGCGGGCTACATCATCGGCGGCGCCAGCGCGCCGTCCTCCACCAGCGGATAGCGGCGCGGCTGGAAAAGCTGGTAGTGCCACCATTCCTTCGAATAGAAATCCCATCCCGCCGCCGACATCAGCCCCAGCAGCAGCAGGCGGTTGCGCTGGGCCTCGTGCGACACGGCGGTGTCGGCGTGATAGGACAGCGGCGTGATCGCGTCGAAGCCGGTGCCCATCTCCAGCTTGCGCCCGTCCCGCGCGGCGAGCGTAAGGTCGACGGCAACGCCGCGGCTGTGATGCGACCCGCGCCTTGGATCGGCGATGAATTCGGAGTTCGGCATATGGTTCCACAGCGCCCATTGCGCCGCCGGCGGCCGATAGGCGTCGAACACGTGGAGCCTGAGCCCCAGCGGCTCGGCCAACGCCATCGCGCGGCGCAGCGCCTGGGCCGCGTCTTCGTGCAGGTAGCAGGCGGATCGCCGGTAGATCGGCTGCCCAGTCAGATTGTCCGCCGTCGCGTAACGCAGGTCGACAACAACGTCGTACGCGGGCGGCGCGATTTCCACCAGCGCCATCGCCGAACGGTCCCCTTGATGCGGTCTCACCCCATACGCAGCCTAGCATGCGCCGGGACGGACGCGCGATGATCATCCTCGCCTTCGACTGCGCCGGCGCGGCCTGCTCGGTCGCGGTGGTCCGCGACGGATCGGTGCTGGCCCGGGATTCGCGCGCGCTATCCCATGGCCAGGCCGAGGTGCTGGTGCCGATGATCCAGGCCACCCTGGCGGCGGCCGGATTGCGCCATGCCGACCTCAGCGCGATCGCGACGACGCTGGGACCCGGATCGTTCACCGGCTTGCGCGCTGGGCTGGCCGCGGCGCGCGGCCTTGCGCTCGCCACCGGGCTGCCCGCCGTCGGGATCAGCACGCTTGAAGCCGCGGCGCACGCCGTCGCCCCTGACGAGCGCCGGGCGGCAAGCGTCATGGCCGCCGTCGATACGCGCCGCGACGATCTCTTCGTCCAGGTGTTCGGCCAGGATCTGCGCGAAGCGGGCCCGCCCCGGGTCGAGACCGCGTCCGATGCCGCATCGCGCGCGCCGGCCGGCGCGCTGGTGCTCGCGGGCGATGCGACCGCGCCGCTGCTGGCCGCGCTGCGTGCGGGCGAGCGCGACGCCGTCGTCGCGTCGAGCGCGGGCCCGATCGATCCGACGGTGGTGGCGCGGCTGGGCGCCGAGCGCTTGGCCGCCGGCCGCGCCGGTGATCCGCTGCGGCCGCTCTACTTGCGCGCGCCCGACGTGACGCCGGCGCCGGCGCGGCGGCGCTGAGCCGTGCGCGGCCAAGACGTCACGACGCTGCGCGCGATCGGCACCGCCGACGCGGCCCTGCTGTCGGCTCTGCATGCGCAGTCGATGGACGATGCCTGGTCCATCGAATCTTTCGCCGGTCTGCTGGCGATGGAAAATTCCTTCGGCCTGTGCGCCGCGAGCGGCGACATCCCGACGGGCTTCGTGCTGGCGCGCACCGTGCAGGACGAGGCCGAGGTGATCGCGCTTGCCGTGACCGCCCCATCGCGACGTCGCGGCGTCGGGCGCACGCTGCTGGAAGCGGCCATGCGGGCGGCAAAGGCGCGCGGCGCGCAGCGCCTGTTCCTCGAAGTGTCGGAGGCCAATGCGCCGGCGATCGCGCTTTACCGGGCCGCCGGCTTTGTCGCGGTCGGGCGGCGCAAGGCCTACTACGCGCGTCCCGCCGGCGCCGAGGATGCGCTGATCATGGCCGCGCCGCTCGATGGAATCGGCCGCGGACGGCAATGATCAAGCGGTTGTGAAAGCGGCAGCCTGGGCATATAAGAACGGGTGGCCCGACCAACGCATGGATACGCGGATGAGCAAGCCAAACGACGCCCGGGGCATCCTCGCCCTCACCACGCAAATCGTATCGGCCCATGTGCGGCGGAACCAGTTGCCGCTGGGCGAGTTGCCGAAGCTGATCGGCGAGGTCTATCGCTCCCTCAACGCGCTGGGCACGGCGCCTTCGAGCGATCCCGTCCGGCCCGATCCGGCGGTGCCGATAAAGAAGTCGGTCACGTCGGACTACATCGTTTGCCTGGAAGACGGGCGCAAGCTCAAGATGCTGAAGCGGCACCTGAAGGCGGCCTACGGGCTTTCCCCGGGGCAGTACCGCGAGCGTTGGGGCCTATCGCCGGATTATCCAATGGTCGCGCCCAACTACGCCAAGCATCGCAGCAGACTGGCGAAGGAGATTGGATTGGGGACGGCGAAGGGTCGGCGCGGCGCCTAGGCTTGCCGAGATCCCTCGCTCGCTAGCAATAGTCAATCGCGCACATGTTTTAGGGTTATTTCCTTCTTTTGCGCGCTTGGGCGCGGCACGTGGCCACAGTATAATTTGCAGTCGATAAGCAGTAGCGGCGGCGCTGAGGTGCCGCCGCGGGGCGAAAGGGAACCGCGTGCCGTCGAGGATCGAGCGCCTGTGCATCGAGAAAGGCCTGAAGATGACCGACCAGCGTCGCGTCATCGCGCGGGTGCTGTCGGAATCGGCCGATCATCCGGACGTCGAGGCGGTCCATCGTCGCGCGTCGGCGATCGACTCGCGCATTTCGATCGCCACCGTCTACCGCACCGTGCGTCTGTTCGAGGAAGCCAGCATCCTCGAAAAGCATGACTTCGGCGACGGCCGCTCGCGCTACGAGGAGATACCCGAATCGCATCACGACCATCTGATCGACATCGAATCGGGTCGGGTGATCGAGTTCCGCAACGAGCAGATCGAGGCGCTGCAGCGCGCGGTCGCCGAGAAGCTGGGCTATCGCCTGGTCGAGCACCGGCTGGAGCTGTTCGCCGTGCCGCTGAAGCGCGGCGACGGCCCCAACGGCCAGGGCTGAGCCGGCGCCGCTGCGTTCGCGCCGGCCCGGCAACAGTTCGGTCGCCAATCCGTCACCGCACGGTCTTCATGGGTTGCTATCGCTGGCTCTCGGCACTGCGTGCGGGGGGTTGCGGCGACGCTGCGCGGAACCATATGGAGGCGTGACGCAGGGGCTGCGTTCCAAAAAGGGGTGGCGACTTGACTCCCCGGGGACGGGTGCTATCGTCGTGAAATGACGGCCAAATTGACGGATTTCGGCCCCGCCGCCGCGTCGGCGCCGCGGGCCTGGACGCGCCGTGGCCGGTAAGGGTTGACCAAGACCTTGGCAAAACGCGTCTTTATCAAGACCTATGGCTGCCAGATGAACGTCTACGACTCCGCCCGCATGGCGGATGTCCTGGCGCCGCTCGGCTTCGTCGCGGCCGACGACGCGGCCGATGCGGACATGGTGGTGCTGAACACCTGCCACATCCGTGAAAAGGCGGCCGAGAAGATCTATTCCGAGTTGGGGCGCCTGCGTCGCCTGAAGGAAGAGCGCCGACGCGCCGGCGTCGAGTTCCTGATCGCCGTCGCGGGCTGCGTCGCCCAGGCCGAGGGCGAGGAGATGCTGCGCCGCGCGCCGTTCGTCGACATCGTCTGCGGCCCGCAGGCCTATCACCGCCTGCCCGCGCTGGTTGCGCGCGCGCGGGCGACGCCCGGCCAGGGCGTCGTCGACACCGATTTCCCCGCCGATTCCAAGTTCGACTTCCTGCCGGAATCGCACGCGCCCCAGGGCGTCGCGGCCTTCCTGTCGGTGCAGGAGGGCTGCGACAAGTTCTGCACGTTCTGCGTCGTGCCCTACACGCGCGGCGCCGAAGCCTCGCGGCCGGTCGTCGCGGTGATCGACGAGGCGCGGCGCATGGTCGCCCGCGGCGCGCGGGAAATCACCTTGCTGGGGCAGAACGTCAACGCCTATCGCGGCGAAGGCCCGGACGGGTCACGCTGGGGCCTGGGCCGGCTGATCGGCGGCCTGGCGGAGATCGACGGCCTGCTGCGCCTGCGCTACACGACTTCGCATCCGCGCGACATGGACGATGATCTGATCGCGGCCCATCGCAACGTCGCGGCGCTGATGCCGTTCCTGCACCTGCCGGTGCAATCCGGCTCGGACACGGTGCTGGAGCGCATGAACCGTCGCCACGCCGCCGACGACTACCGCCGGCTGGTGGATCGGCTGCGCGCGGCGCGGCCGGACCTGGCCCTGTCGTCGGATTTCATCGTGGGTTTCCCCGGCGAGAGCGATGCCGACTTCGACGCCACGCTGCGGCTGGTCGCGGATATCGGCTATGCGCAGGCCTTCTCCTTCAAGTACAGCCCGCGCCCGGGCACGCCGGCGGCGGAAATGGCGGCGCAGGTGCCCGAGCAGGTCAAGGCCGAGCGCCTGGCGCGGCTGCAGTCGCTGCTGCGCGGCCAGCAGGACGATTTCAACCGCGCCTGCGTGGGCCGGGTGATGCCCATCCTGTTCGACCGACCCGGCCGCCGTGCCGGACAGAGCCTCGGCCGCAGCCCGTTCCTGCAGCCCGTTCACGTCGACGACCCGACGATCGAGCTTGGCGACCTGCGCCCGGTACGTATCCGCGCGGCCCAGCCCAACAGCCTGGCGGGCACGGTGGTGTCGGCGGCGGTTGTGGCCGAGCGGGTGCCGGCATGAGCGGTCCCACCCCCGTCGCGGTCGGCGCCCCTGTCCTGCTGCAGTTCGACGACAATTCGCTGCTGCCGCTGCTCTACGGCGAGCATGACCAGCATCTCGCGCGCATCGAGCAGCGGCTGGGCGTGTCGCTGGTCTCGCGCGGCAACCGGCTGGCGATCGAAGGCCCGCCCGGCGCGCAGCAACTGGCGCGCGCGACCCTGGATGCGCTCTACGACCGGCTGCGGCGCGGCCGCACCGTCGGCGGCGCCGAGGTCGACGCGGCGCTGCGCATGGCGGTCGAAGGCGAGGACGCGGGCGCGTCGGCAGGCCCCAGCGGCGACCGGGGCGGCGACCGGGGCGGCGACCGCGCGGCCGAGCGCGCGCTCAACCGCGACGCGCTGGCGCGGTTCGTCGGCGCCGACAATTCGATCCTCACCCGCAAGCGCCACATCTTCCCGCGCACGCCGACCCAGGGCGCCTATATCCGCGCGCTGATGGACCACGAGCTGGTGTTCGGCCTGGGGCCGGCGGGCACCGGCAAGACCTATCTGGCGGTCGGCATGGCGGTGGCGATGCTGCTGGCCGGGCGCGTCGATCGCATCATCTTGTCGCGGCCGGCGGTCGAGGCGGGCGAGCGCCTGGGCTATCTGCCGGGCGATCTGCGCGAGAAGGTCGATCCCTACCTGCGCCCGCTCTACGACGCGCTCTACGACATGCTGCCGGCCGACCAGGTGGTCAAGCGCACCGCCTCGGGCGAGATCGAGGTGGCGCCCCTCGCCTTCATGCGCGGCCGCACGCTGGCCAATGCGTTCGTCATCCTGGACGAGGCGCAGAACACCACGCCGACGCAGATGAAGATGTTCCTGACCAGGCTGGGCGAGAACGGCCGCATGGCGGTGACCGGCGATCCCAGCCAGATCGACCTGCCGCGCGGGGTGGCATCCGGCCTCGACGTGGCCCAGGACGTGCTGCGCGGGGTCGAGGGCATCTCCTTCGTCCGCTTCACCAAGAAGGACGTCGTGCGCCATCCGCTGGTCACGCGCATCGTCAGCGCCTACGAGTCCGCCGAGGACCCGGCGCTCGATCTGGGCGACGGCCGCCATGCGCGCTGAGGCGATCCAGGTCGCGGTGCGGGTGGATGCGGCGCGCTGGCGGCGCGCCGTGCCCGGCGTCACCGCGCTCGCGCGCCGCGCCGCCCTGGCCGCGGTCGCGGCTTCCCGCGCCGGAGAGGCCGGCGAGATCGCGCTGGTGCTGGCCGACGACAAGACGGTGCAACGGCTCAACCGCGACTATCGCGGCAAGGACAAGCCGACCAACGTGCTGTCCTTCCCGCTGGACGGCGGCCCCCGGGCCCCGCTCGGCGACGTGGTGCTGGCGCTGGAGACGGTGCTGGCCGAGGCGAAGGCGCAGGGCAAGAGCGCATCCGACCATGCAAGCCACCTGATCGTGCATGGCGTGCTGCATCTGCTGGGACACGATCACCGCAAGGCCGCGCCCGCGCGGCGCATGGAGGCGCTGGAGCGCCGCATCCTCGCGCGCCTTGGCATCGCCGATCCCTATCGGCTCGGGCGGGCGGCGGCATGAGCGAACAGACCTCCGCGCCGACCGCCGCCGATTCCGCGCGCGCCGAGGACCGCCCCGTCCTGCGCAGCGCCGAGGGACGGCTCGGCCGCGCCTGGCGCGAGATCATTCGCGGGCTGCGCGGCCCGCGCGCGCGCGACGACCTGCGCGAGACGATCGACGAGATCATCAAGACCCAGGACCTTCCGCGCGAGGACGTCAGCCAGCACGAGCGCGTGCTGCTGACCAACCTGCTGAAGTTCCGCACGCTCGCCGCCGAGGATGTCAGCGTGCCGCGCGCGGATATCATCGCGGTCGAGGCGGGCATTTCGCTCGAGGAGCTGACCGCCATCTTCGTCGCCCAGCAGCATTCGCGGCTGCCGGTCTATCGCGAGACCCTGGACGACGTGATCGGCATGATCCACGTCAAGGACGTCTTGACCTGCATCGCCAATGCGCGCCCGTTCGACCTGCGCTCGATCCTGCGCCGGGTGCTGTTCGTGGCGCCGTCGATGCGGATTCTCGACCTGCTGCTGGAGATGCGCCGCACGCGGCTGCACATGGCGCTGGTCGTGGACGAATTCGGCGGCGTCGACGGGCTGGTGACGATCGAGGACCTTGTGGAGGAGATCGTCGGCGAGATCGAGGACGAGCACGATGTCGACGAAGGCCCCAAGCTGGTTCCGGCGTCCGACGGCAGCCTGATTGCCGACGCGCGCACGACGATCGAGGAGTTCGAAGGCCGCGTCGGCCCGATCCTGACCGACGAGGAGCGCGAGCAGATCGACACGCTGGGCGGCCTGGTGTTCGCGGTGGCCGGCCGCGTGCCCGGGCGGGGCGAGCTGGTGACCCACGCCTCGGGGTTGGAGTTCGAGGTGCTCGACGCCGATCCGCGCCGCGTCAAGCGCGTGCGCGTGCGCAACCTGCCCAAGCCGGCGGACTCGGCGTGAGCCATCCGGTTTCCGCCGGGGCAAACCGCGCCGGAGCCGGACATTCCCCCTTAAGCTTTCTGGCCGCCGCCATGGCGCGCTGGCGCGGCCGCGTGCTGGCGCTGCGCGGATGGCGTCGGGCGCTGCTGGCGCTTCTGCTTGGCGCCCTGCTGGCGTTGGCGCTGCCGCCGTTTCACCTCGTTCCGCTTGCCGTGGTTTCGCTGACCGGGCTGGTCTGGCTCATCGATGCCACGCGTGGTCCGCGCGGCGCCTTCGCGCTCGGCTGGGTGTTCGGCTTCGGGCATTTCCTGGCGGGACTCTACTGGATCGTCAATGCGCTGCTGATCTTCGGGTGGAAGTACCTGCCGGTCTATCCGATCGTGGTCGGTTTCCTGCCCTCCATCATGGCGCTGTTCACCGGCCTGGCCGCGATGGCGACGCGCGCCGTGCCGATACGCGGCGCCGGGCGGGTGCTGGCGCTGGCGGGATTGTGGATGGCGGCCGAATGGCTGCGCGGGGCGATGTTCAGCGGCTTCCCCTGGAACCTCATCGGCTACGCCTGGGCGTTCTCGGACCCCATGCTGCAGATCGCCTCCGTCACGGGCGTGTGGGGCCTCAGCCTGATGACCGTGACGGTCTCGGCGATGCCCACGGTGCTGGCGGAACGGCCGCGCGCGCCGATGGTGGGCTTGATTTCGATCGCCGCGGCGACGGTGGTCCCGCTCGGTGTGTTCGCCTTTGGCGCGATGCGGCTGTCGGCGGCGCCGGCGACGGGCGACGACCCGGTGCCGGGTGTGGTGCTGCGCGTCGTGCAGCCCAATGTCGAGCAGGTCAACAAATGGAACCGCGCGCGGCACGAAGCCAATTTCCTGCACCATCTGCAACTGAGCGCCGGCGCGGCACGCCGGCCGGTCACCCATGTGATCTGGCCCGAGACGGCGGCGACCTTCTTCCTGGCCGAGCAGAAGCCCGCGCTCGACATGGTCGCGCGGGTCGTGCCGCCGGGCGGCCTGCTCTTGACCGGCGCGCCGCGCCGCAGCGTCGAGGGCGGCGAGCGGCACCTGTGGAACAGCCTTCTCGCCGTCGACGACCGCGGCCAGGTCACGGCCGCCTACGACAAGTTTCACCTCGTTCCCCTCGGCGAGTACGTGCCGTTCAAGGATTACCTGCCGCTGACCAAGATCGTGCAGGGCGCGTCGGACTATTCCGCCGGTCCGGGACCGCGCACCATGCGGCTTGCGGGCTTGCCGCCGGTCAGCCCGTTGATTTGCTACGAGGTGATCTTCCCCGGCCACGTGCTCGATGCCGCCGACCGGCCGCATTGGCTGCTCAACATCACGAATGACGGCTGGTACGGCGACAGTCCCGGCCCGCGCCAGCATTTTGCCCAGGCCCGGATGCGCGCGGTGGAAGAAGGCTTGCCGCTGGTGCGCTCGGCCAACACCGGCATCTCCGGCGTCGTCGACGCCTATGGCCGCGTCGTCGCCAGGCTCGACCTCGGTCGCGAAGGCGTCCTCGACGTACCGCTTCCGCGCGCGCTCCTCGCGCCCACGATTTTTGCCCGGCTGGGGGATTGGATCGTGCTGGCAATGCTGCTTGCGGTGGCGGTGGCGGCGTTTGCGTTCGCCAGGACCGAACGCGCATAGCCTCGAAACTCCCGCGTGCCACCCAAACGCCGAACGTCCATTCGCAGGGAGCGAACGCGCTGCTCGCCCGCGTCGCCGTGCGCCCGGTTTGCCGCACTTTCCAAGCAGGAAACTGTAAGCGTTTTCAATAACAGTACCGCAATTCGATACAGAGCCTATTGCCTTTGATTAGCATTGCGATTTCTATGCAAGCGAGGCATGAATGCTGTCGCGCGCGGCAAGCAACCATTCGCCCGTTCGCGCGCTGTAATGTTCATCGGACAGGGCTCAAAAAAAGGCGTTCACGGAATGGCATCTCGTTCCAAAGCAAGACGCGCGGGACCGCGCCGCCGCCGCGGCGGCGGTTCGCATCCGATCGATGTGCATGTCGGCGCGCGCATCCGTCTGCGGCGCACCCTTCTCGGCCTCAGCCAGGAGCGGCTGGGCGAACTGATCGGGCTCACCTTCCAGCAGGTGCAGAAATACGAGCGCGGCTCGAACCGCGTCGGCGCCAGCCGCCTCTACGACCTCAGCCGCGTGCTCGACGTCCCGATGTCGTTCTTCTTCGAGGACATGGTGGAGGAGGCTCCCGCCAAGCAGGGCAAGCGCAAGGCCAGCGAGGACCGCGCGGAGTTCGACGGCGGCAAGGCGCCGATCGCCAAGCGCGAGACGCTGGAACTGGTGCGCGCCTACTACCGCATCGACGACACCTCGGTCCGCCAGCGCGTGTTCGACCTGATCAAGACGATGAGCGCCGCCAGCGCCGCCTGACGCAACGGCTTGCGGCCGATTCCACTTCCTTTTCCAGTGGTTTGGCTCCAGTGGTCTGGCTCTCCGGCCGGCCGCCATTTCGCTTGACGCCAACGGCAAACCCCGTCACAAGACCGCCCGTCCGCATCGCGTCGTTCGCTTCGGCCCGCGCCGGCGCGCGCGATGCATCCCTTTGAGGGCCCAAAGGGCCGCGTTACCCGCCAACGCAACCGGCGTCAGCGATAGGGGGAAGATCTTGCCGCTCAGCGATTACGTCTTCACCAGCGAATCCGTGTCCGAGGGTCATCCGGACAAGGTGTGCGACCGCATCTCCGACGCGGTGGTCGACGCGTTCCTTGCCGCCGACCCGCAGGCGCGCGTCGCCTGCGAGACTTTGGCGACCACCAATTTCATGTGCATCGCCGGCGAGGTTCGCCTGAACAAGAAGGCCTGCGGCCCGCGCGCGCCGATGCTGAAGAACGGCGCCATCAACAAGAAGAAGATCGAGACCCTGGCCCGCGCCGCGATCAAGGAGATCGGCTACGAGCAGAAGGGCTTCCACTGGAAGACCGCCAAGATCCTGAACAAGCTGCACGGCCAGTCGGCCGACATCGCCCAGGGCGTCGACGCCTCGGGCAACAAGGACGAGGGCGCGGGCGACCAGGGCATCATGTTCGGCTATGCCTGCGACGAGACGCCCGAGTTGATGCCGGCGCCGATCCAGTACGCGCACAACATCCTGCACGCACTCGCCGACGTGCGCCATTCCGGCAAGGAGCCGATCCTGCTGCCCGACGCCAAGTCGCAGGTTACGCTGCGCTACGTGCACGGTCGGCCGGTGGCCTGCACCGCCGTCGTCGTTTCCACCCAGCACGCCGCCAAGGACAAGAAGGGCCGCGAGCTGGAGTCGGGCGACATCAAGGCGATCGTCAGGCCCTATGTCGAAAAGGTCCTGAAGTCCGTCGGCATGCCCGAGGACGACAACCAGTTCTACGTCAACCCGACCGGGCGGTTCGTGATCGGCGGCCCGGACGGGGACTCCGGCCTGACCGGCCGCAAGATCATCGTCGATACCTATGGCGGCGCGGCGCCGCACGGCGGCGGCGCGTTCTCGGGCAAGGATCCGACCAAGGTCGACCGCTCGGCCGCCTATGCCGCCCGCTACCTGGCCAAGAACGTGGTCGCCGCGGGTCTGGCCCGGCGCTGCGTGATCCAGCTCTCCTACGCGATCGGCGTGTCGCATCCCCTGAGCGTCTATGTCGACACCCAGGGCACCGGCGAGGTCGACGAGCAGCGCCTGTCCAAGGTGCTGCAGGAGCTGGTGAACCTCAGTCCGCGCGGCATCCGCGAGCACCTGAACCTGAACCGGCCCATCTACGCCCGCACCTCGGCCTACGGCCATTTCGGCCGCACGCCGACCAAGGACGGCGGCTTCTCCTGGGAGAAGACCGACCTGGTGCCGGCGCTGAAGTCGGCGTTCAACGGGCGGTAGCCGGGAGCCACCCCGCGGGGATCGGGCGATGACCGATCCCGCCAAGCCCCCCGCGCATCCGAGGACAGGGGACCTGCGGACCTATGGCCGGCGTCGCGGCCGGCCGCTGCGGCCCGAACGCGCGCGGCTGGTCGAGGAGTTGCTGCCGCGCATTCGCGTGCCGGCAGCGGTGCTGGCGGCGCGCCCAGCCAGCATCGACCCGCGCTCGCTGTTCGACCGGACCGTCAATGCGGTGTGGCTTGAACTCGGTTTCGGCGGTGGCGAGCACCTGGCGGCGCAGGCCAAGGCCCGACCCGATGTCGGCTTCATCGGCTGCGAGCCGTTCGAGAACGGCGTCGCTTCGCTGCTGCGCCGGGTGGATGCGGAGGAACTGGCCAATGTCCGCATCCTGCCCGATGACGGCCGCCCGCTGCTGGCGGCCCTTGCCGACGCCAGCCTGGATCGGGTGTTCATCCTGTTTCCCGATCCCTGGCCGAAGACGCGCCACCAGCGCCGCCGCCTGGTGTCGCCCGCCACGCTCGACGGACTGGCCCGGCTGATCGTCGATGGCGGCTTCTTGCGGCTGGCGACCGACGATCCCATCTATGCCGGGGCGATGGCCGAGCTGTCGGCATCGCACGCGGGCTTTCGCCTGGCAGCCGGCGGCCTCGGCGCGCCGGGATGGCAGCCGACCGACGCGCCATCCAGCCGCTACGAGGAAAAGGCGCGCCGGGCCGGCCGCGTGCCGGTGTTCTTCGAGCTCGAGCGCCGGCCGCGCGCGGCGATGGCGGCGGGGCTTGCGTCCCGTTAACCCTTGCGGCTGAAGGCGAAATGGTATAGGAACCACGCCATCGCATAGGGGTCCGGCTAGGTGGCGGGCTCGTAAACAAAAAATGGGCCGCCGGCCCATTTTTTTGTGGCCACGATCTGGCAATGGCAAAGGCCGACGTCGTTGTGCGCTGCTTCGCAAGAGCGCGCGGAGGCGACACGGCCAAAGAGGAGCGGGTTGAGCGATCCGGTGAACGAGGTCACGCGGCTGATCGAGCCGTCGCTGTCGGCGATGGGCTATGAGCTCGTGCGCGTGCAGATGTCGGGCGGCCGCGACCGTCCGACGCTGCAGGTAATGGCCGAGCGCGCCGACGGCAAGGCGATGACGGTCGAGGACTGCACCGAGATCAGCCGCGCCGTCTCGGCGCTGCTGGACGTGGCCGATCCGCTGCCCGGGGCCTTCGTGCTCGAGGCGAGCTCGCCCGGCATCGACCGCCCGCTGGTCAAGCCGCGCGACTACGAGCGCTTCGCCGGCCACGAGGCCCGGGTCGACACGCGCTGGCCGATCGGCGGACGCAAGCGCTTCCGCGGCAGGATCGTGGGCCTGGTCGGCGACGCGGTGCGCCTGGACCAGGTCGAGGGACGCATCGATCTGCCGCTGGCCGAGATCCAGCGCGCGAAGCTGGTGCTGACGGACGAGCTGATCGCCGCCAGCCTGCGCGGCGCGAAGTCGAACGCCGCCAAGGACGAACCAAGGAACGCCGATCAAGGACGAATGGACTGACATGGATACGGTCACGATTCCCCGCATCGAGCTGCTGCAGGTCGCCGACGCGGTCGCCCGCGAAAAGGGCATCGAACGCGAACAGGTGCTGGAGGCCATGGAGCTCGCGATCCAGAAGGCCGGCCGCTCCAAGTACGGCCACGAGCACGACATCCGCGCGGTGATCGACCGCTCGAACGGCTCGGTCAAGCTGTCGCGCTATCGCCAGGCGGCGGACCCGGTGGAGAACGAGGCGACGCAGATCCCGCTGGCCGAGGCCAGGAAGCTCGATCCCGCGATCGAGGTCGGCGGCTTCATCGTCGACCCGCTGCCGCCGATCGATTTCGGCCGCATCGCCGCGCAGACCGCCAAGCAGGTGATCGTCCAGAAGGTACGCGAGGCCGAGCGCGACCGCCAGTTCGAGGAGTACAAGGACCGCGTCGGCGAGATCGTCAACGGCTTGGTCAAGCGCCTCGAATTCGGCAACATCACGGTCGACCTGGGCCGGGCAGAGGCGTTCCTGCGCCGCGACGAGATGCTGCCGCGCGAGAACTTCCGCCGCGGCGACCGCGTTCGCGCCTACATCTTCGACGTCAGGCGCGAGCAGCGCGGCCCGCAGATCTTCCTGTCGCGCACGCATCCGCAGTTCATGGCCAAGCTGTTCGCGCAGGAAGTGCCCGAGATCTACGACAACATCATCGAGATCAAGGCCGTCGCGCGCGATCCCGGCAGCCGGGCCAAGATCGCCGTGATCTCCAACGACAGCGGCATCGACCCCGTGGGCGCCTGCGTCGGCATGCGCGGCAGCCGCGTCCAGGCGGTGGTCAGCGAACTGCAGGGCGAGAAGATCGACATCATTCCGTGGTCGCAGGACCCCGCCACCTTCGTGGTCAACGCGCTGGCCCCGGCCGAGGTGGCCAAGGTCGTGCTGGACGAGGACGCGCACCGCATCGACGTGGTGGTGCCGGACGACCAGCTCTCGCTCGCCATCGGCCGGCGCGGCCAGAACGTGCGTCTGGCCTCGATGCTGACGGGCTGGAACATCGACATCCTGACCGAGCGCGAGGAATCCGACCGCCGCCAGGAGGAGTTCCGCACCCGCTCGCAGCTCTTCATCGACGCGCTGGACGTCGAGGACGTGGTGGCCCATCTGCTGGTCACCGAAGGCTTCACGAAGGTCGAGGACGTCGCCATGGTGCCGATCGAGGAATTGTCGGCGATCGAGGGGTTCGACGAGGGCGTGGCCGAGGAGCTGCAGAACCGCGCCAAGACCTATCTCGAGGAGCAGGAGGCGCGCTTCACCGCGCGGCGCAGGGAGCTGGGCGTGACCGACGAGGTGGCGGCGATCCCCGGCATGAACTCGGCGATGCTGGCGAAGCTGGGCGAAGGCGGCGTCAAGACGCTGGACGACCTGGGCGACCTGGCCAGCGACGAGCTGCTGGAAATGCTCAAGGGCATGCCCTTCACCGAGGAGCAGGCGAACGCCGCGATCATGGCGGCGCGCCAGCACTGGTTCGACAAGGAAGACGCGGCGGCCGAAGCCGCCAAGACGAGCTGAGGTCGGCATACGAGCGATGATCCTGGCGACGACGGAAATCCCGGCCGCGAAAGCGGCCGGCGGCGGGGCGAAGACGGCGGACGAAAAACTCCGCCGTTGCATCGCCGCGGGTACGTCGTCGCCGCGCCATGCGCTGCTGCGCTTCGTGCTGTCGCCGGGCGGCGTCCTTACGCCGGACGCAGCCGGCCGCCTGCCCGGCCGCGGCGTGTGGCTGACGCCCAGCGCGGCGGCGATCGCGCAGGCGGTCGACCGCAAGCTGTTCGCGCGCGCCTTCCGCGGCCCGGTCACGGTGCCCGACGGGCTGGCGGCGCTGGTCGAGCGGCTGCTCGTCCAGCGCCTGGTCGACGCGCTCGGCCTGGCGCGGCGCGCCGGCCAGGCGGTCGCCGGCGCCGCCAAGGTCGAGCAGTGGTTCGACGACGGGAACGCCGGGCTTCTGGTGCTGGCAAGCGACGCGGGCGCGGATGCGCGGCGCCGCTGGAGCGTGCGTCCGGCGCGGATCGAGGTTCTGAACGGCGAGGAGATCGGGCGCGCCTTCGCGCGGGGCCGCACGGCCCAGGCCGCGGTGGCCGAGGGCCCGTTCTGCCGCCGGTTGATCGAGGATGCCGGCCGCCTGGCCGGGCTGCGCCCGGAACCGCCGCCTGCCGGCGGCTTGCCGGAAACTTGGGACAGCGTGTGACATGGAAGAATCCAAGGACGCCCAGAGCGAAAAGAAGAAGCTGAGCCTGGCGCCGCGCGGCAAGCTCGAGCTGAAGAAGACGGTCGAGACCGGCCAGGTCCGGCAAAGCTTCTCGCATGGCCGCAGCAAGACGGTGCAGGTCGAGGTCAAGCGCAAGCGCAGCTTCGTGCCCGGCCAGCCCGGCGAGGCGCAAGCGCGCGTGTCGGGCGAAACCTTGGGCGAGGGCAACGTCGGCGGCGACACCGACGCGGCGCGCCACGCCCATGTCCTGACCAAGGACGAGAGCGCGCGGCGCCTGAAGGCGCTGCAGGGCGCGATCAAGGACGAGGAGGCGCGCAAGCTTGCCGACATCGAGGAGCACCGCCGCCTCGACGAGGAGCAGCGCCGCCGCAAGGCCGAGGAGGATCGCCGCAGCGCCGAAGAGGCGCGCCGCAAGACCGAGGAAGAGGAACGCCGCCGCCAGGCCGAGGAAGAACGTCGGCGCAGCGACGAGGAGATGGTGCAGCGCCGCGCCACCGAACATGTCAAGGGCGCCAAGCCGGCCGTGGCCCATCCGCCGGCGGGCGTCGCCGTGCCGGCCAAGCCGGCCGTCGCACCGGTCGTGCCGGCGCATGCCCGCGTGCTGGAGCCGGAGGACGAGGAATCGGCGGCGCGCGCCAAGCGCCCGGGCCTCAAGGCCGACGTCAAGCCGAAGCGCCCGCCCGCCCGCCCGGCGGGCGACGAGCGCCGCCGCGCCGGCAAGATCACGGTGGCCCAGGCGCTCGACGACAGCGCCGACGACCGCGTCCGTTCGCTGGCGGCGGTCAAGCGCGCGCGCGAGAAGGAGCGGCTGCGCCAGCTCCAGGCCGCGGCGGCGGACCAGAAGGTCATCCGCGAGGTGGTGGTGCCCGAGACCATCACGGTGCAGGAACTGGCCAACCGCATGGCCGAGCGCGGCGCCGACGTGATCAAGTCGCTGATGAAGATGGGCGTGATGGCGACGATCAACCAGGTGATCGACGCGGACACGGCCGAGCTGATCGTGACCGAGTTCGGCCACAAGCTGAAGCGCGTCGCCGAATCGGACGTGGAGATCGGGCTGAAGGGCGCGGTCGACGAGGACGCCAACCTGGCGCCGCGGCCGCCGATCGTCACGATCATGGGCCACGTCGACCACGGCAAGACCTCGCTGCTCGACGCGCTGCGCGAGACCGACGTGGCCAAGCACGAGGCCGGCGGCATTACCCAGCATATCGGCGCCTACCAGGTGGTGCTGGCCTCGGGCAAGAAGATCACCTTCATCGACACGCCCGGCCACGCCGCCTTCACCGAGATGCGCGCGCGCGGCGCCAACGTGACCGACATCGTCGTCCTGGTGGTGGCCGCCGACGACAGCATCATGGCCCAGACGGTCGAGGCGATCCGCCACGCCAAGGCGGCGAACGTGCCGATCATCGTGGCGATCAACAAGATCGACAAGGCCGACGCCAATCCCGACAAGGTGCGCACCGACCTGCTGCAATACGAGATCCAGGCCGAGCAGCTGGGCGGCGAGGTGCAGACGGTCGAGGTTTCGGCGACCAAGAAGCTGAACCTCGACAAGCTCGAAGAGGCCATCCTGCTGCAGGCCGAGATCCTCGACCTCAAGGCCAACGCGAAGCGGCCGGCCGAAGGCACCGTGGTCGAGGCCAAGCTCGACCGCGGCCGCGGCGTGGTGGCGACCGTGCTGGTGCAGCGCGGCACGCTGCATGTCGGGGACATCGTCGTCGCCGGGTCCGAATGGGGCCGCGTGCGCGCGCTGACCGATGATCGCGGGCGCAAGGTCGACGACGCCGGGCCGGCCACGCCGGTCGAGGTGCTCGGCCTCAATTCGGCGCCGCTGGCCGGCGACGAGCTGCTGGTGGTCGAGAACGAGGGACGTGCGCGCGACGTGACGGCGTTCCGCCAGCAGAAGCGCCGCTCGGCCGCCGCCGCCGCCACGGCGCGCGGCACGGTCGAGCAGATCTTCTCGCGCATCGCCGCCGGCGAGGCGAAGGAGCTGCCGGTCGTCATCAAGGCCGACGTCCAGGGTTCGATCGAAGCGATCGCCGGCACGCTGCAGAAGCTGTCGACCGACGAGGTCGCCGTCCGGATCCTGCATTCCGGCGTCGGCGGCATCAACGAGTCGGACGTCACGCTCGCCAACGCCAGCCGGGCGATCGTCATCGGCTTCAACGTCCGCGCCAACCCGCAGGCGCGCGAACTGGCGCGGCGCGACGGCGTCGACATCCGCTACTACTCGATCATCTACAACGTGATCGACGACGCCAAGGCGATGCTGGGCGGCCTCTTGGCGCCGACCGTGCGCGAGCGGTTCCTGGGCAACGCCCAGATCCTGCAGGTCTTCAACATCTCGAAGTCGGGCAAGGTCGCGGGCTGCCGGGTCAGCGAGGGCGTGGTCAAGCGCGGCGCCAAGGTGCGCCTGCTGCGCGACAACGTGGTCGTCCACGAAGGCAGCCTGAAGACCCTCAAGCGCTTCAAGGACGAGGTGCGCGAGGTCAAGGAAGGCTTCGAGTGCGGCATGGCCTTCGAGAACTACCAGGACATCCAGCCCGGCGACACGATCGAGTGCTTCGAGATGGAGGAAGTGGCGCGCCAGCTCGCCTGACGCGCCTGGCCTGAGCCCGCGCCGGCCAGGCGCGGGCTCGAGGAACGCGGATGCCCCGACGGAAAACACCAACGACCGAACGCGGCGCGGGCCAGCGTCCCTTGCGCGTGGGCGAGGAGCTGCGCCATGCGCTCGCGCGCCTGCTGGAACGCGGCGTGCTGCGCGACCCGGCGCTTGCCGGATTGTCGATCACCGTCACCGAGGTTCGCGTCAGCCCCGATCTGAAGAACGCGACCGCGTTCGTTACGCCGCTGGGCGGCGTGGGCGGGACCGAGGCCGTCAAGGCGCTCAACCACGCCGGCGCCCATCTGCGCGGTCTGATGGCCACGGAGGTGCGGCTGCGCTACACGCCCAGGCTGCGCTTCGTGCTCGATACCTCGTTCGACAACGCCAGCCGGATCGAGCGCGTGCTGAAAGAGATCGCGCCCGGAGAGGACGGCCATGGGGCGTAGGCGGCGCGGTCGGGTGGTCGACGGCTGGATCGTGATCGACAAGCCCGCGGGCATGACCTCGACCCAGGTCGTGGGAGCCGTGCGACGGCTGCTCGACGCGGCCAAGGCGGGCCACGCCGGCACGCTCGATCCGATCGCCACCGGCGTGCTGCCGATCGCGCTGGGCGAGGCCACCAAGACCATCCCGCATCTGGCCGACCGTCCCAAGGCCTACTGGTTCCGGGTCCGGTGGGGCGAGCAGCGCACCACCGACGACCGCGAGGGGGCGGTGGTGGCGACCTCGGACCACCGGCCGGATGCGGCGTCGATCCGGGCCGCCCTGCCGCGCTTCACCGGGGCGATCACCCAGGTCCCGCCGGCGTTTTCGGCGGTCAAGGTGGATGGCGAGCGCGCCTACGACCTGGCGCGGGCCAACACCCCGGTCGTCTTGACCCCCCGGGTCGTTAACGTTTACCGCTTCGAATTGCTGGGCCAACCCGACGCCGACCACGCGGATTTCGCGGTCGATTGCGGCAGCGGCACCTATATGCGCGCCCTGGCCCGCGACCTCGCGCTGGCCCTCGGCACGGTCGCCCATATCGACGGGTTGCGCCGGCTGAAGGTCGGTCCGTTCACGGAAAATGCCGCAATTACCCTGGATTACTTGCGGGGCTTGGGGCATAGTCCGCCGCCCATAGCGCCGGTCCAGACCGTGCTGGACGACATCCCGGCATTGGCCGTGACCGGCGCCGAAGCGAACCGGCTGCGCAGCGGACAAGCGATCGCCCTGCTGCGCCGCGCCGACATCGACAGGCTCGAGGGCCTCGAGGACGGCGCGGAGCTGTGCGTCATGGCCGAGGGCCGCGCGGTCGCGCTGGCCCGACGCGACGGCGCCACGGTCCGCCCGGTTCGCGTGCTCAACCCCCTTCTTGAAGGAGCAACCGATGTCGATCACCGCTGAGCGCAAGCAGACGGTCGTCAAGGAATACGCCACCAAGGAAGGCGACACGGGTTCGCCGGAAGTCCAGGTCGCGGTCTTGAGCGAGCGCATCAACAACCTGACCGAGCATCTCGGCACGCACCTGAAGGATCACCATTCGCGGCGTGGGCTTCTGGTCATGGTCGGCCAGCGTCGCCGTCTGCTCGACTACCTGAAGCGCAAGGACAACAAGCGCTACGACGATCTGATCAAGCGTCTGGGGTTGCGTCGCTAGGGGCGGCGCGGCAGGCCGGGCAGCGTTCCGCAATGATGCGGCGATGACCGGCGGCGCGGATCAAGCGCGGATGCGCGCGGGCCTGGAAGGTCCGCGCGACGATGCGCCTGGACGCACGCGGGCGGCGGCCCCGGGCCGCACCCGCTGGCGCGAGCGCAATCCGGCGCGGCGCCGAATGGATGTGGAAGGAATCTAGGACGATGTTCAACGTATTTCGCAAGGAACTGGACTGGGGCGGCCGGCGCCTCGTGCTCGAGACCGGCAAGATGGCGCGCCAGGCGGACGGCGCCGTGCTGGTCACTTATGGCGAGACCGTCGTGCTGTGCACGGTTGTGGGCGCCAAGCAGCCGCGGGCGGGGATCGACTTCTTCCCGCTGACCGTGCACTACCAGGAAAAGACCTTCGCCGCCGGCAAGATTCCCGGCGGCTTCTTCAAGCGCGAGGGGCGCCCGACCGAGAAGGAGGTGCTGACCTCCCGTCTGATCGACCGCCCGATCCGCCCGCTGTTCATGGAAGGCTTCCGCAACGAGGTGCAGGTGATCTGCACCACGCTCAGCCACGACCTCGAGAACGATCCGGACATCGTGGCGATGGTCGGCACCTCGGCGGCGCTGACGATCTCGGGGATTCCGTTCCTGGGACCGATCGGCGCGGCGCGCGTCGGCTATATCGACGGCCAGTACAAGCTGAACCCGCAGCGTGACGAGATGTCGAGCTCGAAGCTCGACCTGATCGTCGCCGGCACCACCGACGGCGTGCTGATGGTCGAGTCCGAGGCGCAGGAACTGCCCGAGGACGTGATGCTCGGCGCGGTCATGTTCGGCCATCAGGGCTTCCAGCCGGTGATCCAGGCGATCGTGCAGCTGGCCGAAGCCTGCGCCAAGGAACCCTGGGCGGTTCCGACCGAGGCGGACGGCACGGCGGCGTTGCGCGACAAGGTCAAGTCGCTGGCCGAGGCCGGCCTGCGCGAGGCCTATTCGATCACCGCCAAGCAGGCGCGCCAGGACAAGGTCGCGGCGGTGAAGACCGCGGCGCTTGCCGCGCTCGGCGCCGATCCGGCGCCCGACGTCTCGCTGTTCGGCAAGCTCTTCAAGGAGCTCGAAAGCGACGTCGTGCGCGGCACGATCCTTTCGACCGGAAAGCGCATCGACGGGCGCGACGGCAAGACGGTGCGCCCGATCGTGTGCGAGGTCGGCGTGCTGCCGCGCGCGCACGGCTCGGCGCTGTTCACCCGCGGCGAGACCCAGGCGATCGTCGTGGCCACGCTCGGCACCGGCCAGGACGAGCAGATCATCGACGCGCTGGAGGGCGAGTACCGCGAGCACTTCCTGCTGCACTACAACTTCCCGCCCTACTCGGTCGGCGAGGCGGGCCGCATGGGCTCGCCGGGCCGGCGCGAGATCGGCCACGGCAAGCTTGCCTGGCGCGCGGTGCATCCCCTGCTGCCGGCCAAGGAGACCTTCCCCTACACGATGCGGGTGGTCTCGGAGATCACCGAGTCGAACGGCTCGTCGTCGATGGCCTCGGTGTGCGGTTCGTCCCTGGCGCTGATGGACGCGGGCGTGCCGCTGGCGCGGCCGGTGGCCGGCATCGCCATGGGCCTCATCAAGGAGGACCACGGCTACGCCGTGCTGTCGGACATCCTGGGCGACGAGGACCATCTCGGCGACATGGACTTCAAGGTGGCGGGCACCGAAGAGGGCGTGACCGCGCTGCAGATGGACATCAAGATCACCTCGATCACCGAGGCGATCATGAAGGTGGCGCTCGGCCAGGCCAAGGACGGGCGCATGCACATCCTGGGCGAGATGAAGAAGGCGCTCGACCACGCCCGCGAGGCGGTCAGCTCGAACGCGCCGCGCATCACCGTCATGAACATCCCGAAGGACAAGATCCGCGAAGTGATCGGGACCGGCGGCAAGGTGATCCGCGAGATATGCGAGGTCACCGGCGCCAAGATCGACATCGAGGACGACGGCACGGTGAAGGTCGCGGCCGTGGACGAGCGCGCCGGCCAGGCGGCGATCGACTGGATCCGCAACATCGTCGCCGAACCCGAACTCGGCGTGATCTACACCGGCAAGGTCGTGAAGGTCGTCGACTTCGGCGCCTTCGTGAACTTCCTGGGCAGCCGCGACGGCCTGGTCCACATCAGCGAGCTGGTCGCCGACCGGCGGCCGCAGACCGTGGACGAGGTGGTCAAGATGGGCGACACGGTCAAGGTCAAGGTGATCGGGTTCGACGATCGCGGCAAGGTCAAGCTCAGCATGAAGCAGGTCGACCAGCAGACCGGCGCCGACCTGGGCGGGCCGGTGGGCGCCGACCAGCGTGGCCAGGGCGGCGGCGACGCCGACCGGCCGCGGCGCCACGGCCGCGGCGGCCGCTGACGAACAGGTGGGCTGGGACCGGGGCGGGCGCTAAAGCGGCGTCCGCCCTAGAACAAGAAGACAGCCCGGGCGGGAGGACGACCTCGGATGCGTATGCTGCAGCCGTTGGTGATCTCGGGACGCGAGGTGCTGCCGCTGGTGGAAGGCGGCAAGGGCATCTCCGTCTCGAACGGCGAGAGCTCGGGGGCGTGGGCCGCGGCCGGCGGCGTCGGCACCTTCTCGGGCGTCAACGCCGATTCCTTCGACGGCGCCGGCAACGTCATCCCGCAGCACTACTTCGGCCGCACGCGGCGCGAGCGGCACGAGGAACTGATCGCCTATGCGATCAAGGGCGGCATCAACCAGGCGCGCATCGCCTGGGACCAGGCCGCCGGGCGCGGCCGCATCCACATGAACGTGCTGTGGGAGATGGCGGCGGCCGAGCGCGTGCTGCACGGCGTGCTGGAAGGCGCCAAGGGGCTGATCCACGGCGTCACCTGCGGCGCCGGCATGCCCTACCGGATCGCCGAGATCTGCGCGAGCTACGGCATCCACTACTATCCGATCGTCTCCAGCGCGCGGGCCTTCCGCGCGCTGTGGAAGCGCGCCTACCACAAGTTCCGCGAATTGCTGGGCGGCGTGGTCTACGAGGACCCCTGGCTCGCCGGCGGCCATAACGGCCTGTCGAACAGCGAGGATCCCGCGCGGCCGGAAGATCCCTTTCCCCGCGTGGCCGAACTGCGCACGCAGATGGCCGAGTTCGGCCTGACGATGACGCCGATCTTCATGGCCGGCGGCGTGTGGTTCCTGCGCGAGTGGGAGCACTGGCTGGACAATCCCGAGATCGGGCCGGTCGCCTTCCAGTTCGGCACCCGTCCACTGCTGACCCAGGAAAGCCCGATCTCCGAGGCCTGGAAGCGTCGCCTGCTGACGTTGAGCGAGGGCGATGTCTATCTCAACCGCTTCAGCCCGACCGGCTTCTATTCCTCGGCGGTGGAGAACGATTTCCTGCGGCGGCTCAAGGGGCGCAGCGAGCGGCAGATCCCCTTCACCGTCGAGAAGGTCGGCGAGCACCTGACGGAGCTTGCCGTCGGCGCGCGCAAGCGGCTGGTCTACGTCGCGGCCAGCGACCGCGAGCGCGCCACGGGCTGGATTTCCCAGGGGTTCACCGAGGCGTTGCGCACGCCGGATTCGACGCTGATCTTCGTCACGCCGAAGGAGGCCGAGGAGATCCGCATCGACCAGATCAACTGCATGGGCTGCCTGTCGGCCTGCGCCTTCTCGAACTGGGCGCAGAACGAGCAGGGCTCGACCGGCAAGAAGGCCGATCCGCGCTCATTCTGCATCCAGAAGACGCTGCAGGATATCGCCCATACCGCCGACATCGAGCATCAGTTGATGTTTGCCGGCCACAACGCCTTCCGATTCAAGGACGACCCGTTCTATTCGAACGGGTTCATCCCGACCGTGCAGCAACTGGTCGAGCGTATCCGCACCGGCGACTGAAAGCCATAAAAAGCGCAGTGACAAATCAGGCGCTTACCGCCAGGGTTTGACTTATTCCAAGGTATTCCTATATATTGCCCTGCGATGATGACCATCCCCGACACCCGGCCCTACGCGCGGGCGCTTGACCGGCTGAAGGCCGTTGGACTGCGGCCGACCCGCCAGCGCCTTGCCTTGGCGAAGCTGCTGTTCGACGGCGCCGACCGGCACGTCTCGGCCGAGCAGCTTCATGCCGAGGCGGTGGCGGCCGAGATGCGCGTCAGCCTGGCGACGGTCTACAACACGCTGCACCAGTTCACCGCGGTGGGCCTGCTGCGCGAGGTGGTGGTCGAATCCGGCCGCGCCTATTTCGACACCAACACCACCAACCACCACCATTTCTATCATGCCGAGGACGGCAAGCTGGTGGACATCGACCACAGCCGCTTGAGCGTCGCCGCCCTGCCGGAACCGCCGGCGGGCACCGCGATCGACCGCGTGGATGTCATCATCCGGGTGCGCGGCCATCAATCGTAACGCTGATCTGTCAGCGCCCTAATAAACTTTCTACAACAATTCTAATCTATTGACACGAAGCGTGCCGGGCGCCTATAGAGTGGCGCGAGGCGACGGCGAACTTGGCTTGCCGGTACGTCGCTTCGCGAACAACGCATCGTTGGGGTGATTTCCCGCGATCGGCCGCGGGATCCAAGAGGAGACGAAAAATGACGGCGCTGAAGAACAGCAAGACGGAAAAGAACCTGAAGGACGCGTTCGCCGGCGAAAGCCAGGCCAACCGCCGCTACCTGTATTTCGCCCAGAAGGCGGACGTCGAAGGCTACAACGACGTCTCGGCCGTGTTCCGGTCGACCGCCGAAGGCGAGACCGGCCACGCCCATGGCCATCTGGAGTTCCTCGAGCAGACCGGCGACCCGGCCACGGGCCTGCCGATCGGCTCGACCGCGCAGAACCTCAAGGCCGCGATCGCCGGCGAGACGCACGAGTACACCGACATGTACCCGGGCATGGCGCGCACCGCGCGCCAGGAAGGCTTCGACGAGATCGCCGACTGGTTCGAGACCCTGGCGAAGGCCGAGAAGTCCCACGCCGGCCGGTTCCAGAAGGCCCTCGACACGATCGGCTGATGCCTGTCTGCCGCGCGTCGGACGCCGGCATTCCCCCGCGGAATGCCGGCGCCGCCTGCGCCTTGAGCCGCGCCCGCTCATCGCTTTAGGGGGTCCCTTTCAGGAAGGGGCCGGGAATTGCCGACATGCGTGAAGGAAGCCTGGACGCGCCGGTGCGTCATCCGCTGGGCTGGGACCGGCCGGATTTCTATGACGAGGCGAAGCTCGACGCCGAATTGCATCGCGTGTTCGACATCTGCCATGGCTGCCGGCGCTGCTTCAATCTCTGCGACAGCTTTCCGCGGCTGTTCGACCTCGTGGACAACGCGCCGACCGGCGAGCTGGACAGCGTCGACAGCAAGGACTTCAAGCAGGTCGTGAACGCCTGCACGCTGTGCGACATGTGTTTCCTGACGAAGTGCCCCTACGTCCCGCCGCACGAATTCAATCTCGACTTTCCGCACCTGATGCTGCGCTATCGCGCCGTCGAGCTGCGCAAGCACAAGGTGCCGCTGGCGCAGCGCCAGCTCACCGAGACCGACCGCAACGGCAAGCTGGCGTCGCTGGCGCCGGCGATCGCCAACTGGGCGTCGCAGACCGGCAACGCGGTGACGCGCCCGCTGATGGAGCGCGCGCTGGACGTCGATCGGCGGGCCAAGCTGCCGAAGTTCCATGGCCGCACCTTCGCGCTGCGCGCCAAGGCCGAGCCGCCGACGATCAACGCCGGCGCGCCGGGCTTCGGGCGCAAGGCCGTGCTCTACGCCACCTGCTTCGTCAACTACAACGGGCCGGACATCGGCATGGCGGCGCGCGCGGTGCTGGCCCGCAACGGGGTCGAGACGGTGGTCGCCTATCCCGGCTGCTGCGGCATGCCGCAGCTCGAGCACGGCGACCTCGCGCGCGTGGCGTCCAACGCGCGTACGGTCGCGGCCGGGCTGAAGGAATACATCGACAAGGGCTTCGACATCATCGCGCTGGTGCCGTCCTGCGCGCTGATGCTCAAGTTCGAATGGCCGCTGATCCTGCCGGGCGACGAAAGCGTCAAGCGGCTCTCTGCGGCCACCTTCGACCTGTCCGAATACGTGGTCGACATCGCCAAGCGCGAAGGCCTGGCGGATGGGCTGCGCGCGATCGACGGCGGTGTCAGCCTGCATATCGCCTGCCACGCACGCGCCCAGAACATCGGCCAGAAGGCGGCCGAGATGCTGCGGCTGATTCCCGGCGCCGACGTCGCGGTGATCGAACGCTGCTCTGGCCATGGCGGCTCGTGGGGCGTGACGAAGGAGAACTTCGACGTGGCTGTGAAGGTCGGCAAGCCGGTCGCGCGCCAGGCGATGAACGCGGCCAAGGCGCATCTCGCCTCGGAATGCCCGCTGGCCGCCGACCATATCGCCCAGGGCGTCGAATTGCTGGGGGGCACGCCGCCCGTGCCCGAGCACCCGATCCAGATCTTCGCCCGCGCCTACGGGCTGGCCTAGGCCGACGGAGGCCATGTTGACGATGGAAAAGCGCGCGATCACCCGGGCCGACGTGATGTCGATGGCGGACTACGCCAAGGTCCGCACCGAACGCCGCCGCGCCCTGATCCAGACCAAGAAGCTGCGCCGGCTCGAGATCGGCCCCTGCGCCTGCTTCTATTTCGAGAGCTACGAGACGATGTGGATACAGGTCCACGAGATGCTCAGGATCGAAAAGGGCGGCGAGGAACAGATCCCCGACGAACTGCGCGCCTACAACTCGCTGATCCCCCAGGGGCGCGAGCTGGTGGCGACGGTGATGTTCGAGGTCGACGATCCGGTGCAGCGCGCGCATCTCCTCGCCCGGCTGGGCGGGGTCGAGGATGCGATCTTCATCAGCTTCGCCGGCGAGACGGTCATGGGCCGGCCGGAGGCGGACATCGAGCGTACCAACGACGAGGGCAAGACCTCGTCGGTCCACTTCATCCATTTTTCCTTCAGCCCGGCGCAGATCGAGAAGTTCCGCGCCGCGGGCACGCAGGTCATCGTCGGCTTCAAGCACGCGGATTACGGACACATGGCCGTGATGCCCGAGCCGGTGCGCGCCGAGCTGGCGAAGGATTTCGCTTGAAGCGGGCGCCGCGTTTCTCATCCTTCGAGACGGGGCTTCGCCCCTCCTCAGGATGACGCGGTCTATTGGGCTCCATAAGAACGCGTCATCCTGAGGAGCGAGTGCAAGCGAGCGTCTCGAAGGATGAGGAGCGAGTGCAAGCGAGCGTCTCGAAGGATGAGGAACGCCCCGAAGGCGCGGCCCACTACGTCGCTTGCGCATCCCCGCGGTCGGGAAATTCCGGCTTCTCGCCCGGCGCCAGCGGCCCCATCAGGATGTTCTCGGGATAGCGGCGGAGCACGCTTCGGCGCATCGCGGCGTTGGCCTCGAAGTCCGCGCCGGGCACCGGCTCGGCGGCGAAGTGTCCGAAGCGGTCCGCGCCCATCACCAGCTGGCCCGAGCCCTGGCCGGTCGACTGCCGCGCCGATGGCGGCGTGTAGTCGTGCAGCACGGCGAAGCGGCGCGCACGGCTGCGGTTGGCCGGCGAGCCATGCACGACGTTGGCGCTGAAGATGGCGATCTCGCCTGGCTCGAGCTCCAGCCTGACGGCCTGCTCCACCGCCGGATCGCGCACGCGCGCGACGCGGCGGTTCGGCTGGCCGGGATTGCTCACCAGGTCGAAGGGCTGCACCGCGCGGTGCGTGCCGGGGATCACCGACAGGCAGCCGTTCTCGGCAGTGGCGGGCGAGAAGGCGACATAGACGATGACGGGGCACGGCTCGACCGTGATCCGCGCCGCATCCTGGTGCCAGCCATAGTTGACCGCGGTGCCGGGATCCTTGATGCGGAAGATCGAGTCGGTCAGCAGCAGGTCGGGTCCCAGCAGATCGCTCACCGGCTCCAGGATGCGCGCGTGCCGGCCGTTGTCGTAGACCCAGTCGAACAGCAGGTTCGCCTTGATGTCGAAGGCCCAGCGCGCATCCTCGGGATGGTCGCGCTCGAAGCGCTCGGCCATTTCGCGGAACCGCGCGACCTCCGCTGGCGACAGCGCGGGGATGCGTCCGACATAGCCGTCGCGGCGGAAGCCTTCGATCTGCGCTGATGTCAGCGTCATCGCCGTCAGTCCGCCGCCTGGCCCCGCTTGGCCGCGCCCAGCCGCGCCAGCAGGCCGCCGAAACCCTTGATCGGCCGGTCGTACCCGATCAGCGACAGCGCGTCCCACAACTGCACCTGGTTGCTGCTGAGGCAGGGCTTGCCGGTGGCAGCCTCCAGCGCGGCCAGCGCCGCATGGCCGCGCATCCCGGTGCAGGACACGAACACGCCGTCGATGCCCGGCCCTTCCAGCGCCTTGCCCGCCTCGACGATCGCCGCGGGCGGAACCGAGGCGATCTCCGGCTCGGTCAGCAGATGGAAGCTGCCGAAGGCGCCGACCGCCACGCCGTTCTTTTCCAGGAACTGGCGGATCGGCTCGTTCACCTCGTCGACATAGGGGGTCAGGACGGCGATGCGCTTGAGGCCGAGCTGCCTGCACGCCTTCACCGCGGCCGTGATCGGCGTGGTGAAGGGCACGCCCGGCCGCCCGGCATGGATCGCGCGCGCCACCTTGTCCGGCCCGACCGCGACCGTGCCCGAGGTGCAGGAGAAGGCGATCGCGTCGATCCGCCCGTCCGGCAGCAGCGACGTCGTGGCGCGGGTCACGTCATCGACCATCCGCGCCAGGTTCTCCATCGTGATCGGGTTGGCCAGCGCCACGCGGTTGGTCAGGAAGTCGACGCCGCTTCCCGCCAGCATCTCCAGGAACGCCAGCTCGCTGATGTGGTCGGTGGCGGGCACCAGAAGGCCCAGGCGCGGCTTCTTGGGCTCGGCCGCGGCGGGCAGGGGGAAATGGCGGATCGTCATTTGATGTCCTCGTCGGGATAGACGCCCCAGATCGCGTCGCGCTTGATCCAGCCGGACACCCGGCGCATCTGCACGCGGCACCATGCGCCCTCGCATTGCATGAGCTGGCCGATCACGCCGGGCTCGCTGCGGGCGACAACCGGCGCATCGTTCTCGGGCTTCTTGTGCAGTTCGCTCATCGCCTCGCCGACCACCATGACGTGGCGGCGCGGCGACAGCATGCTGGAATGGACCCAGCCCTCGGTGTTCTGCCAGTCGCGGATCTTCAGCCAGGTCTCGAATTCGGCGACGATCTCCACGGGCAGGTCGCGGCGCACGAATTTCCAGTCCACCGGATAGCGCGGCCCCGGCCCGGTGCGCACGTTGACGTCCTCGGATTTCAGCGAGGCGAACCGGGGCAATTTGCCGTTCTTCTGGCCCTTGTCGGCCGCTGTCTTGTCGCTTTGCGCCGCCAGCGGCGGGGCGATGGCCAGGGACAGCAGCGCGGCCAGGATCGCGATCGCCATCGCAACCGGCATCGGGCGCCGGGCGCGCGAGGCCAGGATCCGGGCCATCAGCGCCGGAACGAGCATCGGGAAGCCATAAATCCAGCCATCATAAGGGCTTATACGGCGCGCGCGGCGTGGGGGTCAAGGCGCTGCGCCCGTCGGCCGGGCGGGCCGGTATGCTGGACATTCCGGGGGCGGCTTGGTATGGCCGTCGCGCCGGCTTCTCCAGGGGGTATTTGCATGGCGCCGAACCGCAGGAAGCCCGTCGTGGTCGTGACGCGCAAATTGCCGGACGCGATCGAGACGCGGATGATGGAGCTGTTCGACGCGCGGCTCAACCTCGACGACCGCAAGATGACCCAGGCGCAGCTGGTCGAGGCGGCCGGGATCGCCGACGTGCTGGTGCCGACGGTGACCGACCGCATCGACGCCGGCATCCTGTCGAAATCCGGCGTCAACCTGAAGCTGATCGCGTCGTTCGGCACCGGCGTCGACCATATCGACCTGAAGACGGCACGCCAGCGCGGCATCACCGTCACCAACACGCCGGGCGTGCTGACCGAGGATACGGCCGACATGACCATGGCGCTGATCCTGGCCGTACCGCGGCGCCTCGCCGAGGGCGAGCGCCTGGTGCGCACCGGCGAATGGCACGGCTGGAGCCCGACGGGCATGCTGGGCCACCGCATCTGGGGCAAGCGCCTGGGCATCATCGGCATGGGGCGGATCGGCGCGGCCGTGGCGCGGCGCGCGCGCGGCTTCGGCCTGGCCGTGCACTATCACAACCGCCGCCGCGTGATGACCGAGCTCGAGACCGAGCTCGACGCGACCTACTGGGAAAGCCTGGACCAGATGCTGGCGCGCGTGGACATCGTGTCGGTCAACTGCCCGCACACGCCGGCCACCTATCACCTGCTGTCGGCGCGGCGGCTGAAGATGCTGCGGCCGCACGCCTTCGTGGTGAACACCTCGCGCGGCGAGGTGATCGACGAGAACGCGCTGGCGCGCATGCTGGCGGCGGGCGAACTGGCGGGCGCGGGGCTCGACGTGTTCGAGAACGAGCCGGCGATCAATCCCAAGCTGCTCAAGCTCGACAACGTCGTGCTGCTGCCGCACATGGGCTCGGCCACGATCGAGGGCCGCATGGACATGGGCGAGAAGGTCATCATCAACATCAAGACCTTCGTCGACGGCCATTCGCCGCCCGACCGCGTGCTGGAAGCGATGTTCTAGAAGGCCGCGGGGGGCAGGGTCATGGCGTCGGAACGCATCGCCGTCATCGGCAACGGCATCATCGGCCACGGCACGGCGCAGGTCTTCGCCATGGCCGGCCATCCGGTCACGATGATCGGGCGCAACCCCAAGAGCCTCGAAACGGCGCTCCAGCGCATCAAGGCAAGCCTCAAGGACTTCGTCGCGCACGGCATCCTGACCCAGGGCCAGGCCGACGCCGTGCCCGGCCGCGTCGGCGTGTCGACCGATCTCGGCGACGCCCAGCCGGCCGACTTCGTGCTGGAAGCGGTGACCGAGGACCTCGAGCTCAAGATCGCCATCTTCGCGCGGCTGGATACGCTCTGCCGGCCGGATGCGATCCTCGCCTCGTCCAGCGGCCAGCCGGCCAGCGCCCTGGTCTCGAAGGTGAAGCGCAAGGAGCGCGTCATCGCCGCGCATTTCTGGTACCCGCCCCAGCTCATCCCGCTGGTGGAGGTCTGCGGCGGGCCGTATTGCAGCCCGGCGGTCGTCGACCGCACGGTCGACCTGATACGCCGCGCCGGCAAGAACCCGGTGGTGATCGACAAGGAAGTGAAAGGCTTCATCGGCAACCGGCTGCAGTTCGCGCTGCTGCGCGAGGCATGGTCGCTGTGGGCCGAGGGCGTGGCGAAGCCCGAGGTGATCGACGCCGTGGTGCGCACGTCCTTCGGGCGGCGCGTCGGCGTCACCGGCCCGATCGAATCGGCCGATATCGGCGGACTCGAGACGATGGTCAATTTCGCCCGCTTCCTGCAGCCCGACCTCGCGACCGCGCCCGAGCCGCCGCAGGCGGTGGCCGACGCGCTCAAGAAGAAGCGCCCCGCGGGCGAATGGCCGGGGATCTACGACTGGGGCAAGCGCGACAAGCAGAAGCTGGTGGACGCGCGCATGAAAGAGCTGTTCCGCTGGCTGGCCGAGGACCGGCGCAAGTCCTGACGCGGCCGGCCGCATGATCTACCTGCTGCGCCATGGCGAGACGCTGTGGAACCGCGAGCGCCGCATCCAGGGCCACTTGGATTCCGCCCTGTCCCCGCGCGGCGAGGCGCAGGCCCGCGCCATGGGGCGGACGCTCGCCGGCCTGCTCGACGGCCACACGCTCACGCTGATGACCAGCCCGCTCGGCCGCACGCGCCAGACCGCGGCGCTGGTGGCCCAGGCCATCGGCCACGATGCCGCGCGCATCGTCGCGGACGACCGCCTGAAGGAAATCTCCTGGGGCGGATGGGAAGGGTTCACCCGCCCCGAGATCGACCGGCGCTGGCCCGGCGCGCTGGCCGAACGCTATGCCGACGCGGCGACGCGCTGGAGCCATTGCCCGCCCGGCGGCGAGAGCTTCGCCTCGTCCAGCGCGCGGGCCATGGACTGGTTGCACGCCGCGCGCAAGATCGACGGTGTGGTGGTGGCGGTCGCGCATGGTGCGATCGGGCGCGTGTTGCGGGGGCTCCACGCGCGCCTGGGCCCGGAGGAGGCGCTGGCGCTGGACGAGCCGCAGGACGCCTTCTTCCGCCTGCACGCGCGCGGCATCGACCGGATCGCGGCGGAACGCTAAGCAGCCTTGGCGCCGCAGGTCCTGCAGTCGGGATCACGCTTCAGCTTGACGATCCGCGTCTCGGACGAGAGCGCGTCGTACATCAGCAGGCGCCCGCTCAGGGAATCGCCAAGGCCGAGCAGCTCCTTCAGCACCTCGGTCGCCTGCAGCGTGCCCAGCACGCCCGCCACCGCCCCGAAGATGCCCGCGGTCTCGCAGCGCGGCACCAAGTCGGGCGGCGGCTTGTCGGGGAACAGGCAGCGCAGGCACGGCCCGTGTTCGGCTGAGCCGGGCAAGGCACGGAACGGCGCGTAGGTGGTGAGCTGGCCTTCGAAACGGTAGAGCGAGGCCGAGACCAGCGGTTTCTTCAGCCGGTAGCACGTATCGTTCAGCAGGTAGCGGGCGTCGAAATTGTCGGTGCCATCCGCCACCAGATCGTAGCTTTGGATGATCGCCTCGGCATTGTCGGGGCCGAGGCGCAGGGCGTGGCGCACGACCCTGATCTCGGGATTGAGCGCGGCGACCATGTCGGCGGCGCTGTCGACCTTGGGCCGGCCGAGCGAGGCCGTGACGTGCGCGATCTGGCGCTGCAGGTTGGTGATCTCCACGGTGTCGTCGTCCACCACGCCCAGCGTGCCGACGCCGGCGGCGGCCAGGTACATCAGCAGCGGCGAGCCCAGCCCGCCCGCGCCGACCACCAGCACCTTGCTGGCGAGCAGCCGCTCCTGCCCCTCCTCGCCCACCTCGTCGAGGATGATGTGGCGCGCGTAGCGCATTTCCTGCTGGTCGGTCAGTGCCACGTCCGGCTCCGATCTCTGTCGCGCGCCCCGCCGGCACGCGATCGGCGCCGGTGCGGACTGGCCTAGGCGTCCGCGGCGCCGATGAACTTGCGCGCCAGCTTGACCGCGCCCGGCGCGTCGGGGGCGAACCCGTCGGCGCCGATCGCCTCGGCGAAGGCCGCGTTCACCGGCGCTCCGCCCACCATGATACGACCGTTGTAGCCCACGCCGCGCAACATATCGACCGTCTTGCGCATGTTGGGCATGGTCGTGGTCAAGAGCGCCGACAGGCCGATCACGTCGGGCCGGTGCTCCTGCGCGGCGGCCAGGAAGCGGTCGGGCGGCACGTCGACGCCCAGGTCGATCACCTTCAGCCCGCCGCCTTCCATCATCATGCCCACAAGGTTCTTGCCGATGTCGTGCAGGTCCTTGTGCACCGTGCCGATCACGATCGTGCCGATCGGCTTGGCGTCGGTGGCGCTCAGCAGCGGCCGCAGCACCTCGAGCCCCGCCTTCATCGCCTTGGCCGCCATCAGCATCTCGGGCACGAACAGGCGGCCCTCGGCGAACTGGTCGCCGACCTCGTCCATGGCGGCGATCAGCGCGTCGGTCAGGATCTGCTGGCACCCGGTGCCGCGCGCGGTCTCCTGACGGACCAGCTCGGCCGCGCGCCCGGCCTCGTAGGCCAGCACCGCGTCGTAGATGGCATCCAGCCGTGTGTCCAAGTCCTCGGCCATCGAACCGCTCCCTATCCCGCGATCTTCGCGTCCGCCCCCGCGATCACGCGCCGCATCTCGGCCTCGGTCGCCGCGTCCACCACCGGCCGCGCCGGATGGGCGCGCAGGATGCCGTCCAGCATGTCGCGCGCCTGGGCTGCAAGGTCGCGCCGGCCCGCCGCCTCGTAGGCGTCACGCGCCTGGCGCGTGAAGGCCGCGGGCGCGAAACCCGTGCGGCAGTGCCGCAGCGTGTGTTCGGTGGCGAGGAAATTGCCGCCCGGATCGAGCTTCAGAAGGTCGTCCCAGGCCAGGCTCTCGTCGTCGATCGCTGCCGTGCGCAGGTAGTTGCGCGCCATCGCGCCGAGCTCGTTGTCGATCACCGCCTGGACCGGGCTGAACACGGTCGCGCATTCGAGCTGCCCCACGCCGCCCAGCACGTCGGCGCCGGCAAGCCCGACCAGGAAGGCGATCAGCGCGCGCTCGGCCTGCGACTGCCCGTCGATATCCGGCGTATCGGACCCGGCGCCGTAGGTGTGGGTCGGCAGGCCGAAGCCGCGCTTCATCACCTGCACCGCCATCGACGCGCCGGCCAGGGCCTCGACGCTCGATTGCAGGCTGCGGCCCGAGCGCATGTCCAGGCAGAAGATCAGCGGCGTCGCGATTACCGGCGTGCCGGGGCCCAGCACATGGGCCAGCACCACCATCGCCAGGATCTCGGCCACCGCCATCAGCACGGTGCCCGGCATGGTGACGGGCGCGGTGCCGCCGGCGGTGGGCAGGCTGCAGGCGTGGATCGGCACGCCCAGGCGCGCGCACTGGATCAGCGCCTCGACGTCCATGGTCTTGAATTCCAGCGGGGTGAACGAGCAGACGATGCAGCTCACGATCGGCCGCGCGCGCAGCGCCGCCTCGCCGCCGGCCGTCAGCGCGGCCAGGCGCAGCAGGTAGGCGATGTTCTCGGTGCCGTAGGGCTGGATCCAGTTGTGCTTCGTGGAATAGGCCAGCAGCGTGCCCAGCCCGTGGACGTCGGCGGTCACCTCCGGCACGCCGTTGACGAAGGGATGCGCGATGAACCCGACCTCCGACAGGGTGTCGGCCAGGGTCGCGATCGTCCGCACGTCGTCCAGCACCAGCTTGCGATAGGCGCTTGTGTGCGGCTCGATGAATCCGTGCGCGCCGGTGCCCGTGCGCATCCAGAACGTGCCGTCCGCGCGCGGCAGGCGAAGGTCGTGACGCGGGTCCTTGCCGCACAGCGTGATCGAACGCGGCGCCGCCGCGACCGCTTCCGTGGTCAATTCCGCGGGAATCCGTACCCGCTTGTCGCCGGCATCCACCCGGCACCCTGCGGCGCGCAGGCGTTCCACCGCCTGGGGGTGGTTGACCGCGACGCCGTGGCGGTCGAGCAGCGCGACGGCGCGCGCGCGCATCGTCGCCACCCGCGTATCGTCGAGATAGGCGAAACCGGGGCGCAGCGCGGGCGGGGTGAAATCGGGCCCCAGTGCCGGCCTGGAAGCGGCCGGGGCAGGCGGCGAAGCAGCAGGCGCCGCGGCGGCGGGGGCGGCGGCGCCGCGCCGCGCCAGCCTGTCCCGGCGCCCGGAGCCTCCGGCGCGCGGCGGTTCGTTGGGTGGTTGCGGCATGCTCAACAGGCTGCCCCGCCAATCGTTCGCGTACGAACAGTCTGGGCCAAATCGGACGGTCCGGCATCGCGGCACAAAGTCGCAGGCGGCGACGGCGGCCGGCGCGCGGCTCGACACCGATGGCCCAATGGCACTGATGGGGGCTAAATGTGGTTTCCGATCGGGTTATTCAGGTTGAGTGAGGCAGCCTGCTGATTGGCGGGCTTCCGGCGAGAGCGCCGTGGGGCCGGTGGTGATTGTACCATCGCAGCCAGGCGCGGCACCGGCCCTGGAATTGCGGCGCCAGTACATCCAACCATGCATTCCATTGAAATGTCGAAGAGCGCCTCCGCCGTTCCGTTGTCGAACGCGATTCACATGTTCTCGAACAGCGCGGTCGACAGGTAGCGTTCGGCCGAGGAGGGCAGGACCACCAGGATTCGCTTGCCGGCCATCGCGGGGCGCGCGCCGACCTGCAAGGCCGCCGCCAGGGCGGCGCCCGAGGAGATGCCGGCCGGCAGGCCCTCGACCAGCGCCGCCTTGCGCGCCATGGCGAGCGCCGCGTGGCTCGGCACGCGGATGATCTCGTCGATCGCCTTGGTGTTCATGATGTCGGGCACAAAGCCCGCGCCGATGCCCTGGATCATGTGCCGTCCGGGCGCGCCGCCCGACAGCACCGGGCTCTCCTCGGGCTCGACCGCGATCATCTTGAGATTCGGCAGGCGCGGCTTCAGCACCTGGGCGCAGCCGGTGAAGGTGCCGCCGGTGCCGACGCCCGAGATCATCGCATCCAGCTTGCCGTCGAGGTCGCGCCAGATCTCCTCGGCCGTCGTGCGCACGTGCACGGCGGGGTTGGCCGGGTTCTTGAACTGCTGCGGCATCACCGCCTTGGGCAGGGTCTTCAAGAGCTCCTCGGCGCGCGCGATCGCGCCGTTCATGCCTTTCTCGGCGGGGGTCAGCTCCAGCTCGGCGCCCATCAGCCGCAGCATCTTGCGCCGCTCGACCGACATGCTCTCGGGCATGGTCAGGATCAGGCGATAGCCCTTGGCCGCGCACACGAAGGCAAGACCGATGCCGGTGTTGCCCGAGGTCGGCTCGACGACGACGGTGTCCTTGTCCAGCTTGCCCTGCTGCTCCAGCGCCTCGATCATCGACAGCCCGATGCGGTCCTTGACCGAGGACAGCGGGTTGAAGAACTCGCACTTCGCCAGGATCTCGGCCTTGACGCCGGCATCGGCGGCCAGCTTCTTGAGGCGCACCACGGGCGTGGCCCCGATCGTGTCGACGATGCCGTCATAGATGCGGCCGCGGAACTCGGTTTTGCTCATGTCTTCCCTTTTCGACCTAGATCGTGAAATCCATCGGCGTCGTGTTGGCGCTCTTGATGCCGGCGGCGCGGGCCTGCACGCAAAGCGCGTCGATGGTGATGGCGTCGAGCCGCGCCATCGCCTCGTCCTCCAGCGCCTGCACCATCGGCCGCACCACCGCGCGGCCGAGCGGCGACCCGCCGGCGAGCGCCTCGTCCTCCGCCTCGTCCTCGCCGCCCGCGGCGATGCGCACCACGTCGCCCACGGTGATGCGCCGCGCGTCGCGGCCCAGACGATAGCCGCCGCGCGGGCCCCGCACCCCCACCAACACGCCCGCGCGCACCAGCTGCTGCAGCACGGGCTCGAGGTAGCGCGCGGGAATGCCCTGGCGCTCGGTAATCTCGCCGCTGCGCACCGTGGCGCCGCCGGCGTTGTAGGCGACGTCCAGCACGGCCTCGACGGCGAACAGGACGCGACGGGGCAGGCGCAGCATGGTCAGCGCGTCCCCGTCGAGCCGAAGCCGCCCGATCCGCGCTCGGTCGCGGGCAGTTCGGCCACTTCCGCCAGGGTCGCCGGCGACACCGGCGCGATCACCATCTGTGCGATGCGCATGCCGCGGGTCACCACGAAGTCCTGGTCGCCGTGATTGATCAGGATCACGCCCACCTCGCCGCGATAGTCGGCATCGATCGTGCCCGGCGCGTTCAGCACGGTGACGCCGTTCTTGGCCGCCAGGCCCGAGCGCGGGCGCACCTGCGCCTCGTAGCCCTGCGGCAGCGCGATGGCGAAGCCGGTGGGCACGATCGCCCGCGCGCCCGGCTTCAGGACCAGCTCGCTTGCGACGGCGGCCGAAAGGTCCATGCCGGCGCTATCGCGGGTCGCGTAGCCCGGCAGGGGCAGGCCCCCGCCATGCGCCAGCCGCCTGATCGCGACCGATACATTCGCAGCGCCCATGCCGGATTGCGTCAGCGCTGCGCGGCCAGGTGCTCGCCGATGCGCCGGGCCAGGCGCAGCGCGACCTCGTCCTTCGACAGCGGCGGCCAGTCCTCGACGCCCCGCGCGGTGATCAGGTGCACCGTGTTGCGGTCGCCGCCGAACGTGCCCGTGGCGGGCGACACGTCGTTGGCGACGATCCAGTCGCAATGCTTCTTGCGCCGCTTGGCGAGGGCGTTGTCCACGACGTTGTCGGTCTCGGCGGCGAAGCCGATCACCAGGCGCGGGCGCTGATTGCCCGGGGCCGACAGGCTGGCCAGGATGTCCGGGTTCTCCGCCAGCTCCAGCGCCGGCGGCTTGCCGGCCGACTTCTTGATCTTGCCGTTCGCCGGCTTGGCCACGCGCCAGTCCGCCACCGCGGCGGCACAGACCGCGATGTCGACGGGCAGCGCCGCCTGGCAGGCCGCCAGCATCTCGCGCGCCGATTCGATCGGCATCACCGACACGCCGGCGGGCTCGGCCAGCCGCGTCGGGCCGCTGACCAGCGTGGTGGCGGCGCCGAGACGCGCCAGGGCGGCGGCGATGGCGTGGCCCTGCTTGCCCGAGCTTCGGTTGGCGATGTAGCGCACCGGGTCGATCGCCTCGTAGGTCGGCCCCGACGTGACCAGCGCCTTCAGGCCGCCCAGCGGCCGGTCGGCGGAGCCTGCGAAGAAGTTCTCGATGGCGCCCAGGATCTCCATCGGCTCGGCCATGCGGCCCGACCCCACCTCGCCGCAGGCAAGGTTGCCGGCATTCGGGCCGATGCCCAGGATGCCGCGCGCGGCCAGGGTCGCGATATTGGCCTGGGTCGCCTGGTGCGCCCACATCTGCGTATTCATGGCCGGCGCCACCAGCACCGGCTTGTCGGTCGCCAGCAGGGCCGTGGTGGCCAGGTCGTCGGCGATCCCCGCCGCCATGCGCGCCAGGATGTCGGCCGTCGCCGGGGCCACCACCACCAGGTCGGCCTCGCGCGACAGGCGGATATGCCCCATCTCGCTCTCGTCGGTCAGCGAGAACAGGTCGGTGTAGACCTTGTCCTCGCTCAGCGCCTGCAGCGACAGCGGCGTGACGAACTGCGCCCCGCCCTTGGTCAGGATGCAGCGCAGCTTGGCCCCGCGCTCGCGCAGCCGGCGGATCAGTTCCAGCACCTTGTAGGCGGCGATCCCGCCCGAAACGACCAGAAGAATACGTTTCCCGGCCAACATCGGGGTACCTCTCGCGAAATTAACGCGAAATCACATTAGGCGAATGTGGATATAGGCGTTCCGGGGCGGGGATGCAAGGTGGGTTACCGGGTCAGGGGGAACACCTGGATTGGCGCGTCGAGGCCCACGAAATCGGCGGCAACTGATCCAAAGTTCGCCGCCATTGGCCTCTAGTGCCTTGAGGCGCTGCAAGGCCAGGGAATGTCGCGGCGAGGTCTTTTGGTTCGCGAATACCAGGACATTGGTATCGACGAAGACACGCAATCAGCGACCGTCGTCGGCGTAGATGTCCTTGCGGGATAGCGAGAACGCGGGCGGCCACGGCCCGCAGTCATCCACCGGGAAATCGGTGCCGATCCGCTGATGCTTCTGGTCTTCCACGAACAGAATCGCCTCGTGCTCCCCCGCCGGCACGGAGCGATCGGCCTGGCCGCTGATCGTGCCCTCGCGCGAAACGCGCAGTTTGGTGCGGACGGTCGTCATGCCAGGCTGCTCAACATCGACGGTCATTGTCGGAGTATGAGGCGCGGCCGTCAACTCATGGAGCTACCGCGCCAGCGCCACCACGGCCGCGGCCAGGGCCACCACCGCGATCACCAGGGTCCAGGGCACGCGGTTGCTGTCCTCGCCGCGCAGCGTGCGGATCGTCTCGGGCGACAATTTGATGCCGCCCTCCAGGATCGCCTGGGTCGCCTTCTCGGTCTCGGCGAGCAGGCGCGGGATGCGCTCCAGGTTCTCCTTCGCGTCGGCCACGAAGTCGCGGATGCGCTGGTCGGGCGCGTGCTTGGCGATCATCCAGTCCTCGATCATCGGGCGCGCCATCTCCCACAGGTTCACGTCGGGGTTCAGCTTGCGGCCCACCCCCTCGGCCACCAGCATGGTCTTCTGCAGCAGCAGCAGTTGCGGCTGCACCTCCATGTCGAACTGCTCGGTGATCTTGAAGAGCTGGCCGAGCAGGCGCGCGATCGAGATCTGGTTCAGCGGCTTCTCCAGGATCGGTTCGCCGATCGACCGGCAGGCCTGGGTGAAGGCGTCGACCGATTTCGTCTCCGGCACGTAGCCGGCGCGGAAATGCACCTCGGCCACGCGGCGGTAGTCGCGCGTCAGGAATCCCACCAGCATCTCGGCCAGGTAGTCGCGCGTCTTGCGGTCGAGCCTGCCCATGATGCCGAAGTCGATCACCACGACGGCGCCGTCCTCCGCGACGAACAGGTTGCCGGGATGCAGGTCGGCGTGGAAGAACCCGTCACGGAACACCTGCTGGAAGAACGACTCCGCGGCGCGGGTCAGGATCAGGTTCACGTCGTGGCCGGCCGCTATGATCTCCTCGCGCCGGTCGATGGCGATGCCCTGGATGCGTTGGATCGTCAGCACGCGCCGTGCGGTGCGCCGCCAGTCGACCTCGGGCACGCGGAAGCCGGGATCGCCGCGGAAGTTCTCGGCCAGCTCCGACGCGGCCGCCGCCTCGAAGCGCAGGTCCATCTCCATCTGCACGGTCTGCGCCAGCGTGTCGGCGACCTCCTGCGGCCGCAGCCGGCGCAGCGACGGCTTCAGGCGCTCGATCTGCTCGCCCAGCCAATAGAAGAGATCGAGGTCGCGCGCGAAGGCCTCCACGACGCCCGGACGCAGCACCTTGACCGCCACTTCCTCGCCCTCGATGGTGACGGCGAAATGCACCTGCGCGATCGAGGCGGCGGCGACCGGCTCGTCCGCGAAGCGCTGGTAGAGCGCCTCGACCGGCGCGCCCAGCTCCTCGGCGACGATCGCGCGCGCTTGCGCCGCGGGGAAGGGCGGCAGGCTGTCGCGCAGCAGCGCCAGGTCGCCCGCCACCTCGTCGCCGATCAGGTCCGAGCGGGTGGACAGGATCTGTCCCAGCTTGATGAAGCTGGGGCCGAGCGACTCGAACGCCGCGGCCAGGCGCTGGCCCGGCCGTCCGGCAGCGTCGCTGCGCGCCAGGCGCCGGCCGAGCCGGATCAGCCCAGGCGGCACGCCCGCCATCGCCGCCAGCACCAGCGCGTCGTGGCGCGCCAGGGTCCAGCCGATCCGCGCGAGGCGGGCGAGGTTGCGAAGGGCGCGCAGCATGGAAGTGGGCTAGACCCGCCAGCCCCAATGCAACGCGGCGATGCCGCCGCTGAGATTGCGCCAGTTCACGCGCGCAAAGCCGGCGGCGGCGAAGCGCTTGGCCAGCGCCGCCTGCGGCGGGAAGCGGCGGATGCTCTCCACCAGGTAGCGATAGGCGTCCTCGTCGCCCGTGACCACGCGGCCGATCGCCGGAAGCACGTTGAAGGAATAGAGGTCGTAGAGCTTGTCCACGCCCGGCACGACGCAACGGCTGAACTCCAGCACCACGAACCGCCCGCCAGGCCGCAGCACGCGCTTCGCCTCGCCCAGCACGGCGTCGATGTCGGTGACGTTGCGCAGGCCGAACGCCATCGTGACCGCATCGGCCACGCCGTTCTTCAGCGGGATCGACTGCGCATCGCCGGCGATCCATTCCACGCCCTCGAGCAGTCCGCGATCGAGCGCCCGATCGCGCCCGACCGCCACCATGGCAGGCGTGAGGTCGCAGACGATGGCGCGGCCGTCACCTTTGACCCGATCGAGGAAGCCGAAGGCGATGTCGCCCGTGCCGCCCGCCAGATCGACCAGCGTCCAGCCCTGGCGGGGATGCAGCAGGTCCAGCATCGCCTGCTTCCACAGGCGATGGATGCCGCCGCTCATCAGGTCGTTCATCAGGTCGTAGCGCGTGGCCACGCTGTCGAACACGCCGCGCACCAGCGCCGGCTTGTCTTCCGCCGGCACGTCGCGATAGCCGAACGCGACCGTGTCGCCGCCGTCCCTGGTTTCCGTGTTGCCCATGGCCGGCGGACCATAGCGCCGGGGCGGGCATCTTGCTAGCGTGCGGCCCCGCAACCGGAATCCGCCATGCCCGAGCTTCCCGAAGTCGAGACCGTCCGCCAGGGGTTGATCCGCTGCATGGTCGGCCACCGCCTGGCCAAGGTAGACCAGCGCCGCGCCGACCTGCGCTTTCCGCTGCCCCGGGATTTCGCCCGGCGCCTGACCGGCCGCACGGTCACGGCGATCGACCGGCGGGCGAAATACCTGCTGCTGCATCTCGACGACGGCATGGTGCTGATGATCCATCTCGGCATGTCCGGGCGGATCGTCGTGGGCAGGCGGGGGGGCGTCGGGAACAAGCTGGGCGAGTTCCACCACGAAACGGTTCGTTCCGATTCCGGGGGCCGGGACGCGCACGATCATGTCGTGTTCACGACCGACCACGGCTTCGTCGTCACGTTCAACGATCCTCGCCGCTTCGGCATGATGGATCTCGTTTCCAACAACGCGCTCCACGAACACAAGCTCTTGAAGAGCCTGGGGCCCGAGCCGCTGGAGGACGCGTTCGACGCCCAGGCGCTGGCGGCGCGGCTCAGGGGCAAGCGCACGCCGATCAAGGCGGCGATCCTGGACCAGAACCTCGTGGTCGGCGTCGGCAACATCTACGCCTGCGAAGCCCTGTTCCGCGCGGGCATCTCGCCGCGGCGGCTGGCCGGCACGGTCAAGGGCGAGCGCGCCGAACGCCTGGTCAAGTCGATCAAGGACGTGCTGCGCGCGGCGATCAAGGCGGGCGGCTCGTCCTTGCGCGACTATGTCCAGGCCGATGGCGAGCTCGGCTACTTCCAGCACCATTTCCAGGTCTACGACCGCGAGGGCTCGGCCTGCCCGAAATGCGGGCAGAAGATCAAGCGCCTGGCCCAGGGCGGCCGCTCGACCTTCTATTGTGCGAAGTGCCAGCGCTAGTGCCCCGAACCCGAAGTTCGCCTTAGCTTGATCGCAAAACCGGAGGCGAACTTCGGGTTCAAGAGGGGCACTAGCTCAAAATGTTTGCTAGTGTCCTGATCGATTCCGAAGTTCGCAGCCAGTTCGTCGCAAACACTGACGAACTTCGGAATCGGGACACTAGCGTATTAGCGCGCACGCATTGCAAGGAGCCACCGATGGCCTACGAGAACATTCTGGTCGAGAAGCGCGGCAAGGTCGGCATCGTCACGCTCAACCGGCCGAAGGCGCTGAACGCGCTGTCCAGCCCGCTGATCGCCGACCTGGGCCATGCGCTCGACGACATGGAGGCGGACGACGCGATCGGCTGCATCGTGCTGACCGGCAGCGAGAAGGCGTTCGCCGCCGGCGCCGACATCAAGGAGATGTCCGGCAAGTCCTACATGGATGTCTATCTCGCCGACTTCATCACCAAGGGCTGGGAGCGGATCAGCACGGTGCGCAAGCCGATCATCGCCGCGGTGTCGGGCTTCGCGCTGGGCGGGGGCTGCGAGATGGCGATGATGTGCGATTTCATCCTGGCCGCCGATACCGCCAAGTTCGGCCAGCCCGAGATCACCATCGGCACCATTCCGGGCGCCGGCGGCACCCAGCGCCTGACGCGCTTCGTCGGCAAGTCGAAGGCGATGGAGATGTGCCTGACCGGCCGCATGATGGACGCGCAGGAGGCCGAGCGCGCGGGCCTGGTCAGCCGCGTCGTGCCGCCGGCCGAGTTGCTGGGCGAGGCGATCAAGACCGCCGAGCGGATCGCCAACCTGTCGCGACCCGTCGTGATGATGGCCAAGGAATCGGTCAACCGCGCCTACGAGACCACCCTGACCGAGGGCATCCGGTTCGAGCGCCGCGTGTTCCACTCGACCTTCGCGACCGAGGACCAGAAGGAAGGCATGTCGGCATTCGTCGAGAAACGGCCGCCCCAGTTCAAGAACCGGTAGGGTTTTGCTTTCATCCTTCGAGACGGGCTGCGGCCCTCCTCAGGATGACGCGATCTGATGGAACACTGAAAAGACGCGTCATCCTGAGGAGGCCCCAAAGGGGCCGTCTCGAAGGATGAGGAGTGCAGCATCGCATTGACACATCGAACCGGGCGCTTCTATGGTCCGGTCGACAATTCCGGGGGTTTCGCATGAGCCGCATAGCCGCAACCGCCGCCGCCGGTCTGACCGATCTTTCCGGCAGACTGGGCCGCGCCGCCATCCTGGCGCTGGTGGGCGTCCTGCTGGTGTTCATCACCGGCTTCGCCCATCCCGAGCTGGTGCACAACGCGACGCACGACGCGCGCCACGCTTTCGCCTTCCCCTGCCATTGAGCCCAGGACGATGCGCCGCGCGCTGATTTCCGCGCTGGTGGGCGGATTCGTGGCCTGCCTCGCGATCACCGCCACCCAGCAGGCCGTCGTCGTACCGCTGATCCTCAAGGCCGAGACCTTCGAAGAAGCGAAGGGCGACACGCCCAAGCCGGCGGCGCACGATCACGGCGCGGCGGCTGGGCCCGGCCACCGGCATGACGAGGAAGGCTGGAAGCCGGCGGAAGGGCTCGAACGCGCCGCCTTCACCGCGCTTGCCAATCTGGGCGTCGGCATCGGCTTTGCGCTGATCCTGGTCGCCGCCTACACCCTGTCCGGCCGCGAGGTCGACGGCAGGCAAGGGCTGCTGTGGGGCGCCGCCGGGTTCCTCACCTTCGCCCTGGCGCCGTCGCTGGGACTGCCGCCCGAACTGCCCGGGTCGGTGGCCGCGGCGCTTCTGCCGCGCCAGGCCTGGTGGCTCGCTTCCGCGCTGGCGACCGGCACCGGCCTGGCGCTGATCGTCTTCGGCCGCCATGTCGCCTTGAAGCTGCTGGGGGTCGCGGCGATCGTCCTGCCGCATGTCGTCGGCGCGCCGCATCCCCCGATGGGCGAGGCCGGCGCCGCGCCGCCCGAGCTCGCCGCGCGCTTTGCGGTGATGTCGCTCGCCACGGCGGCGGTGTTCTGGGCGGTGCTGGGCTGGGTGTCGGGCGCGGTCTGGCGCCGCGTCTCCTAGTCCTTCGGCGCGCCGGTCGCGACCGGCACGGTGATCGTCGTCACGCCGGATTTCTGGAACATCAGGAACACCGACAGGCTGTCGCCGGGCGTCAGCGGCGCCTTCACGTCGATCAGCGCGATATGCTCGGCCCCGGGGCGCAGCACGGTCGCCTTGCCGGCCGGCAGCATGACCGTGGACACGCGCCGCGCCCGGCCCACCACGTCGCCGGTGCGATGCGAGCGCAGCTCGGTTTCCTCGGCGGCCGCGGTGTTGGCGGCGATCAGCCGATCGTCCTGCGTGCCCGCGTTCGCGATCGTCAGGTAGACCGAGCCGGTGCGCCGGCTGAGCGAGGACGGCGCCGCCCAGGCCGCGCTGATCGCCAGGTCGCCCACGCGCACCGTCTCCGCCCGCGGCGCGAGCGGCGTCAGCAGCAGGAACGCGGTCAGCAGCAGTCGCAAGCCCATGGGGACGAGGAATAGACCAGCCCATGGCGGCCGGCCAGTTCAACAATTTTTCTATTTATCAGTGTATTTCGATTCTGATACGCTCGCTACTCAAGCATTCCCCGGCTCGCCCTCGCACACTGGAAAGGCCCGCCCATGTTGATGTTCGCTCGACGAATGACGGCGACAATCGCGGCGATCATCGGTGCATGGCTTGTGCTGTCCACCGGCAATGCGCAACAGGTGCCCAATGTGGCGCCGGACCCGAGCACGGAGATGCGCGACGCGATCCAGTCGGCCATCGCGGCGCGGATCGCAGGCGTCGCCGAGATCCAGCTCGAAGGCCAGGGGCGGATGCGCCTGCCCCTGGGCTACACGTTCATTCCGACGGCCCAAGCCGGGCGGGTCCTGCGCGCGATGGGCAACCAGTCCGGCGAAACGCTTCAAGGCATGGTGATGGGCGACCGGCCCTTCGGCGAGGACTGGTTCGTGGTCGTGCGCTACATCGCCTCGGGCTACATCAAGGACGAAGATGCGCGCGACTGGGACTCCGCCACGATGCTGGCAAACCTGAAGAGCGGCACGGAAGAAAGCAATTCCGAGCGGCGTGCGCGGGGCGTGCCGGAGATCGAGGTCACGGGCTGGATCGAGCCGCCGCGCTATGATGCCGCTACGCATCGGCTGGTGTGGTCGGCCGGCGTCAGAGACAAGGGCACGACCGATCAGGATGGGCTTTCCGTCAACTACAACACCTATCTGCTGGGTCGCGAAGGCTATTTGTCGATGAACCTTGTGACCAGCCAAGCCCTGGTGGAAGGGCAGAAGCCGATGGCCCGCGAGCTGCTGGCGGCGTTGGCGTTCAATGACGGCAAGGGCTATGGCGACTTCAATGCTTCGACCGATCACGTAGCAGAATACGGGCTTGCGGCACTGGTCGGCGGAATCGCCGCGAAGAAGTTCGGATTGTTCGCCCTGATTGCCGCCTTCGCGCTGAAATTCTGGAAGCTGCTCGCGCTGGGCGCCGTCGCCCTGAGCACGGGCGCATTCAAGTTTCTGAGGCGCGGGAAGCCCGCGGGGTGATCCCGGTATGAAGGCGCTGCTGGTCCTTTTTTCGGCGCTAAAGTTCGGCAAGGTGCTCACAACCGGCGGCACGATGCTGATCTCGGTCGGGGCCTACGCCTTCATGTTCGGATGGTGGTACGCGGTCGGCTTCGTGGCGCTGCTGCTGGTGCATGAACTCGGCCACTACATCGCCGCGCGCCAGCGCGGGCTCAATGTCGGCGCACCGACCTTCATCCCCTTCGTCGGCGCGTGGATCGAGCTCAAGGAGGCGCCGATGGATGTCGAGACCGAGGCCTATGTCGCCGTGGCCGGTCCTTTCCTCGGCACGCTGGGGGCACTCGCCTGCTATTTCCTGGCGCGCTCCTGGGACAGCACCCTGCTGCTGGCCCTGGCCTATGCCGGGTTCTTCCTCAACCTGTTCAACCTGATTCCGCTATCGCCGTTGGATGGGGGCCGCATCACCGCAATCTTGAGCCCGCGCGTTTGGCTGCTAGGCGTCCCGATGCTGGTCGCGCTGTTCTTCTATCGCCCGAGCCCGCTTCTGGTGATCCTCGGCATCATCGCCGCGCCGCAGGTCTGGAAAGCGATCAAGTTCAATCCGCAGGCGCCCGAGAACCAGCGCTACTACGCCGCTGCGGCATCGACGCGCTTGGAATACGCGGTGCTGTATCTGGGACTGGCCGCGTTCCTGGCCATCATGGGGTTCGAGGTGCACGAACAGTTGGAGGCGCTCCATTCCGGGCGCCTCTAGGACGGCCGCGGAACTGGGATTGACCGGCTGGCGGTGGCGCGCTTCCATCGGGCCATGGACGCACCGGCAACGCCCCCAAATCTCCTCGCCCGCCGCCTGCTGCGCGCGACGGATCGCGCGACCCTGGCCACGCGCCGCCGCGACGGCGACACGGCGGAGGGCTGGCCCTACGCGGCGCTGGTGCTGCTGGCGGTCGATCACGACGCCTCGCCGCTGCTGCTGATCTCGGGCTTGGCCGAGCACACCAAGGATATCGCGCGCGACGACCGCGTCGCGCTGATGATCGACGGAACGGCGGGGCTGGACGAGCCGTTGACCGGCGCGCGCGTGACGCTGCTCGGCCGCGCCCGGCGGACCGACCTCAAGCGCCACCGCGCGCGCTATCTTGCGCGCCACCCGGCGGCAGCCATGTACGCCGAATTCCGCGACTTCGGGTTCTACCGCGTCGAGGTCGAGCGCGCGCATCTCGTCGGCGGCTTCGGCCGCATCCATTGGATCGCGGCGGCGTCCCTCATGGACAGCGCCGGCGATGCCGAGGCGCTGGTCGCGCGCGAGGTGGACATCGTCGGGCACATGAACGCCGATCACGCCGACGCGGTGGCGCTCTATGCCACACGGCTGCTGGGCCAGGCGCCGGGGCCGGCGGGCACGGCCTGGCGCCTGACCGGGATCGATCCCGAGGGTTGCGACCTGCGCCTGGAAGGCCCGGGCGGGGCCGGGCGGGGGGCGCGGCTGGACTTCGCGCGGCGGGTGACCGACCCCGAGCAGGCGCGGGCCGAGCTGGTGCGGCTGGTCAAGCAGGCGCGCCAGGCGGCGAGCTAGGGCCGGCCGATCGACGCCGGGGCCCGATTCCCGGGCTTGCGCGCCGGGAGGGGTTCGCCTTATGGTCCGCCCGCCTCGCAGGAAGCGAGCTAAGCCCTTGTCATAACAAGTGGTATCGGATTGGGAGTGCGCCGGATGCAGCAGGTAGGAATGGTCAGCCGTCATGGCCTGGACAAGGCCGGGGTCGCCAACGTGTCGGTGGCCCATTGGAATCTCGGCGTGCCGGGGCTCTACGAAGAGGCGATCCGCCGGCGCGAAGGGCTGGTAGCCGAGGGCGGCGCGCTGGCCGTGCGCACCGGTGTCTATACCGGCCGCTCGCCCAAGGACAAGTTCTTCGCCGAGGAGCCGGGCTCGCGCGAGAACATCAACTGGGGCAGCGTCAACGTGGCGATGTCCGAGGCGCGGTTCGACGCGCTGTATCGCCGCTTCCAGGCCTATTTCCAGGGCCGCGAGGCCTATGTGCTGGACAGCTTCGTGGGCGCCGATCCGCGCTACCGGCTGAAGGTGCGGGTGGTCACCGAGAACGCCTGGCACAACCTGTTCGCGCGCAACATGTTCATCCGGCCCACGCCCGCCGAGCTGGGGGATTTCGAGCCCGAGTTCACCATCCTGCAGGCGCCGAACTTCCAATGCATGCCGGCGATCGACGGCACCAACAGCGAGGTCGTGATCGCGGTCAGCTTCGCCAAGCGCCTGGTCTTGATCGCCGGCAGCCACTATGCCGGCGAGATCAAGAAATCGGTCTTCACCATCCTCAACTACCTCCTGCCCGAGCGCGGCGTGCTGCCGATGCACTGCTCGGCCAATATCGGGCCCAAGGGCGACACGGCGATCTTCTTCGGGCTGAGCGGCACCGGCAAGACCACCTTGTCGGCCGACCCGGCCCGCACCCTGATCGGCGACGACGAGCATGGCTGGTCCGACCAGGGCATCTTCAATTTCGAGGGCGGCTGCTACGCCAAGGTGATCAACCTGTCGCCCGAGGCCGAGCCCGAGATCTACGCCACCACGGGGCGGTTCGGCACGGTGCTGGAAAACGTGGTGGTCGACCCGGACACGCGCCGGCTCGACCTCGACGACGGGCGGTTCACCGAGAACACCCGGGCTTCCTACCCGATCGACTTCATCCCCAACATCGCCGCCGACGGCAGGGGCGGCCAGCCCTCGACCGTGGTCATGCTGACGGCCGACGCCTTCGGCGTGCTGCCGCCGATCAGCAAGCTGACGCCCGAGCAGGCGATGTACCATTTCCTCAGCGGCTATACGGCCCGGGTGGCCGGAACCGAAAAGGGCATGGGCAACGAGCCCCAGGCCACCTTCTCGACCTGCTTCGGCGCCCCCTTCATGCCGCGCCACCCATCGGTCTACGCCAAGATGCTGGGCGAGCGGATCGCCCGGCACAAGGCGACTTGCTGGCTGGTCAACACCGGCTGGAGCGGCGGCGGGTACGGGGTCGGCCAGCGCTTCCGGATCGCCCATACGCGGGCCATGGTGCGGGCGGCGGTGGAGGGCAAGCTGGCGGCCGTGTCGGTCGCCAAGGACCCGAACTTCGGCTTGTACGTGCCGAATTCCTGCCCCGATGTGCCGGCCGAGGTTCTCAACCCCCGGGCGACCTGGGCCGACAAGTCCGCCTATGACCAGGCGGCCCTGGGGGTGGCCCGGCGGTTCGAAACCAACTTCAAGCAGTTCGAGCCGCATGTCGACGCCCAGGTCAAATCGGCCGGCATCCACGCCGCGGCCTGATCCGGGCCGAGGTCCGCGGCCGCCCGCGGACCTTCCTGATCGTCTCGCTCGCGGAACGACATGCCGGACTGTGGCCGATTTCCGCCTTCGTTCGGCCTGGGCCATGAAGGGTCGCCGACTGACTTAACAAAATCTTGGTTAATCATTCGTTTACGGGCCGAACCTGCCTTTACGAATCAGTTCCGCCGGCGCGGCGACTCTTTCTTCAGGATCGCAGCCCAATGATTTGATATCGAACCGATTTTGGCAGTTCTTGGTGAATCGGTTTGGTTAACGAACTGCAAATGCAGTTTCACGAATCAGCCGACTTGAGAGGCTCCTTACCAAGTTTAGGTAAATCTACTAACTTATTGATTTTACAAATATATTAGTGCGCTTCGGCCCAGGAACCGCCGATTCCCGCCTCGGCGACCAGCGGAACCGACAAATGGAGCGTCGGCGCGGCCGCTCCCTCCATGATTTCGCGCACCAGCGCGCTCAGTTTTTCCGCCTGGTCGGCCCGCACCTCGAACAGCAGCTCGTCGTGGACCTGCAGCAGCATCGCCGCGTCAAGCCCGGCCGCCTTGATCGCGGGTGCCACCCGGATCATCGCCCGCTTGATGATGTCGGCGGCGGTGCCCTGGATCGGGGCGTTGATCGCCTGGCGCTCGGCGAAGCTGCGCCGGGCCATGTTGCGGTCGTTGGCCCCCTGGATGTGGCAGCGCCGCCCGAACAGGGTTTCGACATAGCCGCGCTTGTGGCACTCCGCTTTCATCCGCTCCATGTATTCGCGTATCCCGGCGTACCGGTCCAGGTAGGCCTTGATGTAGGCGTTGGCCTCGCCCGGAGTGACGCCGATCTGCTGGCCCAGCCCGTAGCCGCTGATCCCGTAGATGATGCCGAAATTGATCGCCTTGGCCTTACGCCGGACCATGGGGTCCATGCCCTTGATCGGCACCCCGAAGACCTGCGAGGCGGTCAGCGCGTGGATGTCGACCCCCTCGCGGAAGGCCTGGCGGAGCGCGTCGATCGCCGCCATCTCGGCCACCAGCCGCAGCTCGATCTGCGAATAGTCGACCGACAGCAGCTTGTACCCCTTTCGTGCCACGAAGGCGCGGCGGATCTTGCGGCCCTCCTCGGTGCGGATCGGGATGTTCTGCAGGTTGGGGTCGGTCGAGGACAGGCGCCCCGTGTTGGTCGCCGCCAGGGCGAAGGAGGTGTGGACCCGCCCGGTATCGGGGTTGATCTGCTCGACCAGGGCATCGGTATAGGTGCTCTTCAGCTTGGCCAATTCCCGCCAGTCCAGCACCCGCTGGGCGATGTCGTGGCCTTCGGCGGCCAGCGGCTCCAGTATGTCCGAATTGGTGGAATAGGCCCCGGTCTTGGTCTTGATCCCGCCCTTCAGCCCCATCTTGCCGAACAGGATGTCGCCGAGCTGCTTGGGCGAGCCGATGTTGAACGGCTCGCCGGCCAGCTTGTGGATCTGGGTCTCGAGCTCGGCCAGGCGCCCGGCGAAATCCTTGCTGAGCCGCGCCAGTTCCGTGCGGTCGACCAGCACCCCGGCGCGTTCCATCTCCGCCACCACGGCGGCCAGCGGCCGCTCGATCGTCTCGTAGACCGACACCAGGTGCTCGGCCACCAGCCGGGGCTTGAGGACCTGGTGCAGGCGCAGCGTCACGTCGGCATCCTCGGCGGCATAGTCGCGCGCCTTGTCCAGCGCGACGCGGTCGAAGGTGATCTGCTCCTTGCCGCTGCCGGCCACGTCCGTGAACTTGATCGTCTGGTGGCCGAGATGCAGCGAGGACAGCTCGTCCATCCCGTGGCCGTGGATGCCGCCTTCCAGCACGTAGGAGATCAGCATCGTGTCGTCGATCGGCGCGACCGTCAGGCCGTGGCGCGCGAAGATCTCGATGTCGTATTTCAGGTTGTGGCCGATCTTCAGGACCGCGGGGTCGGCCAGCAGCGGCTTCAGCGCCGCCAGCGCCTCGGCGAGCGGGATCTGTTTGGGCCGCTCGCCGCCGCCCGCCAGGTCGAATTCGCCGGGCTTGCCGCCGCCGCCGTGGCCGAGCGGGATGTAGCAGGCCTCGTTGGGCTTGAGGGCCAGCGAGACGCCCACAAGCTCGGCGCGGATCGCGTCCAGCGAGGTGGTCTCGGTATCCACCGCGACATAGCCCGCGGCCTCGGCCTGCAGGATCCAGCGCATCAAGCTCGGCAGGTCCTGCACCAGCGTGTAGCGCGAACGGTCGATCGGGGCGTTGGCGCCATTGGCGGTCGCCGGCACCCGGCTTTGAGCCTTCGCGACGGTCGCGGATTCGGCGGCCCGGTCCCCGGCCGTCTTTGCCTCGGCGCCAGGCGGCGGCGCCGCCTTGCCCTGGCCGTTCTGAAGGCGCTGGATCAGCGAGCGGAACTGGTTCTCCGACAGGAATTCCAGCAGCCGGTCGCGGTCCATCTTCTGGCGCGCCAGGGTTTGCAGCGCCGGCGCGTCCGGCACGTCGTCCTTGAGCAGCACCAGCGAGCGGCTGATGCGCGCCTTCTCGGCGTTGGCCAGCAGGCTCTCGCGCCGCTTCGGCTGCTTGATCTCGCCGGCGCGCTGCAACAGCGTTTCGAGGTCGCCGTATTCGGTGATGAGTTGGGCGGCGGTCTTGACGCCGATGCCCGGCACGCCCGGCACGTTGTCCACGCTATCGCCGGCCAGCGCCTGCACCTCCACCACCTTGTCGGGGTCGACGCCGAACTTCTCGCGCACCTCGGCCGGGCCGATCGGGCGGTTCTTGATCGGGTCGAGCATGCCCACGCCGGGCCGCACGAGCTGCATCAGGTCCTTGTCCGAGGAGACGATCGTGACCTCCGCGCCCGCGTCGCGCGCCAGGCGGGCATAGGTCGCGATCAGGTCGTCGGCCTCGTAGTTCTCCATCTCGATCGCCTTCACGTTGAAGGCCTCGGTCGCCCGGCGCACCAGCGCGAATTGCGGGATCAGCTCGGGCGGCGGCTCGGGGCGCTGCGCCTTGTACTCGCCGTAGAGATCGTTGCGGAAGGTCTTGCGGCCCGCATCGAAGATGACGGCGATGCCGTCGCAGTCCGTGCCGTCCAACAGCTTCATCAGCATGTTGCAGAAACCCAGCACCGCGCCCACGGGCGTGCCGTCCGGGCGGGTCAGCGGCGGCAGCGCGTGGAAGGCGCGGAAGATGAAGCCGGACCCGTCGACCAGATAGAGATGGCGGAAGCCGGGCGTGGAAGCGGGGGCGGTTTTCTTGCTCATGGTCGCCAGTCTAGCCGAAAAATCCCGTGGTTAACCCCCGGACAAACCCCCTTGAAGGCTCTTCCCGGCCTTCCTACCTCCTGATTGTCGCGGACGCCCCTCGGGGGCCGCGGCCTATAGCGCGGAGCCAGCCGCTCGCGGTGGTTCCTTAACCCATGTTGCTCAACCGGAGGACTTGGCTATGTCCAGCTTCGACTTTTCCCCGTTTTTCCGCTCCACCGTCGGCTTCGATCGCATTGCCGACCTGCTCGATGACGCGCAGCAGGCGTCCGGTGGCGATGGCTACCCGCCCTACAACATCGAGAGCGTGGGCGAGAACCAGTACCGCGTGACCCTGGCGGTCGCCGGCGCGAAGGAGGACGACCTTTCGATCGTCCAGCACCAGAACACGCTGCAGGTCAGCGGCAAGGCGCGCCCGGCGCCGGAAGGCACGCATTACCTGCATCGCGGCATCGCCGGCCGCGCGTTCGAGCGGCGCTTCAGCTTGGCCGACTACGTGAAGGTCAGCGGCGCGAACCTGGCGAACGGCCTGTTGACCATCGATCTGGTCCGCGAGGTGCCCGAGACGATGAAGCCCCGCACGATTCAGATCGGCGCCCCGTCGGCGAAGGTGCAGAACATCGACGCCAAGGCCGCCTGATACCTTTCTTGAGTCCGGAATGGGCGGTGCGCCGGCAACGGCGTGCCGCCTTTCCCGTTGGACCGCCGCCCGCCCGAGCCTTGCCGTAGCTTTGCGGGTTGACGGACCCCGCCGCGCCTGGCGTAGCGTCATCGCCGGCGATGGGGACACACGCACGTGGCACGGATTGAAGTCGAATCCGCCAGCGTAGCCTGGCATGCGCTGCCGGTCGACGCCGTCCTTGCGCGGCTGGATGCGGGCGAGGACGGGCTGACCGACGCGGAGGCCGCGCGGCGCCTTTCGCTCCATGGCCCGAACCGGCTGCCCGAGCCCGTGCGCCCGGCCGCGTGGCGGCGCTTCCTCGCGCAGTTCCACAATGTCTTGATCTACGTGCTGCTGGTTTCGGCCGCGGTCACCGCCTGGCTCGAACACGCCGCCGACACCGGCGTCATCCTGGGCGTCGTGGTTCTCAACGCCGTGATCGGCTACGTGCAGGAAGGCAAGGCCCAGCGCGCGATCGACGCGGTGCGCGGCATGCTGTCCCCCCACGCGACCGCGCTGCGCGCGGGGCGCAAGGGCGAAATCGACGCCGCGCTGCTGGTGCCGGGCGATGTCGTGTTCCTGCAGCCCGGCGACAAGGTGCCGGCCGATCTCAGGCTGCTCCATGGCAAGAGCCTGCGCGCGGACGAGGCCGCGCTGACCGGCGAGTCGGTGCCGGTCGAAAAGTCCGCCGATCCCGTCGCGGCCGAGGCGCCGCTCGGAGAACGCAGCGCGATGGCCTATGCCGGCACGGTGGTGGCCGCGGGCCAGGGCCGCGGGCTTGTCGTCGCCACGGGGCTCCGGACCGAGATCGGCCGGGTCAGCAAGCTGCTGGCGGAAACCGAGGCGCTGGAAACGCCGCTGATCCGCCAGATCGACGTGATGGGCCGCTGGCTGACCGTCGCCATCATCGGCCTCTCCGCCGCGACCTTCGCCATCGGAACCCTGCTGCGCGGCCTGTCCGCCGCCGACATGTTCATGGCTGCGGTCGCGATGACGGTGGCGGCGATCCCCGAGGGATTGCCGACGATCATCACCATCGCGCTGGCGATCGGGGTCGAGCGCATGGCGCGCCGCAACGCGATCATCCGCCGGCTGCCCGCGGTCGAGACGCTGGGCTCGGTCACCACGATCTGCACCGACAAGACCGGCACGCTGACGCGCAACGAGTTGACCGTGCGCGCCATCGTGACGGCCGCCGCGCGCTTCGACGTGACGGGCACGGGCTATGCGCCGGATGGCGCGCTCCGCCGCGACGGCGCGGCGCCGGGCGCGCCGCCCGATCCGGTCGTGACGGCCTTGCTTGCCGCCGGCGCCCTGTGCAACGACGCGGCGCTCGGCCAAGCGGGCGGCGCGTGGCAGGTGGCGGGGGACCCGACAGAGGGCGCGTTGCTGGTCGCGGCGATGAAGGCGGGCGTCGATCCGCGCGCGCTGGCGGCGGCGCATCCGCGGCTCGACGAGATTCCCTTTGACGCCGCGCACCGCTTCATGGCGACCTTGCACGCGGACGGCGCGATCCACCTCAAGGGCGCGCCCGAGGCGGTGCTGGAGCGATGCGCGCGCGAGCGGACGGCATCGGGCGAACGGCCGATCGACCGCCCGGCCTGGCGCCGCGCGATCGACGGGGCGGCGGCGCAGGGCATGCGCGTGCTGGCGATCGCCTCGAAGCGCGCCGACGCCGGCCATCGCGCCCTGTCGATGGCCGATGCGCGCGACGGCTTCACGCTCCTGGGCCTGGCGGCGATGATCGATCCGCCGCGGCCAGAGGCGATCGCGGCGGTCGCCGATTGCCGGCGCGCCGGCATCCGCGTCGCCATGATCACCGGCGATCACGCGGCGACGGCCCAGGCGATCGGGCGCGAGATCGGGATCGTCGAGGCTTCGCGCGACCGCGTGCTCGGCGGGGCCGAGATCGACGCGATGGACGACGCGGCGCTGTCGCTGGCGGTGGACGGCGCCGCCGTCATCGCCCGCGCGGACCCGGCGCACAAGCTGCGGCTGGTCGCGGCGCTGCAAGCCAGCGGCGAGGTCGTCGCGATGACCGGCGACGGCGCCAACGACGCGCCGGCGCTCAAGCGCGCGGATGTCGGCGTGGCGATGGGCCTGAAAGGCACCGATGCCGCCAAGGAAGCCTCGGTCATGGTGCTGGCGGACGACAACTTCGCCACCATCGCCGAGGCCGTGCGCCAGGGCCGCGGCGTCTACGACAATCTGCGCAAGACCCTGATGTTCATCCTGCCGACCGACCTGGGCGAGGCGCTCCTGGTCTCGATCGCGGTTCTGCTCGGCGGCGCCATGCCGGTGACGCCGGTCCAGATCATGTGGATCAACCTCGTCACCTCGGTCACGCTCAGCCTGGCGCTGATCGTCGAGCGGCCCGAGGCGGACGTGATGCGCCGCAAGCCCCGCCCCACGCGCGAGCCGATCCTCAGCGGCTTCGTGCTGTGGCGCATCGTCTTCGTCGGCAGCCTGATGCTGGCCGCCGCCTTCGCCCTGTTCCACTGGAAGATCGCGTCCGGCGCCCCGGTCGAGCTGGCGCGGACGATGGCGGTCAACGCGGTGGTGGCGTGCGAGGCGTTCTACCTGATCCCCGCGCGGTTCCTGCTGGCGCCGGGCCTGTCGCGCCGCGCGCTCCGGGGCATCGGCCCGGCGCTCTTGACCATCGCGCTTACGATGCTGGCCCAGGCCGGCTTCACCTACCTGCCGCCGGCGCAGGCGCTGTTCGGCACCGCCGACCTGGGGCCGGGCGACTGGCTCGCCGTGCTGGCGGCGGGGCTGGCGGTGCTGGTGCTGGCGGAGGCGGAGAAGGCGCTGATGCGCAGCTTCAATGCCCGCCGTGGCGCTGGGCGCCCGGCTTCAGGATGAAGTGCCGGCCGCAATAGGGGCAGTCCACCTTGCCGTCGCCGTCGAGCGTCAGGAACACGCGCGGATGGCCCAGCGCCCCGGCGCCGCCGTCGCAGGCCACGGTTTCGCTGTCGACTTGGATGGTTTCCGGCGGGGAGGTGGGCATGATGCAATTCCGATCGAGCTTCGGCCGGGCAATTGACCGGCGCGCCGCCGCGATGATACGCATGCGGCCGCTACAATCAACCATCGCGACGACGCCGTCACGGACCGGGCATGACCCTCGCCGAAAGTCCTTCCCTGGCCGCACGCCCCGATCAACAGCCGGCGCTGGCGGTATCGGTCGCCGGCCTGACCAAGGTCTACAAGGGCCGCGGGCCCGCCAAGACCGCGCTCGACCATGTCGATCTCGACATTCCGCGCGGCAGCCTGTTCGCGCTGCTCGGTCCCAACGGAGCCGGCAAGTCGACCTTGATCAACATCCTGGCGGGACTCGTGCTGAAGACCGCCGGCACGGCCCGGGTGTGGGACATCGACATCGACCGTGATCCGCGGGGCGTGCGCGCGGCGATCGGCGTGGTGCCGCAGGAGCTCAACATCGACCCGTTCTTCACGCCGCGCGCGCTGTTGGAGCTGCACGCCGGCATGTACGGCGTGCCGAAGGCCGAGCGCCGCACGATGGAGATCCTCGCCGCGGTCGGGCTGACCGACCGGGCCGATGCCTATCCGCGCACGCTCTCCGGCGGCATGCGCCGGCGCCTGCTGGTCGCCAAGGCGATGGTGCACGACCCGCCGGTGCTGGTGCTGGACGAGCCGACCGCCGGCGTGGACGTCGAATTGCGCCAGCAGCTCTGGAGCTATGTGCGGACGCTCAACCGCAACGGCACGACGGTGCTCTTGACCACGCACTACCTCGAGGAGGCCGAGCAGCTCTGCGACCGCATCGCGATCATCGACCGCGGCAAGGTCGTGTGCTGCGAGGACAAGGAGACGCTGCTGGCGCGCATCGACGCCAAGGAGCTGACCGTGCATCTGGGCGCCGATATCGCCGCCGTGCCGGGCGCGCTGATGCGGTTCGGCGCCACGCTCGCGGGCCCGCGCCGGCTCGTGATCCACTACCGTCCCAGCAAGAGCCCGGTCGGCGCGATCCTGCAGGCGGTGCAGCAGAGCGGGCTTCCGGTCGCCGACATCTCGACCACCGAAAGCGATCTCGAGGACATCTTCCTGCAGCTCACCCGCGCCGGGCGCGAGTTGCCCGGGGCATGAAGCGGGCGCGCACAACGCCGGATTTCCTCGTCCTTCGAGACGGCTGCCGCGCAGCCTCCTCAGGATGAGGAAATCCGGGAACTCCTCGTCCCCTCATCCTGAGGAGCGACCGAACGTCGCGTCTCGAAGGATGCACGCGCTGGCCGTCGCGTTGTTCCTGGTCCTCCCATCCTGCGCGCCGGTGCTGCAGGAGCCGGGGCGGTTCGTGCAGGCCGCGCGGCTGGACGACGACCGCTTCGTCGCGTCGGACGGCGTGGAACTGAAGCTGCGGGTCTGGAGGCCCGAGGGCCCGCCGCGCGCCGCGATCCTCGGGCTGCACGGGTTCAACGACTACCGCAACGCCTTCGACGCCTCGGCCACGGAATGGGCCAAGGCCGGCATCGTGACCTATGCCTACGACCAGCGCGGGTTCGGCGAGGCGCCCGAGCCGGGCATCTGGCCGGGCACGGAACTGCTGGCGCGCGATGCCGCCGATGCCGCGCGGCTGCTGCGCGCGCGCCACGCGGACATCAAGCTCTATCTGCTGGGCGAGAGCATGGGCGGCGCGGTCGCCATCGTCGCCATGGCGCAGGACAATCCGCCGCCGGTGGACGGCGTGATCCTGGCCGCGCCCGCGCTGTGGGGCCGCGCCGCCATGTCGGGCATCCAGCGCGACACGCTCGATCTGCTTTCCCACACCATGCCGTGGTTCCCGGTCTCGGGCCAGGGCACGGGCCGCGTGCCGTCGGACAACATCCCGATGCTGCGCGCGCTGGGCGCCGATCCGCTCGTGCAGAAGTACAACCGCATCGACACGGTCTACGGCCTCGTCAACCTGATGGACGACGCCCAGGCCGCCGCCCCCCGCTTCGCCGCCACCGCGCTGATCCTCTACGGCGACAAGGAACAGCTCATCCCCAAGGGCCCCGTGGACACGTTCCTCAAGAACCTGCCGCGCGACGCGGCGACGCGCCAGCGCCTCGTCCTCTACCCGCAGGGCTTCCACATGCTGCTGCGCGACCTCGGCGCCGAGACGGTGCGCCAGGACGTGCTGACATGGATCGCCGACCCAAGGGCGCCGCTGCCGTCAGGGGCGGAAAGGAAGGTCGTGGAGTAAAAACCCTCTCCCGCCACAGGCGGGAGAGGGTGGCGAGCGTGAGCGAGCCGGGTGAGGGCAAGCGCAGTCTATCGGCGCGGTGTGCCGTCACCCGGAAGCGCCGCGAGAATCATCGTCAGCACGCCCTCGATGTTCGAGAGCGCATCGTTGTTCCAGAACCGCAGCACACGGAAGCCCAGCGCTTCCAGGCAGCGCGTCCGCGCATCGTCATAGCGGACCTGCGTCGCATGCTGCCCGCCATCGAGCTCGACGATCAGCCTTGCCTCCAGGCAGGCGAAATCGACGATGTAGCGGTCGATGGGATGCTGGCGACGGAACTTGTACGGGCCGAGCCGGCGATCCTTGAAGGCAAGCCACAGGCGCGTCTCAGCGTCGGTAGGCTCGCGGCGCATCGAGCGGGCGCGGCGCAGGATATGTCGTCGGGTCCGTGCCATGCGTTCGCCCGGCGCCTGCCCTCACCCGCCCCTCCCGATGGTCGGGGCACCCTCTCCCGCCTTTGGCGGGAGAGGGATTCTAGCAGAACCCCTCGCCCAGCGATGGGAGGGTGAGGGCTCTTAGGCCAGCCCCCGCGCCAGGGCGCTCGCCAGTCGCCGGGCGAAGGCGGCGGGGTCGGGGAGGGTCTCGCCCTCGACGATGCGCGCCTGGTCGAGCAGCAGGTGCGCCATGGTGTCGAGCGCCTGGGCCTCCTCGGTCTTGCCGACCAGGGTCGCGAGCTTGGCGATCAGCGCGTGGCGCGGGTTGATCTCCATGATGCGCTTGGCGCCCTGGTCGAGCTGCTTGTGCTGGCGCAGCATGCGCTCGATGCGCATGTCGAGGTCGCCTTGGTCGGCCACCAGGCAGACCGCGCTCTCGGTCAGGCGCTCCGACGCGCGCACGTCCTTCACCTCGTCCTTCAGCGCAAGGCGGAACACGGCGACCAGTCCCGCCAGCCCGGGCGGCGGGTCCTTCTTCTCCGCCTCCTTGCCGTCGGCGGCGATCTTCGCCAGGTCCGTACCGCCCTGCGTGACCGAGCGGAATTTCTTGCCCTCGTATTCGCCGATGGCCGAGATCCAGAAATCGTCGATCGGGTCGCTGAGCAGCAGCACCTCCACGCCCTTGGCGGCGAAACCCTCGATCTGCGGGCTCTTGCGCAGCGCCTTGGCGTCGTCGCCGGTGATGTAGTAGATCGCCTCCTGCCCCGGCTTCATGCGGCCGACATACCCGGCAAGCGATGTCCACCCGTCGCCGTGGGTGGACCGAAACCGCGCCAGCTTCAACAGCGCCGCACGCCGCTCCTGGTCCTCGTAGAGGCCTTCCTTGAGGACCGAGCCGAACTTGTCCCAGAAGCCCAGATAGTCGTCGGCATCCTTCTCCGCCGTCTTCTCCAGCTCGGACAGGACGCGCGAGATCAGGCCCTGGCGGATCTTCGTCAGCACCGCGTTCTTCTGCAGCATCTCACGGCTGACGTTCAGCGGAAGGTCCTCGCTGTCCACCACGCCCTTGAGGAAGCGCAGCCACGACGGCACCAGCTCGGGCGCCTCGTCGGTGATGAACACGCGCCGGACATAGAGCTTCACGCGATGACGGCGGTCGGGATGGAACAGGTCGAACGGCCGCTCGGCGGGCACGAACAACAGGGCGGTGTACTCCACCACGCCCTCGACCTTGAAGTGGACGGTCAGCCACGGCTCGTCACCCAGGTGCCCGGCGTGGCGATAGAACTCGCGGTACTGCTGCTCGGTGATCTCGGCCTTGGGCCGGTGCCACAGCGCGGCCGCGCTGTTGAGCGTGTTTTCCTTGCCGTCCTCCACCAGGGTGACGGGCAGCGCGATGTGGTCGGAATAGGTGCGCACGATCTGGCGGATGCGCATCGGCTCCAGGAACTCGTCCTCGCCCTCGCGCAGATGCATCTCGATTGTGGTGCCGCGTCCCTCCCGCTCGGCCTCAGCGATGGTGAAGTCGCCGCGCCCGTCCGAGACCCAGCGCCAGGCCCTATTGGCGCCACTGGGGTCCTCGCCGGCCTTGCGGCTGGTCACGACCACCTGATCCGCCACCATGAACGCCGAGTAGAAGCCGACGCCGAACTGGCCGATCAGCTTCACGTCCTTGGACGTGTCGCCCGTCAGGTCCTTCATGAAGGCGGCGGTGCCCGACCGCGCGATCGTCCCCAGGTTCTGGATCAGCTCGTCGTGGTTCATGCCCACGCCGTTGTCGGCGATGGTCAGCGTGCGCGCCTTGCGGTCGATGGATATCCTGACCTTGAAATTGGGATCATCGGCGGCGAGCGCGGGATCGGTCAGCGCCAGGTAGCGCAGCCGGTCGCAGGCGTCCGACGCGTTCGAGATCAGCTCGCGCAGGAAGATTTCCTTGTCGCTGTAGAGCGAGTGGGCGACGATGTCGAGCAGCCGCCCGACCTCGGCCTGGAAATGCAGTTTCTCCTCCGCCATTCGCGCTGCCCCTCCTCGCCGGGCACAAGCTCGATTAACCTCAGGCGAAGCCCTATATGGGGTATGGGCATGGCGGAGCAAGACCCGATTTGACCGGCTCGGACAGCACGGACACCAAGGGCGGGCCGCCGGCGGCGGCGGATTTCGCGGCCGAGCGCGCCGCGATGCTTCGCGCGATCGCCGAGGAAGTCCTGTGGACCAACCGCTATCTGGGCAAGACGGCGCTCGACCCTCGCGTCGTGGCCGCGCTGGAGGCGGTGCCGCGCCACGAATTCGTGCCGCCCGACATGCGGGCCGCGGCCTACGAGAACCGGCCCTTGCCGATCGGCCATGGGCAGACCATCTCCCAGCCATATGTCGTGGCGGTGATGACCGACCTGCTGCATCCTGAGCCCACCCACCGGGTGCTCGAGGTCGGCACGGGCTGCGGCTACCAGGCGGCCATCCTGTCGCGGCTGGTGGCACAGGTCTTCTCGATCGAGACGGTGCCGGCGCTGGCGCGCGAGGCGGCGCTGCGCCTGCAACGCCTGGGCTGCGCCAATGTCGAGGTGCGGCACGGCGACGGCTACCGGGGCTGGCCCGAGCGGGCGCCGTTCGACGGCATCATCGTCACGGCGGCCGCGCCCAAACTGCCGCCGGCGCTGGTGGACCAGCTTGCCCCCGGCGGCCGGCTGGTGATCCCGCTGGGCCCGCGGGGCGGCGACCAGGACCTGGTGGTGATTCGCCGCGAGGCCGACGGAACCCTCGACCGCCGCTCGGTCCTGCCGGTGGCATTCGTTCCCATGGTGGCGGGGAAATAGGGAACCAACTATCCCTTGCATCCTCGGATGGGCTGGCCGATGCTCGATCCCGTCATGCAGCAGTTGTCCGGCGCCCGGGTGCTTGCCGTGCTCGGGCCGACCAATACCGGCAAGACACATCTCGCGATCGAGCGCATGCTCGGCCATGCCAGCGGGATGATCGGGTTCCCCCTGCGCCTGCTGGCGCGCGAAAACTACGACCGCATCGTCAAGGCCAAGGGCGCGCGCTCCGTCGCGCTGATCACCGGCGAGGAGAAGATCGTCCCGCCCGAGCCGCGCTGGTTCGTCTGCACGGTCGAATCGATGCCGCTCGACCGGCCGGTCGAGTTCCTGGCGGTGGACGAAATCCAGCTCTGCGCCGATCCCGAGCGCGGCCATGTCTTCACCGACCGGCTGCTCAACGCCCGCGGCCGGTCCGAAACCATGTTCCTGGGCGCCGAGACGATCCGCCCGCTGCTGCGCCGCCTGGTGCCGGAAGCCGAGTTCGAGACCCGGCCGCGTTTCTCCAACCTCGCCTATAGCGGCCCGCGCAAGCTGACGCGCCTGCCGCCGCGCTCGGCCGTGGTCGCCTTCTCCGCCGCGCAGGTCTACGAGATCGCCGAGATGGTGCGTCGCGCGCGCGGCGGCGCCGCCGTCGTGCTCGGCGCGCTCAGCCCGCGCACGCGCAATGCCCAGGTCGGGCTGTTCCAGGAGGGTGCCGTCGACTACCTGGTCGCGACCGACGCGATCGGCATGGGCCTCAACATGGACCTCGACCATGTCTGCTTCGCGGGCTTGAGCAAGTTCGACGGGCGCGGCTCGCGCCGCCTGCAGCCGGCCGAGCTGGCCCAGATCGCCGGGCGCGCCGGCCGGCACATGAGCGACGGCACCTTCGGCACCACGCAGGAGCTGGGGCCGCTCGACGAAGGATTGGTCGAGGCGATCGAGGCGCACCGCTTCGACCCGCTCGACCACCTGTTCTGGCGCAACGCGGATCTCGACTTCGCCGACCCGCAGCGGCTCAAGCGCTCGCTCGAGGCGCGCTCGCCCGCCCCGTTCCTGATCCGTGCGCGCGAGGCCGACGACCAGCTGGCGCTGGCGGCCCTGCTGCGCGACCGCGAGATCGCCGATGGCGCCTGGTCGCCGCAGCGTACCCGGCTCTTGTGGGAGGTCTGCCAGATCCCCGACTTCCGCAAGACCATGGCCGACGCGCATGCGCGCATGCTGGGCCGGGTGTTCCGTTTCCTCGTGGCGCCCGACGCGCGCCTGCCCGAGGACTGGGTGGCCGGCCAGGTATCGCGGCTGGACGCGACGCTGGGCGACATCGATACGCTGACCGCGCGCATCGCCCACGTGCGCACCTGGACCTACATCTCGCACCGCGCCGACTGGCTGGTGCGCGCGGCCTATTGGCAGGAACGCACCCGCGCGATCGAGGACAAGCTCAGCGATGCGCTGCACGAGCGCCTGACGCAGCGCTTCATCGATCGCCGCGCCGCCGCGCTGTCGCGCCGCAGCGGCGACGGCGAGGCGCTGCTGGGCGGCGTGACCCGCGAAGGCGACGTCGTCGTCGAAGCCCATGTGATCGGGCGTCTGAAGGGCTTCGCCTTCGCGCCGGAAGCCGGGCCCCACGGCGAATCGCGCGCGGTCCTGGCGGTCGCGCGCCGGGCGCTGGCCGGCGAGATGGCGCGGCGCGTGCAGCGTTTCGTCGAGGAGCCGGACGGCGCGTTCTCCCTGCGCGCCGCGGACGCGCGCGTGCTGTGGCGCGACGAGCCGGTGGCGCGGCTGGTTCCGGGCGACGCGCCGGCGCGCCCGCGCATCGAGCCCTTGCGCAGCGATCTGCTGGACGGCGCCTTGAAGGCGCGCGTGCGCCATCGCCTGGAGGCCTGGCTCGCGGCCGAATTGGCGCGGGTCTTCGCCGCCCTGGGGCGGCTCGAGCGGGCGCCGCTTTCGGGCGCCGGGCGGGGCTTGGCCTTCCAGTTGATCGAGGCGCTGGGCGTGCTGCCGCGCCAGGCGGTCGAGACGCAGCTTGCCGCTTTGAGCGGGGCAGAGGCGCAGGCGCTGGTGCGCCTGGGCGTCAGGCTGGGGGCCGAGACGGTGTTCCTGCCGGCGACGATCAAGCCGGCGGCGCAGGCGCTGAAAACCATCCTGTGGGGCCTGCATGCGGGCATCGCGATCCAGCCGCCGGCGGCGGGCGCGACCTCGTTGCCGGTCGATCCGGCGCGGTCCGAGGCGCTGGACTTGGCGCTGGGGTTCCGCCGGCTGGGGCCGCGCGCGATTCGCGCCGATCGGGTCGAGCGGCTGTCGGCCGCCTGCCGGCGCATGGGCCGCCAGGGGCCCTTTGCCGCCACCCCCGCGCTGGCCGAGATCGCGGGCTGCGCCGAGGGCGAGATCGCCGGCATCCTGAAGGCGTTGGGCTACCGCGCCGAGGTGGGCGCCGGCGGCGTCAGCTTTGCACTGCGCCGCCGCCGCGACGGCCGCCGGCGGCGCATCCGCGACGCCGACCGGATAGCCGGCGCCGCGCCGGTCCCGGCCGCGTCGGGCCCGTTTGCGCGCCTGGGCGAACTGGTCGCCGGCCGGCGCAAGACTTGACCGGAAACGCGCACGCCGAATCGGCGGGCAACGCCGCGCTGCGCCTCGACAAGTGGCTGTGGTTCGCGCGGTTCTGCAAGTCGCGCAGCCTCGCCGCGCGCCTGTGCGAATCGGGCGGCATGCGGGTCAACAAGGTGATCGTGCGCAAGGCGCACCAGGCGGTCCGTGTCGGCGACGTCCTGACCTTCCCGCAAGGCCCGCATATCCGGGTGGTCGCGATCAAGGCGCTCGGCCAGCGCCGCGGCCCGGCCCCCGAGGCGGCGCTGCTCTACGACGACCTGGCGCCCCCGCCCGTCCGCACCGGCCCGCGCGAGCCGGGTCAGCCCGACTCCGTGGCGGCCGGGCGCGCGCCCGGCGCCGGTCGCCCGACCAAGGCCGAACGGCGCGCGATCGACCGGCTGCGCGCCGCCGACTAGCCCGCTCGATTTGTGATGATACCCTTGCTGGGCAAGGGGTTGCACCGATACGGCCCTGCATGCTACCCCACTGCCCTCGCGCGCGGCCGCGCGTCGCGGCCGCTCGCGTGGCAGTCGAAAAAAGAGGGTGGTGGGAGCTAGAGGGCCATGGCCTACGTCGTCACGGAAGCCTGCATCCGGTGCAAGTTCATGGACTGCGTCGAGGTGTGTCCCGTCGACTGCTTCTACGAGGGCGAGAACATGCTCGTCATCCATCCGGACGAATGCATCGACTGCGGGGTGTGCGAGCCGGAATGCCCGGCCGAGGCGATCGTGCCGGACACCGACAGCACGGCCGAGAAGTTCGCCGAGGTCAATCGCGACTACGCGCAGAGCTGGCCGAACATCACCCGCAAGGGTACGCCGCCGGCCGACGCCGAGGAATGGAAGGGCAAGCCGGACAAGTTCGCTCAGCAATTCAGCGCCAATCCTGCGAAGCGATAAGTTTCTGTAATTATTCCGATTTTTTAGCGCGAGTCTCCAGGCATGCGGAATCCGCATGGCGGCATCGTGCGGGCTGACTTGGCGCTAATTTTGTGTTATTTATATAAAGACTAGCGCTGAGGGTCCTGAAGGGCCTTGCAAAAAGGGCCCCTCTCGGCGGTTTCTGAATGGAGCGTTTCCGGACTTTCGCGTGGATCCGTGCAAGCGGATTGGCGAAAGGGGATTTTTGCGCTGTCCGCCGCCGCCTTTCCCTGGCGCCGCGGCATACGGCGGGGTGATACGGGTCATGGCAAAGCACCGTACGGCGGCACAGAAGACCGCTTCGAAGCCAGCCAAGAGCAGCAAAGCGAAGAAGGCGCCCGTCAAGGCGGTGGCGGCGCGCGGCAAGTCCTCCAAACCCAAAGCCAAGGTAGAGACGAAGAAGAAAATGCCGACAAAGAGCACTGCGACCGCCCGGATCAAGGCGCCGGCTGTTAGCGCCGTCCCGGTCAAGCCCGCCCCGGTCAAGCCCGCCCCGGTCAAGCCCGCCCCGGTCAAGCCGTTGACCGCCAAGGTGGTCACTGCCCCCGCCAAGGAAACGAAGGCGCCGGCCGCCATCGCGGCCAATGCCAATGCCAAGCCGGGCCTGGCCAAGGGCTTCGTTCCCAAGATCGCCGCGCCGCCCAATGGCGGCCCGGGCAAGCCGGGCGCGCGGCCGTTTGCGGTCGCCGTTCCGCCCAAGCCGGTGGTCAACGGCAAGGAGCCGGAATTCAACGCGGGCGACTACGTCGTCTACCCGACGCACGGCGTCGGCCGCATCCAGGGCGTGGTGACGCAGGAGATCGCGGGCACCAGCCTGAAGGTGATCGTGATCACCTTCGAGAAGGAGCGCATGACCTTGCGCGTTCCGGTCGGCAAGGCCACGAACTCGGGCCTGCGCCGCCTGTCGAGCCGCAAGGAGATGGAGACGGCGCTGAAGACGCTGAAGGGCCGCTCGCGCATCCGCCGCATGATGTGGAGCCGCCGCGCCCAGGAATACGAGGCCAAGATCAACAGCGGCGACCCGGTGTCGATCGCCGAGGTGGTGCGCGACCTCTATCGCAATGCCGGCCAGCCCGACCAGTCCTACAGCGAGCGCCAGATCTACCAGGCCGCGCTGGACCGCCTGGCGCGCGAGCTCGCCGCCGTCGAGAAGATCGACGAGATGGCCGCCGCCCAGAAGCTGGAAAGCGTGCTGCGCGCCGCCTGATCGCGGTTCCCGGCTCCAATCCGCAAACGCCCGCCCGTCAAACGGCGGGCGTTTTGCTTTGAGGCTTTCTCCCGCGGGAGAAGGATTCACGGTCCCCGCGCTACCGTGAAGCCCAGCCATCGCTGCGTCGGAATGGCGCGGTGACGTCGCGGATACGGCTCATTGACGGCCCGGCGCGGTCAGGCCAGGCGGTAGACCTCGATCGGCTTCTCGCGGCCCGCCAGGCCGCGCAGGCCGACCGCCGTCATCGGCACCACCGCGCCCGCGGCCCGCGCGGTGGTCTCGCTCGCCAGCGCGATGGCCGGGGTGGCGCCGTCGTCGAAGCGCCGGCCCAGCGCCTGCAGGCGCTGCGCGGCGTTCACCGTGTCGCCGACGATCGTGTAGTTCATGCGCCCCGGCGCGCCGATATTGCCGACCAGCGCCGGGCCGGTATGCACCCCGATGCGCATGCGCAGCACCGGCTTGCCGGCGGCGCGGCGCGTCTCGCTGTCCGTGCGCATCGCCTCGGCGATCGCCACGGCCGCGCGACAGGCGCGCGCCGCATGGTCGGGCTGCGGGTCGGGCGCGTTCCAGAACACCATCACCGAATCGCCGATATACTTGTCCAACGTGCCGCCCTCCGCCTCGATGCAGCGCTCGACCAGCGAGAAATGCTCGTTCAACGTGGCGGCCAGCTCGCGCGCGTCGGTGTTCTCGGACAAGGCGGTGAAGCCGACGATGTCGGTGAACAGCACCGTAACCTCGCGCTCCTCGGATTCCACCTCGCCCTGGCGATGCATCAGCTGCCCGACGAGCCGCTTGGGCAGGTAGGTCTCGACCCGGCTCAAGGTCTTGGTCATGGCGTTGAAGGCCCGCGCGGCGCTGTCGATCTCGCGGAATGGACTCTCGGGCAGCGGCTTCAGCGCTTTCAGGTCGAGCTGGCGGATCTGCTCGGCGGCCTCGGCCAGGCGGCGCAGCGGGCGCGCCAGGCGCCGGCCCAGCATCGCGGCGACCGCGACCGCCACCGCCAGCACGCTCAGCCCCGCATAGACCATGCGGTCCAGCCGGCGGAACTCGGCGCCGATCTCCTCGGCCATGAACTGGCCGCCGACGATCCACGGCACCCGGCCGTAGTCGGTCATGGTGCGATAGAGCACCACGCGCTGCCCGCCCGGCGCGTCGACGAAGCGCGCCTCGACCGGACCCAGGCGCTCGATGCTGCGGCTGTGCTGTTCGTTCCACAGGTTGGCCAGCACCGGGTCGCCGAACTGCGCGATGCGCGGCAGCGGCTGCTCCTGCGTCGGCTCGACCGGCAGGCCGAACATGTTGCCGGGATGCGCCAGGACGAATTCGCGCCCGTAGAGAATGAAGGGCCGCTCCGGGCGGTCGCGGCTGATCTCCGCCAGCAGGCGCGACAGGTCGATGACCGAGATCGTGCTGACCAGCCCGCCCAGGAACTTGCCGTCGCGCAGCACCGGCGTGCGCAGGTTGATCAGCGGCAGGCCCATGACCTGGCCCTGCTGCACCTCGCTCCAGAAGGGCTGCGATGCGCCCATCATCTCGACCATCGCCGGCGCGGCGTTCGGCTCATCGCGCAGGTTGCGGCGGAAATGCTCCAGGCGCTGACCGACGCGACGCACGCCGATCGATTCGAGGTCGGGCGTGACGAAGGCGAGCGAGGACACTTGCGGCGTGCCGGCCAGCGCGACCGCCAGCGAGTGCGACAGGCGGTCAAAGTCGGCCGGATCGATCACGCCGCCGGCCATCTGTTCGGCCACGAACTCGGCCTGCTCGACCACCGGTTGAAGCTGCTGGCGCAGCCGCTCGACGATCATTTCGAGCGTCGACACCACGCGGTCGCGGACCAGGTCATAGGTCGTGCGCTGGGCGCTCACGTAGCCGATGAAAAGTTCGGCGCCCACGGCCATCGCCACGAACAGGCCGAAGCCGGCGCCCAGCACCATCGCGATCGGCCAGCCGCGCCCGCGCGGCGCAAGTGGCCGCGGCGGGGACGGCCTCGGCGGGGCCGGATCGGGGGGACTACTCGACGACAATCTTGTAGAGCCGTCCGGCGGCGACCTGATCGTCCGGCTTCAGGCCGTTCAGCGCGCGGAAGCGTTCCGCGCGATGATCGGTTGCCGCGAAGCGTTCGGCCAGTCCCTCGACCCGGTCGCGCGCGTCGGCGCGCACCAGGGCGACGCGGCGCGGCTTCGCCAGGCGCGCCTCCTGCTCGCTCAGCCGGCGGAAGCTGCCGGTCACCTTGCCGAACTCGGGCCCCCAGGCCTGGGCGACTTGCGCCGGGGCGATGAACTGGAAGCGGTAGATCCGGTCGGGCGCGAAGCGGATCGCGGTGAAGCGGATATCGACCGGACCGCCCTGCGTGTTCAAGCGCGTGACCGCCGACGCGCCTTCCATCCCGTTGACCGCCAGCGGTTCGAGGTTCGCCAGCAGCGCCTGGCGGCCCCAGCGTTCGGCTATATAGCCGCGCATCGGACCGCCATAGATCTCGCCGGCATTGTCGAAGCGGATCACCGCGCCCTGGGGGCCGGCCGCCGTCACCTCGGCCTGGCCGTTGAGGAGCTGGAAGCCTTCCGGCACCTCGAAGCGGAAGCCGAGCGCGGGATGCACGAAGGCGCGGCCGCGCACGATGCCCTGCGCCGGATCGTCGCCATAGAGCAGCCCGTCGATGCGGCGCAGATAGGCATCGTGCTCCTCGCGCCCCTCGGTCGCGCCGGCCAGCCCGGCCTGCGCGATCGCGCGCTCCACGCGCTCGGCGGTGCGCGGATGGGTGGCGAACAGGTTGAAGGCATCGCCCTGGCCCGGCTTGCGGCCGGCGAGCGTGGCCTGCAGCGCGTCCTGCTGCTCGAGCTTGGCCAGGAAGCTCGCCATCGCCAGCGGGTCGTAGCCGGCGCGCGCCATGGTCGCGACGCCCAGCTCGTCGGCCTGGAACTCCTGCTCGCGGCTGAAGCCCTGGATCCACATCATGCCCGCGGCTTCGCCGGCCTGCTGCAAGCTGGCGCTGCCGGTCAGCCAGCCCAAGAGCTGCGTGCCGCTGCCGACCACCAGGCTGCGGCCATAGCGTTGCGCGGTGTGGCGCGCCGTCACATGGCCGATCTCGTGCGCCAGCACGCCGGCGAGCTCGGCCTCGCTGCCGGCCAGCGCCAGCAGTCCGCGCGTGGCGTAGACATGGCCCGCCGGCAGGGCGAAGGCGTTCACGACCGGCGAGTTCAGCACCGTGACGCGGTATTCCAGTTCCGGCCGCGCCGAGGCCCGGCCAAGCGTCCGGACCAGGTTGGCGACGTAGTCCTTGATCGCCGGGTCGGGGTATTCGCCGCCGAACTGCGCCAGGATCTTCGGCCGCTCGGCTTCGGCGATCTGGCGTTCCTGCTCCGGCGTGATCGCCATCTCGGACAGGCGGTCGACGGTCTGACCCAGATTGCCCAGCCAGTCGCTCCAGCCGCCCGCGCTCTGCGCGCGCGCCGCCGGCGCGCACATCACCAGCGCCAGCATCGCCGGCGCTAGGCGCAGAAGCAGGCGAAAGGCGGAAATCTTCGTCGCTTGCATGTCCGATCCCGGTCGGCTCGAACGTCCGTCACACGGGCGAAGGCTAGGGCCGCATCTTGGCGGAAATTGGACTACTCGACCACCAGCTTGACCAGTTGTCCCGGCTGCACCTGCTCCTCCGGCCCCAGGCCGTTAAGGGCGCGGAAACGCTGGTCGCGGCTGTCCTGCGGCGCCAGGCGCTGGGCCAGGCTCTCCACCGTGTCGCCCTCGACGACGCGCACCAGCTTCAGGCGCAGCGGCTTCAGCTGCTGGGCCTCCGCCGGCGTCAGCGCGCGGAAGCTGTAGGTCGACCGGCGCAGGTCGAAGGACAGCGACTGCGTCAGGGCCGGCGGCGTGATGTAGGTGAAGCGGTAGATCGTGTCGGCGTCGAACAGGATCGCGACCAGCCGCAGGTCGCGCGCGCCGCGATTGGTGTCGACGCGCGCCCAGCCGGTCGCCGCCGGCAGGCCGCCGATCGCGATCGTCTCGACATCGGTCAGCGCCAGATCGCGCGACCAGACCTGGGTCAGGTATTCCTGGATGCCCATACCCGCTGCCTGGCCCGCGGGCTGCCCTTGCGCCTGGACCGGGCGCGCCGCGCCGCCATCCGACAGCCGCGCGGAGTCGAACAGGATGATCGCCTCCTGCGGATTGCGCGCGATCACCCGCTGGGTCGAGTTGAACAGGCGGAACCCGCTGGGCGCGTCGAAGCGGAACAGCAGCTTGGGATGCAGGAAGGCAGTGCCGCGCACGAAGCCCTGGTCCGGATCGTCGCCGTAGAGGATGCCGTCCATGCGGCGCAGATAGGCCTCGGGATTGACGCCGCGCTGAACCGGCGCGGATGCGGCCACCTCGCCCGCGCGCTGCGCGGCCGCCTGCACCCGGTCGGCGGTGCGGGGATGGGTCGAGACGAAGTTCATCTGGTCGGCCTGGTCGGCGGGCAGTCCCATCAGCGCGGCTTCCAGCCGTGCATGGTGATCGAGGCGCGCGAGGAAGCTTGCCATCGCCGCGGGGTCGTAGCCGGCGCGCGCCAGGTAGCGGATGCCCAGCGTGTCGGCCTCCAGCTCCTGCTCGCGCGAATAGCCCTGCACATAGGCCGTCGCGTCCCGGCCGACATCGCCCACGC
>JADLEG010000032.1 GCA_020846275.1 Alphaproteobacteria bacterium
CCGTTCAGCGTGTTCACGATCACGGCGATGACGCCGAGCATGAAGGCGATGCCGATCTGCGGCGCCTCGCCCAGGCCGAACAGGATGATCAGCAGCGGATAGAAGGCCAGCACGGGAATGGCGTAGTAGGTCGCGAACAGCGGGTCGAGCGCCTCGCGCAACAGCCGGATTCGATGGATGATGACGGCCGCGACGATGCCTACGCTGACGGCGAGCACGAACCCGATCGCCGCATTGGTCAGGGTCTTCAGGATCGCCTTGTCGAGCTTGCCCGATGCCAGCAGCCGCCACAGGTCCTGCGCGATGCGCGAAGGCGGCGGCATGGTGAAGGGATCGATGATGCCGACGCGGCAAAGCAGCTCGAGCGCGGCCACGAAGCCCAGGACGACCGCCAGCCGCAGCAGGGTGACGCGCTTCACGGCGCCGCCGCGTCCTTGCCGATCGCGCGCAGCGATTCCTGGCGCAGCAGCTTCCACAGCCGGGCGGTGACCAGGCCGAATTCCGGCGTCTCGACCACCCGGCTGTCGCGATCGCGCGACCAGCCGGTCTCGATCACCTCCATCAGCCGCCCGGGCCGCGCAGACATGACGCCGATGCGGTCGGCCAGCATGGCGGCCTCGTCGAGCGCGTGGGTGATCAGGAAGATCGTGGCGCCGGTCTGACGCCACAGCTTCAGCACTTCTTCGCCCATCAGCAAGCGCGTCTGCTGGTCAAGCGCGCCGAACGGCTCGTCCAGCAGGATCAGGCGCGGCGCCATCACCAGCGTGCGGGCGATGCAGACCCGCTGGCGCATGCCGCCGGAAAGCTGGGCCGGATAGCTGTGCGCGAACTCGCGCAGCCCCATCATCGCCAGCGCGCCGTCCACGCGGCGTTGGCGCTCGTCGGCGGCGATCGGGGACTTGCGCAGGCCGACCAGGATGTTGTCGACCACGTCGAGCCAGGGGAAGCAGGCGTCCTCCTGGAACACGACGCCGATTCCGTCCGGCACCTCGCTGCCGATCGCCCTGCCTTCGAAGGCGACCGTGCCTTCGGTCGGCTCCGCCAACCCGGCGATCGCCTCCAGCAGGGTGGACTTGCCGCAGCCCGACGGGCCCACGACGGCGAAGAACTCGCCGGCGCGCAAATCCAGGTCGACCGGACCCAGGGCGTGAACCTCGCCGCCGGAATCCGGTCGCTGGAAGACCTTCGTGACTCCCTTCAGGCTGACATGGACCGAAGTCACGATCGCCCGACCTTTGCTACTTCACCACCGCCCGGATGTCCTCGGGCAGGAACTGGGTGTCGATGATGGCATCATAGTTCACCTCGCCCTGGATGGCGCCCACCATGCGCTGCACCTCGATCATCGCCTTCAGCCCGGCCAGGTGGATCTGGCCTGAGCCCCAGTAGGGGATGCCGGCGGTGCGCGAGGAGGTCAGGTTGCGCACGGCCGAGCGCGCGACGGGCGATTCGATGTTGTAGTGCTTGGCGATGATGTCGCCGGCCTCGTCGGGGTTCTGGTGCATGAACTCCACCGCCTTGCGCCGGCCGCGGATCACCGCGCGGATGAAGTCGGCCTTCTCGGCCGCCATGTTCGCCGTGGTCACGCCGACGACGTTGTCGAGCGGCGGCAGGATGTCGCTCGCCACCACGACGGCGCGGTACTTGTCCTTGAACTTGGCCCAGAGCGGCTCGGGGATCGGCGCCACCGTCACCAGGCCGGTGTCCAGCGCCGCAACGCCCTCGCCGAAGCCGCCGGTGCGCACCAGCTCGGCGTCGGTGGGCTGCAGCCCGCCTTCCTTCAAGAGCAGCATCGCCAGGCCCTGGCTGGTCGAGCGGGGGTTGGTATAGCCGATCTTGCTGCCCTTCAGGTCCTTGATGGTCTTTATCGGCGAATCCGGCTTCACGGCCCAGACGAACTCGGCGACGGTCAGCACGTTGTCGCTGATGATCTTCAGGTCCGCGCCCTGCTGGATCGCCGCGATGACGACGCCGGGGTTGACCTCGCCATAGGGCACGCCGCCCGCCAGCATGTTGCGCAGCGACGTGCCGCCGCCGGCCGAGGTGATGATGCCGGTGACGTCGATCTTCTCGGCCTTGAAGAAGCCCTTGTCCAAGGCGACGGCGAAGGGCATCCCATTGGCGGACACCCCGAAATTGCCGACCGCGATCTGCTCCGCGCGCACGGGAACGCTCGCGAGCGCCGTGAAGGCGACGGCGGCCAACAGGCCGTTCGCGCGGCGGCGGATCTTGCAACTGAGCATGGCGTTTCTCCCTCGGTTATGGCCGCCGTGCTATTGCGGGCGGCGCTGGTTTATCGACGGTGCGGACTTGTTCCTCAGGTGGCGGATGGAATCTGGCGCAAAAGGGTGGACGACATGGCGCGGGAATATTCCGGCGCCACGTTGACGTCGATCACGCACACCGCGCCGGCGCGGACCTTGCGCACCGATTCGGCGATCGCGGATTTCAGCTCGGCGACGCTGCGCACCGGGCCGAATCCCTCGGCCCCCTGGCCGCGCGCCAGCATGGCCAGGTCGTTGGGCGGGTCGCTCATGCGCAGCCCGACCGAGCGGTTCTCGATCGGCCGTCCGCGCACCCGCGCGATCCGCTCCTGGTGCAGCTCGTCGTTGAAGAAGGACACGTTGTTGGCGACCAGGATCAGCACCGGGATTCGATAGTGGACCGCGGTCCACAGAGCCGTCAGCCCCATCAGATAGTCGCCGTCCCCCAGCACCGCCACCGGCAGCCGGTCCGAGCCCGCGTCGCGCAGCGCCAGCGCCGCGCCGACCGCCATGCCCGGACCCGAGCCGATGCCGCCGCCGCCGTCGAAGCCGACATAGTCCAGCGGATCGGCGAAGCGGCAGCAATCGCCCGGCCAACCCAGCGGCAAGCGGATATAGGCGGGATTGTGGTCGGCCAGCGCATCGGTCGTGGTGCGTGCCATGGCCTGCACCGACAGCCGTCCCTCGATCACCTCCGGCCCGCTCTCGCCCACCGCCGGCCGCCGCGGCGCGGGTCGGCGAGGCGGGTCGCCCGGCAGGGCTTCGAGCAGAAGCTCGACCATGCGGTCGGGCGAGGCCAGCGCCGACACATCCGCCGGCGGCAGCGCCTGGTAGTCCATGCTCCATCCGTTGTGGACGAACTGGTCCAGCGAGCAGTGGATCACCTTTGCCCCGGGCAATTGCCCGGCGCAGGCCTGACGCACCGTACCCGCAAGGTCGATCCAGTCCAGCGCCAGGATCGCGTCGGCCTCGCGGATCAGCACGCCGGCCTCGGGCGTGACGTAGAGCCCGGGCGGGTAGGGATGCAGCGCATGCGCGGTGGGAAAGGTGGCGCCGGTCTTGAGGTCGGTCAGCACGCAGGCGCCCAGGCGTTCGGCCAGGGCCACGCGCCTGTCCCAGTCGGCTCGGCGGCGCGACACGCGCCCCATCAGGATAAGGGGGCGTTCCGCCTTGGCGAGGATCGCCGCGGCAGCGGCCACCGCCGCGCGCGACGGATCCACCGGGCCGGCAGGCCGGAAACGGTCCAGCGGCGGCAGTTCGATGGCCGGGTCGACCGGCTGCTCCTGCGTCGTCGCGTCGAGGCAAACATAGACGGGGCCCCGCGGCTCGGTGTTGGCGATCTGGTGGGCGCGCAGCATGGCCTCGAGCGCGGCCGGCACCGAGGCCGGCTGGTTGTCCCACTTGGTATAGCCGCGCACGAGCGCGCCCAGGTCGCTGGCGGTGTGGATCCAGTCGACCCAGGGCCGGCGGTGCACGGCGTCCATCGGCCCCACCGCGCCCAGCATCAGGATCGGCACGCGGTCGCACCAGGCGTTGAAGATCGCCATGGTCGCGTGCATCAACCCGACATTGCTGTGCAGGGCCACCGCCATCGACTTGCCCGTCACCCGCGTCCAGCCATGGGCCAGCGACACGGCGTGCTCCTCGTGGATGCACAGCAGCAGCTCGGGCTTGGTGTTGCCCAGGTAGTTCACCAGGCTGTCGTGCAGGCCGCGGAAGCTCGCGCCGGGCGTCAGCGCGATATACTCCATGCCCAGCGCGCGCAGCATCGCCGCCATCGGATCGCTGCCGAACAGGCGCGCGTTGCTTTGGGCGGGGGCGTTGTCCGCAGCCATGGTCATGAACCCTTTCCGGCGGCATCGCCGCCGAAGCGTGTCTCGATCTCGCGCCAGCGCTTCAACTCGACCGCGTCGTCCAGCACGGCGCGGATCGCGGCCCCGTCGGCCAGCGGTGTCATCGCGCGCGTGCCCAGCGCATGGGCGCGCAGCTCGGCCAGCGCGCCCTGCAGGGCGGCCACCACCCGCAACATCAGCGTGACCGGGTAGGAAACCTGGCGGAAGCCCATGGCGCCCAGCTCGGCGGGTGCGATCCACGGCGTGCCGGAGCCTTCGAACATGGCCGCCAATAGGATCGCGCCGTTGAGCGCCTTGCCGACGCGCGCGTAGTCCTCGGGCGTCCGCAAGCCCGCGATGAACACGCCGTCGACACCCAGCTTCAGAAACCGCTCGGCGCGCCGCAGCGCGGCATCGAGCCCGAGCGCGCCATAGGCGTCGGTGCGCCCGATGATCAGCGTCTCGGGTCCGGAGCGGACGGCGAGCGCCGTGCGCAGCTTCTGCTCGATCACCGCTTCGTCCACCACGGCCGCCGCCTTGTCGGCGCGCTGCTGCTTGCGGTCGCGGTGTTGGTCCTCGATCAACAGCCCGCCGACGCCGATCGCCTCGTAGTCGGCAACCGTGCGGGCGACCGACTTCACGTCGCCGTAGCCATCGTCGGCATCGGCGAAGAACGGCAGGTCGCAGGCGGCCGCGATGTCGCGCAGTCCGTCCGCCATGTCCTTGACGCCGATCAGCCCGATATCGGGGAAGCCGTGCCGCGCCGCCAGCAAGGCCGAGCCGCCGACCGTGAAGGCGCGGAATCCGGCGCGCGCGATCAGGCGGGCGGAGAGCGCATCATGCGCCAGCGGCGTGACCAGGGGCCGCTCGGCGGCGAGCGCGGCGCTTAGCGAAGGCCGTCTCATTCGGACTTTCCTTCCGGGGCAATGGCGCGATAGAGCCAGCCGCGCCGTGCGCGATCGGCGGCGGCATGGGCGGCGATGTCCTTGGCATGGCGCAGGGTCGATGCGATCTCGTCGTCGCCGCGCATCAGCGCCTCGCGGCGGAACGCCGGCACGCTGAAGCCCATCCGCAGCGCATTGCCGCGCACGATCAGGCCCTTCTCCAGGTCGATGTCGACCTGCGCATCCTCGGGCGCCGCCTCGACCGCCGCGATCAGCGCGGCAAGCTCCGCTTGGTCGGCGATCGCCGCCAGCATGCCGTTGCGGAACGCGTTCTCGTAGAAGATGTCGGCGAAGCTTGGCGCGACCACGCACTTGATGCCGAAGCGCTGCAGGGCCCACACCGCGGCCTCTCGCGAGCTGCCGCACCCGAAATTCTCGCCGGCCAGCAGGATGGCGGCGCGACGGAACGGCGGTCGGTTCAGCACGAATTCGGGACGCTCGGCGCCCGTCTCGTCGAACCGCCAGCGCGCGAACAGGCCGCGCGCCAGGTCGCTCGATTCCGAACGCAGGTAGACCGACGGAATGATCGCGTCGGTATTGACGTTGGTCAGCGGCAGGGGGGCCGCGACGCCGGTGACGCGCGCGAGCGGGGCTCTCATGACGCCAGCTTCCGGACGTCGACGATGGCGCCGTTGACGGCGGCGGCGGCGGCCATCGCCGGGCTGGCGAGGTGGGTGCGGCTGCCCGGCCCCTGCCGGCCTTCGAAGTTCCGGTTGGTCGTCGCCAGGCAACGCGCGCCCGGCGGCACCACGTCCTGGTTGATGCTGACGCACATCGAGCAGCCCGGGCTGCGCCACTCGAACCCGGCCTCGCGAAAGACCCGGTCCAGGCCTTTCGCCTCGGCCGCGCGCTTGACCGACGCCGAGCCCGGCACGACGACGGCGCGTACATCGGCCTTGACCTTGCGTCCTCGGGCGATCGCGGCAGCGGCCTCCAGGTCCGACAGGCGCCCGTTGGTGCACGAGCCGACGAACACCACGTCGACTCTCAGTCCCTCGATTGCATCGCCGGGGGCAAGCCCCATGTAGCGCAGCGCCGCCGCGCTGCGCCGGCGCCGCTCCGGGTCGGCCAGCGTCGCCGGATCGGGAATGCGCTGGTCGACGCCGATCACATCCTCCTGGGTCGTGCCCCAGGTCACCTGCGGCGCGATCGGCGCGCAGTCGATCGCGAGATCGCGCTCGAAAACGGCATCCGCCGCCGAGGCAAGCGCGCGCCATTCCGCCGCCGCCAGCTCCCAGTCGGCGCCGCTGGGCGCGAAAGGCCGGCCGGCCAGGTAGGCCAAGGTGGTGTCGTCCGGCGCGATCAGCCCCAGCCGCGCGCCCAGCTCGATCGACATGTTGCAGACCGTCAGGCGCTCCTCGATGCCCAGGGCGCGGATGGCCGGGCCGGCATATTCGATCGCGTGCGAGCGTCCGGCGGCGATGCCGAAGCGGCCGATCGCCGCCAGGATCAGGTCCTTGGCGCTGACGCCCGGCGCCTTGCCGCCTTCGAACCGGATGCGCATCGTCTTCGGGCGCTGCAGCAGCAGGGTCTGCGTCGCCAGCACGTGCTCGACCTCGCTGGTGCCGACGCCGATGCCCAGCGCGCCCAGCCCGCCGACGGTCGAGGTATGGCTGTCGCCGCAGGCCAGCACGGTTCCCGGCAGGGCGGCGCCAAGTTCGGGGCCGATGACATGCACGATGCCCTGGCGCGTGTCCTCGATGCCATAGTGGCGGATGCCGTGTGCTTGGGCATTGGCGCGCATCAGGCGCATCAATTCCAGGCCTTCGGGATTGCTGGCTTCGGTCCGGTCGGGCTCGGTGGAAACGATGTGGTCCTGGGTGGCCAGGGTCAGCTCGGGATGCGCAACGGGACGGCCGGCGCGCTCGAGCCCCGCGAAGGCGGGGGCGCAGGTGGTTTCCTGCAGGATATGGCGGTCGACGAAGATCAGGTCGCGGTCGCCGTCGAAGCGCTTGACGACATGCGCGTTCCAGACCTTCTCGAACAGCGTGCTGCCGCGGGTCATCGCCGCGGACGCGGTTTCTCGCCATCCGCCGCAAGGCGCCGGTCGTTCATGGCGGCGTTTCGCTCCCCAGGGCTCTATTGCGGAAAATACTTATGCCCTGGGATCAAATTAGAGCCAAACGCCCCGCCGCCTGCAAACCATATTTCCTCCACTTGCATGACTTGGAGTCATGCCAAGGGGAAATCCGGCCTCAGCGCCGCTGCCAGGGGGTTTCGGCGACCGGTGTCTTGGGTCCCTTGCCGGCAAACCACGCGGTCAGGTTGTCGACCACGAGCTGGCCCATGGCGTTGCGGGTATGCACCGAGGCGGAGCCGACATGGGGCAGCAGCACGATGTGGTCCATCGCGATCAGCTCGGCGGGCACGCGCGGCTCGTCGACGAACACGTCCAGCCCGGCGGACAGGATGGTCTTGTCGCGCAGGGCCTGGATCAAGGCCGGCTCGTCGACGACGCTGCCGCGCGACACGTTCACCAGGATGCCGTTGGGGCCAAGGTTGCGCAGCACCTCGGCGTTCACCAGGTTCTTGGTCCCGGCGCCGCCCGGCGTCACCACGATCAGCACGTCGACATCCCTCGCCATCTCGTTCAGCGATGCGTAGTAGCGATAGGGCACGTCGGCCTGCTTGTTGCGGCCGTGATAGGCCACAGGCACGTCGAAGGCGGCGACGCGCTGCGCCACCGCCTTGCCGATCCGGCCCAGGCCCAGGATGCCGACCTTGCGGCCGCGCAGCGTGGTGGTGAGGGGGAAGTTCTTCTCCAGCCACTTGCCCGCGCGCAGATAGCGTTCGGCCTGCGGCAACTGGCGGATGGTGGACAGCAGCAGCCCGATCGCCAGGTCGGCGACCTCGTCGGTCAGCACGTCGGGCGTGTTGGTCACGATCACCTTGCGGCGTCCGGCCTCGGCCGCATCGATGTTGTCGTAGCCCACGCCGAAATTGGCGATGATCTCGAGCTTGGGGAACAGGTCCATGAACCTGCCGTCGATCTTGGCATGACCGCCGCCGGCGGCGATGCCGCGGATGCGCGGTCCGACCTCGCGCAGGAACGCGTCGCGGTCCTTGGCCTCCCACGGGCGGTGCGCGGTGAAGGCGGCGGCGACGCCGTCCATGATCAACGGCATCATCGGCGCGGACAGCAGAACATCGACGGATTTCACGGTGGTCCCCCTCCGGTGCAAGCCTGGGCCAGATGCCCAGCGTGCCGCTTATATCACGGGCTCGCCGTGGGGAAACTAGCGCCCCTTTGGAACCCGAAGTTCGCCTCCGGTCTTGCGATCAAGCGAAGGCGAACTTCGGGTTCGGGGCACTAGAGCGCGATCGACAGGCCGGCATCAACCGTCAGCACATGGCCGTTGACATAGGATGCCGCGTCGGACGCCAGGAAGATGGCGGCGCCGACCAGCTCGTCCGGCTTGCCCCATCGCTGCAGCGGGATGCGCCGCTTGATGTCGGCGACGCGCGGATCGCCGAAGAAGCCGGCGTTGACGTCGGTCAGGAAGAAGC
>JADLEG010000033.1 GCA_020846275.1 Alphaproteobacteria bacterium
ATCCAGCGCTGGGCCAGGCCCGGCGGATAGGGGAACGGCGCGTCGGACAGGTTCTTGATGATGTCCCAGTCGTCGACCAGCCGCGCGATCGCATCGGCGTCGCCGGCGGTCAGGCGCCGGAGCGACAGGCGCTCGGAAGTAAGTGGCGCGAAACCGCCCTGCGCGCGCCTAGCTGCGGTAATCACCGTTGATCCGGATGTAGCCGTGCGTCAGGTCGCAGGTCCAGACCGTGGCGCGGCCCCGGCCGACGCCGACATCGACGGCGATGGCGATCTCGCGGCCCTTCATGTGGGCAGCCACCGGCGTTTCGTCGTAGCCCGGCGCCACCGCGCCCCTGGTCGCCACGGTCACGCCGCCGATCGCGATCTTCAGCCGGTCGCGGTCGGCCTTCTCGCCCGCCTTGCCCACGGCCATGACGATGCGGCCCCAGTTGGCGTCCTCGCCGGCGATCGCCGTCTTGACCAGCGGCGAGTTGGCGATCGCCAGCGCGATCGTCTTTGCCGCCTTGTCCGAGGCCGCGCCGCTGACCGCGATCTCGACGAACTTCTCCGCCCCTTCGCCGTCGCGCACCACCTGGATCGCGAGGTCGCGCGTGAGATCGTCGAGCGCGCGCTTGAAGCCCGCCAGGCGCGGGTCGCCGGCCGAGGCGATCCGGGGCTGCCCCTTGGCGGCGCCCGTCGCGCAGAGGATCAGCGTGTCGCTGGTCGAGGTGTCGCCATCGACGGTCGTGCAATTGAACGACTGCTCGGTCGCCTTGGACAGCAGGGACCGCAGCACCCGCGCCGGCAGCGCCGCGTCGGTCGCGACGAAGGCGAGCATGGTCGCCATGTCGGGCGCGATCATGCCCGAGCCCTTGGCGATGCCGTTGAGCCGCACCGCGACGCTGCCGATCCTGGCCGTGCGCGTCGCCGTCTTGGGAAACGTGTCGGTGGTCATGATTGCCGCCGCCGCCCGGTCCCAGGCATCGCCGCCGAGCGACGCGATCAGCCCGGGCAGCTTGTCGACGATCTTGCCGGCGTCGAGCGGCTGGCCGATCACGCCGGTCGACGCGACGAAGATCTCCGTCGCGCCCGCCTTCAGCGCCTTGGCCGCGGCCCGGACCGAGGTTTCGACCGCGCGCATCCCGGCCCTGCCGGTGAAGGCGTTGGCATTGCCGGCGTTGACCAGCACGGCGCGGACCTTGCCGCCCTTCAGCGCCGCGCGGCACCAGTCCACCGGCGCGGAGGATGCAAGCGATCGGGTGAGCACGCCGGCCACGGTGCTGCCGTCGCTCAGCTCCATCAGCAGCAGGTCGTCGCGGCCCTTGTAGCGGATGCCGCTGTTGGTGGTGGCGAGCCTGACCCCCGCGATGGGGGGAAGTGGCTGGGTTTCCGCCGGCGCAAGCGGCGAACGCGCGAGTTCCACGTCGATTTCTTCCCCGACTTGCTAAAGCTCACTCCGGCGGCAGCGGTTTTCCGTCCGGCCCGAAGCGCTCGATCTTCGCCCCTGTGCGCAGGGTTTCGATGTACTGGCTGACGGCCTGCTGCGAAAGCTGGCTCTGCAGGTCGTCCTTGGCCTCCTCGAAGGTCACCGGATTGGCGGTGCGCCGGTCCTCGACCTTGATCACGTGGAAGCCGAACTGGGTCTTGACCGGCTTCGGCGTCACCTCGCCGGTCTTCATGGCGAAGGCCGCATCGGCGAATTCCTTCACCATGTCCTCGCGGCCGAAGAAGCCCAGGTCGCCGCCGTTCTGCGCCGCCGGGTCCTTCGACTTCTGCTTCGCCAGGGTGGCGAAATCGGCGCCGCCCTTGATCTGCTGGATGATCGCGGTCCCCTCGGCCTCGCTGTTCACCAGAATGTGACGCGCGCTGACCTCTTCCTTCGGCGGGTTCTCGGCGACGTATTTCTTGTAGAGCGTTTGCAGCGCCTCGTCGTTGACGGCCTTGCCGATGACCTGGGTCAGCAACTGCTGCTGCACCGCCTTCTCGCGGTAGCGCTCGACCTTCTTCTTGACCTCCTCGGAATCGGCAAGCTTCTGCTTGGTGCCCTCCGCCAGCAGCAGGCGGTTGGTGATGAGCTGGTTCAGCATCAGCGGCATCAGCCGTTCCGGCGGGATGTTGCGGTACTGCTCGGGCAGGTTCTGGACCTCGTCCTTCACGTCGGCCAGGTAGATGGCCTCGCCGTTGACCGTCGCCAGCAGCGGGTTCGCCTGGCCCTGGGCGGCAGGCTGGGCCTGCTGGCCTTGAGCGGACTGGGGCTGGGCCTGGACGGGCTGTTTCTGGGCGGCGGCTGGCGGAGCGGTGGAAACGACGACGAAAAAGGCAGCCAGGCCAAGGCCGGCGGCCGGGAACATCCTGCTGCGCATCGATTGCGCTCCCTTCCGACAGATTTGCGACGGATGACGGTCGGCGCCGCCCCTCTTGGGCATGATCCATAGCACACTCAAGGGGATAAGCCAGCCCCGCCCGGGCGGTCCCCTATCGTTGACAGGGCCGGGCCCAGCCCCTATCTACCATGTGGGCAAAACGCCCTCTCCCCGCTGAATCGTCGAGGAATTTTAATGTTTGCCGCCATCGCCAAGCGGCTGTTCGGCTCCGCCAACGACCGCTTCATCAAGTCGCTGGGCAAGACCGTCGCCGAGATCAACGCGCTGGAGCC
>JADLEG010000034.1 GCA_020846275.1 Alphaproteobacteria bacterium
CGCGACAGGAGCTGCGGCCTGCCGTCGGTGATCACGATGTTCTCCTCGTGCACCATGATCTTGTCGCCGCCGTACATCGCCGAGGGTTCGATCGTCAGCACCAGCCCGGGCTCGAGCACCGTGGCGTCGCCCGGCTTGTTCGAGGGCGGCTCGGTCATGTTCTTGCCGAGCCCGTGGCCGAAGCGGCCGACATTGCCGAGGGTGATGCCGGCATCCTCCAGCACCTTGGCCTGGGCGTAGAACACGTCGGCCGCCGTCTTGCCCGGCCGCGCCACCTTGATGCCGGCCTCGGTCGACCGCCACAGCAGGTCGTGCATGCGCCGTGCCTCGTCGGTCGGCTTGCCCAGCGCGATGTTGCGGTCGAAGTCGCAGAAATACCCGCCCCAGCGCGAGCCGGTGTCGATCAGGAAGATGTCGCCGCGGCGCAACCGGCGCGGCAGCGGGCCCTGGATGATGCTGTCGTACCCGCCCTTCCCCGAGCCGATCGCGGTGTAGGGCGTCTTGTCGGCGCCCAGCAGGTAGAGTTCGGCCTGGAACTTGCGCACGATGTCGCGCTCGGTGTCGCCGTCCGCCACTAGGCCCGGCAGGCGGTCGAAGGCGTCGTTGGCGATCCGGCAGATATGCTTGATGCGCGCGACCTCGGCCGACGACTTGATCAGCCGCAGCGGCATCATGACCTTGATCGCGTCGGCCATCTCGAACGGCGCGATCATCTTCTTCAGGCGCAAGAGGTCGGCGACCGGCATGCCCAGGCGCGATTCCAGCCCCAGCTCGACGCCGAACCGGCCGAACCGCCGTGGGATCGCCTTGATCGCTTTCGACAGCAGGTCCAGCCCCTCGTTCTCGGGCCGCGGCGAGGGCCAGTTCAGCACCTTCTTGCACCACGAGGTCGCGTGCCAGTTGGTGACGCCGATGTCGGGGATCACGCCCACCGCCTCGCCCTTCAGCGGCAGCACGAAGTACCAGGGCCGCGTCGGCGTGTTCCAGGCAAACTGCGTCGTGAATCCCGAGAGGTATTCCAGGTTCATCTCGGAGGTCACCAGGATGCCGTCGAGCTTCTCGCGCACCATCAGCGCGCGGGCGCGCTCGACCCGGTTCTCGAATTCCTGGCGCGTGAACTCGGCCGGCTCGCGGCGCCGGCTTGGCTTGGACGGCTGCATGGATTCCCCCCTCGGAACGCTGGCCTCTGCCGGGGCGGTTTACCCCAGCGGCAGGACGATGTCGAACGTCGCGGCCAGCGCGCCCGGCTCGGCGCCGGCCGAAGCGGCGCCCAGCGCGACCGTCACCGACTTGCGCGCTTCGGGGTCGAGGCCGCGATAGAGAAAGTCGCGCTCGTTCTGGGCCTCGCCGGCCAGGTACATCTGGGTCACCAGCCGCTTCCGCCCCGGCGCCAGGACCGCGAAATGAATATGCGGCGTCCGGCCGCTATAGGGCACCGGCCTGATGGTGCGGAAGCCGTAGTCGCCCTGGGCGTCGGCGGTGGCGCGGCCGAAGCCCTGGAAGCCGGCGTCGCGCGGGCCGCGGTCGCCGGGATGCAGATAGTGGCCCTGGTAATCGCACTGCCAGATCTCGACCACCGCGTCCGGCACCGGCCGCCCGTCGCGGTCCAGCACGCGCCCTGCCAGGTGCAGGATCGTTCCTTTGGCCTCGCCGGCGCGGCCCGCCACCCGGACCAGGTCGTTGTCGGCGTCGGCCGGGATCGCGACCGGATAGAAGGGCCCCTCGGTCTGCCGCGCCGTCGGCAGCAGGGACGCCGCCCAGCCTGTGGATAACCCTGGCGCGGCCAGGGGCGCCGACAGGGCCGTCGCCATGCCGATCAGGTTCCGCCGGGTGATGATCGCCGCCATCCGCTCCACTCCTGGATGCGTAATGCGAAGATTACGCGGACCTGCCGCCCGGCGGGAATGCACGATCGCGCGAAGCTGCCGCGCGACGAATTCCCGATTCCCGCCACAAAGCATTCCGGATTGTCGCCACAAAAGCAGCGCCTAGTAGCGATGACACAGAAAAAAACGACGCGCGGTTAAGCCGGTCTTCACGCTTGGTCGCGTAGCTTCACTGCCGTGACTTCCACCCCGGCAGGAAGCCGAACAGCAAAGGGGCGCCCGACGAGGCAGATGATGGACCAGGCAATTTTAGACGCATTTTCGCCATCCCGCGCCGCCCGGCAGGACGCCGCCGGGCATGACATCGCCAGCCCGGCGCTGCAGGACCTGCTGAGCTACTGGCTGAGCTGCCGCGGCGAGCGCGCTATGCCGGCGCGCGACGATCTCGAGGAAGACGCCCTGACCGGCGCGCTCAAGGACCTCATCCTGTTCGAACTGTCCTGCGTGGGCTGCGACGGCGCCGCCGCGGCGCCCGCCGCCGCGAATGCCGGCCTGGTCGCCGGCATGGCGACGCCCTATCACGAGGTGATGCGCCGCGGCCAGCCGATCTATGGCAGCCGCAGCGGCGCCCAGGGCGAAAACGTCGAGCGCCTGCTGCTGCCCCTGTCGCGCGACGGCAAGCGGGTCGACACGATCCTGGTGGGCGTCCAGCGCCGCGCCGCCTAACAACCTCACCGCCCATCCTTCGCAACCGAACCGGCCGGCGCGTAATCGCCGGCCGGTTTGTTTTTGGAGCACAGGCGGCGTCTCCTCTTTCCGTCATGCCCGGGCTTGACCCACGGCTGTCCGGTTGACGCCTGCCGCGTGCGTGCCTCTCTCTCGTCCCCCTTCCCCTTGCGGGAGGGGATTAGGGGGAGGGGGACTCGAACTTCGTGTCCCGGCATCCCATGCCTTCATCCAGCGCCAGCTCGGTGTTCACTTCCGTGCCATCCGGCGCATCCTAAACCGGACAGCCGTGGGCTTGACCCGGCCATCCACGCTTCGCGGTGTCGCTGCGCTCGGCGTGGGTGCGCGGATCAAGTCCGGGCATGACGCCTGTAGTGAAGTGCGGCGATGAACGACTCTGCCGCCACCCGTGCGCCGACTTCGCCCGAGCGCGCCGCCGTCGCGGAGCTGATCAAGCGCGGGCGCGTGGCGATGCGGGCGCTCGCCGGCGCCTCGCAGGAGCGGGTCGACGAAGCGGTCGCCGCGGTCGCCTGGTCGGTCTACAAGCCGGAGAACGCCCGCGCGCTGGCCGAACTCGCGGTGGAGGACACCGGCCTCGGCAACGTCGCGGACAAGGTGACCAAGAACCAGCGCAAGACCTTCGGCACCTTGCGCGACCTGCTGCGCGCCAGGACCGTGGGCGTGATCGAGGAGGACCGGGCGCGGGGCATCGTCAAGTACGGCAAGCCGGTGGGCGTGGTCGGCGCGATCTGCCCCTCCACCAATCCCGCCGCCACCCCGGTCAACAAGGCGATGATGGCGCTGAAGGGCGCCAATGCGGTGGTGATCGCACCGTCGCCCAGCGGTGCCATTACGACCGCACGCACCGTCGAATTGATGCGCCAGTCGCTCAGGCGCATCGCCCTGCCGGAGGACTTGGTGCAGGTTCTGCCCAGCCCGGTGACGAAAGAGGGTACGCAGGCGCTGATGGAGCTGTGCGACCTGATCGCCTGCACGGGTTCGCAGGACAACGTGCGCCGCGCCTATCGCAGCGGAACGCCGGCGATCGGCGTAGGCGCGGGCAACGTGCCGGTGATCGTGGACGCGAGCGCCGACCTGCCGGACGCGGCGCGCAAGATCCGCCTGTCGAAATGCTTCGACAACGCGACCTCGTGCTCCTCGGAGAATTCGATCGTCGTGCTCGACGCGGTCTACGAACCGGCGCTGAAGGCGCTGGAAGCGGAGGGCGGCCATCGCTGCTCGCCGCAGGAGCGCCAGGCGATTCAGGACGTGCTGTGGGTCGACGGCAAGCTGAACCGCAAGCTGATCGCCAAGGACGCCGCGATCATCGCCGAGGCTGCCGGCCTGCCGCCAAGCGCGCGCGAAGCCCGCTTCTTCATGGTCGAGGAGACGGGCGTCGGCCGCGACCATCCGTTCTCGGGCGAGAAGCTGGCGCTGGTGCTGGCGGTCTACCGCGCCAAGGACTTCCCGGCCGCGCGCGACCGGGTGGCGGAGATACTGCGCTTCCAGGGCATGGGGCATTCCTGCGGCATCCACACCAAGGACATGGACCACGCGCGCACGCTGGCCGAGACGCTCGACGTGGTGCGGGTGCTGGTCAACCAGGCGCACACCTTCGGCAACGGCGGCAGCTTCGACAACGGGCTGAACTTCACCCTGTCGATGGGCTGCGGCACCTGGGCCCGGAACAGCATCAGCGAGAACCTGAATTGGCGCCACTTCATCAACGTCACGCATCTCTCCACGACCATCCCCGAGGACAAGCCCGGCGAGGAAGAACTGTTCGGCGCGCTGTGGAAGAAGTACGGCAAGTAGGTCCCGTTGCATGAACCTGGAAGAGCATGCGGCCAAGCCGCTGCTGGCGGCCGAGGGCATCGCCGTGCCGCGCGGCAGGCTGTGCGCGAGCGCGGACGAAGCCGCGAACGCCGCGCAGAATCTCGGCCCCTGCGTCGTGAAGGCACAAGTGCCCACGGGCAAGCGCGGCAAGGCGGGTGGGATCAAATTGGCCGCTCACCCGGACGAAGCGCGGAATGCCGCCACGGCGATCCTGGGCATGACCATCGGCGGCCACGTCGTTACGCGCGTGCTTGTGGAGGAGCAGGTGCCGATCGCGCGCGAGCTCTACGCCGCCGTGCTGAACGATCCCGCCAGCAAGGGGCCGCTGGTCCTGTTCTCCGCTGCCGGCGGCATGGACATCGAGGAGATCGCGGCCACGCGCCCCGACTCGCTGAAGCGCTTGGCCGTCGATATCGAAGTCGGCCTGGATCACGCGACGGCGCGTCCGCTGGTGGATGGGCTGGGACCGGCCGCACCGGCCGCGGCCGACACGCTGGCCGCGCTCTACGCGCTCTATCGGCGCTGCGATGCCGAGCTGGTCGAGATCAACCCGCTGGTCGTGACCAAGGACTGGCGCATCGTCGCGCTGGACTGCAAGCTCGTGGCCGACGACGCGGCGGTGCCCCGCCAACCGAACATGGCGAAGCTGGGCACGCCCGAGACCCTGACCGACCTGGAGCGCCGCGGCCGCGAGCTGGGCCTGCGCTACATCGAGCTCGACGGGCCGGTGGGGCTGCTCGCCAACGGCGCGGGCCTGACCATGACCACGATGGACGCGATCGTGCACCTGGGCGGCAAGCCTTCGAACTTCCTGGAGATCGGCGGCGACGCTTATACCCAGGCCAAGCCGGCGCTGGAGCTGGTGCTGGCGAACCCGCGCGTCCGCAGCCTGGTGGTCAATTTCTGCGGCGCCTTCGCGCGCACCGACGTGATGGCGGACGGCGTGGTCAAGGCTTGGCAGACGCTGAAGCCCCGGATCCCCGTGTTCTTCTCGATCCACGGCACGGGCGAGGACGAGGCCATCGCGCTGGTGAAGCGTGAGCTCGGCATCACTCCGTTCGACCGGATGGAGGACGCGGTCAACGCCGCCGTTCGCGCCGCGCGATGATCCCGCGCAACGAACACCGCGTGCTGGTGCTGGGCATCACCGGCAGGCAGGGCCAGTTCTGGACCCAGAAGATGCGCGAGCAGGGCACGGACGTCGTGGGCGGCGTCAACCCGAAGAAGGCCGGGACCGAGCAGGACGGCGTGCCCGTCTTCGCCTCGGCCCGCGAGGCCGCGCGCACCCGGCCGTTCGACATCGCGGTCATGTTCGTGCCGCCGATGGGCGCCAAGGATTCGGCGATCGACGCGATCGAGGCGGGCGCGAAGATGGTCGTGGTGCTGACCGAGCACATCCCGCAGCAGGACGTGATGCTGATCCACGCCGCCGCGCGGCGGCACGGCGCGCGCATCTTCGGGCCGAATACCGCCGGGCTGGTGACGCCGGGCGAGGGCTTCATCGGCATCATGCCGGGCTTCAACGCCAACGTGTTCCGCCCCGGCACGATCGGCGTGATCTCGCGCAGCGGCAGCCTTGGCACGCTGGTCTGCCTGAACCTGGTGACGGCCGGCTTCGGCCAGTCGGCCTTCCTGGGCCTCGGCGGCGATCCGCTCCCCGGCACCACCTCGCGCGAGGCGCTGGCGATGCTCGACCGCGACGACCGCACCCGCGGCGTGGTGCTTGTGGGCGAAATCGGCGGCGGCATGGAGGAGGAGGCGGCGGACTATGCCGGCAGCATGCGCAAGCCTGTGGTCGCCTTCATCGCCGGCCGCGCGGCGCCGCCCGGCAAGCGGATGGGCCATGCCGGCGCGATCGTGATGGGCGAGCGGGGTACCTACGAATCCAAGCGCCAGGCGTTGGAGGCAGCGGGCGTGCGCGTCGCGGCAACCCCGGGCGAGATCGGCCGGCTGCTAGCCGACCGCATCGCGCCCGATTTCCCGGGCGCCGGCTAGTTGTGAATTCTGATCGGGTTGTTCATCCGGGGTGAAGCCTGGAAGCTGGTTGGTGCGAGCCATCAACTAGCAGGGGGACAACCCGGATGAACGCCCACAAGAATGCCCGGACGACGCCGCACAGTCGAGCGGTGATGGTGCGACGCGTGCTGGAGGAGGGTTGGAGTGCGAAGGCCGCCGCGGCGGCCTTCGCGGTCAGCGAGCGGACTGTTTACACGTGGCTGGCGCGCTACCGCGCCGAAGGCCTGGCCGGGCTGGAGAACCGCCCGAGCCGGGCCAAAGCGGTGGCCAACCGACTTGCCGAGCCCTGGATCGCCATGATCGAGCGGGTGCGCCGGGAGTATCGGTTGACCGGGGCGGAGATCGCCCTGCGGCTCAAGCTCGCCCGCTCGACCGTCGCCGGCCATCTCGCCCGGCTCGGCATCGGCAGGCTCGGGCGGCTCGACCCGCCCGCGCCGGTGGTGCGCTACCAGCGCGACCGGCCGGGCGAGCTGGTGCATCTGGATGTCAAGAAACTCGCGCGGTTCTGGCGCGTTGGCCACCGCATCACCGGCGATCGCCACGGCGCCAGCGATGGCGCCGGCTACGACTTCGTCCATGTCGCTGTCGATGATGCCACCAGGCTTGCCTATGTCGAGGTCTTAAGCGACGAGAAACGAACCGCCACCACCGGCTTCCTGGTCCGCGCCCTGCGCTGGTTCCGCCAGCGCGGCATCAAGGTCGAGCGCATCATGACCGACAACGGCTCGGGCTACATCGCGCGGCTGTTCGCCAAGGCCTGCCGCTGGCTCGCCATCCGCCACATCCGGACCAGGCCCTACACGCCCAAGACCAACGGCAAGGCCGAGCGCTTCATCCAGACCCTCTTGCGCGAATGGGCCTACGCCATCCCCTACAAGACCTCCAACAGCAGAAACCAGGACCTGCCACGCTGGCTGCGATGGTACAATCACCACCGGCCGCACGGCGCTCTCGCCGGCAGCCCGCCAATCAGCACGCTGCCTCACTCAGCCTGAATAACCCGCTCGGAAACCACATCTAGCGGCTGACCGTCTCGCCCGGCGGGTTCGAGCGCGGCGTGAAGGTCTCCAGGCCGCGCGTCTCGCGGAAATGCTCCAGCGCCCAGTTGACCGAGGGAAAGGCGAGCTCGCCCCAGGGAATCCCGTCCCAGTCGAACAGCGCGACCTCCTCGCTTTCCGGCCCCGCCGCGAAGCCGGGCTCGGCCAGGCGCGCGCGATAGATCAGCTGCACCTGGCTGATGCGCGGAATGGAGTAGACCGCCAGCAGGGCGTCGAGCGCGATGCGGGCGCGCGCTTCCTCCCACGCCTCGCGCATCGCGCCTTCCGCCGCCGACTCGTTCAGTTCCAGGTATCCCGCCGGCAGGGTCCAGAAGCCCTTGCGCGGATTGATCGCGCGCCGGCACAGCATGACCTTGTCGCCCACCGCGACGACCGCGCCGACCACGATCTTGGGATTGTCGTAGTGGATGAAACCGCAATCCATGCAGACCAGGCGCTCGTGCGTGTCGCCCTCGGGAATGGCGCGCACGCTCGGCCCCTTGCCCTGCTGCAACGGCGGCACGCTGGTCGGCTTGGCGGTCATGCGCGATACTTTGTCGCGCGCCGGGCGCAGCCGCAACCGGCAACTGGTCCCGGGCGACGGACGGGCGGATCAGGTGATGATGTTGACCAGCGAGCCGCGCGGCAGCAGGCGGCGCGGCGCGCCTTCGACCGGCGCGGTCGGGCGCGGGGTGGCGACGCGCGGCGCTGCTTCGGCGGGACGCGCGGCGGCCCGGGCGCGCTCGGCGGCCTCGGCCGCGGGCGTGGCCGGGGAACGCTCCGCCGGGCGAACCGGCGGAAACTCGCGCAGGTAATTGACCAGTCGCTGTGCGGGCGACACGTTCATGGGCGCGGCCCGTATCCTTGTCGCGGCTTGGCTCGAAACCCGCCGCTGCTCCTGTATAAATAAAAACTCCCTAAAATGCCATCCGATTTCCCGTCGAGAATCTGCCTATCTGGCCGCGTTAACCGTCTTGCTTAAGTGCGCGGTAATTGCTGGAGCCTAGGGTGCGACCGATCCTGGCTGAAACGGCCACGACTTTGTTCCGCGACCGAGAAAACCGAACCAAGGTAGCCTGACCGGGCAAGAAATGACCGGTGAATTCACATCATATCTGCCGGCAGGCGACAGCGTCGTTCGCGATCGTCCCTCCGCAGCGGAATCCGAGGCGCTGGCGCGCCTGCGAACCTCCGGCGCGGTGAGCGACGCCGAACTGATCGAGGTGCTGCGCACCGGCGAAACGGCCGAGCAGACGGCGATCGCGCGGCGCGCGAGCCTGTCGCCGGCCCTGTGCGACGCGCTTGCCGACATGGCGGCGCCGGTCGCGGTTGCCGCCATGCTCGAGAACGACGCCGCGCGCATCGGCCGGCCGACCCTGGCCCGCCTGGTCGAGCGTTCGCGCGACGTGATCGCTTTCCGCGTGCCGCTGTTGCGCCGGCGCGAGCTCGATTCCGTGCTGGCGGCCCGGCTCTATACCTGGGTGTCGCCGCCGCTGCGCGAGTTCATCGCGCGCAGCTTCGTCATCGACACGGCGCTGCTGGACCGCACGCGCGCCGAGCGCGAGGGTGGCGATCCCGACACGCGCCGCGCTGCCGCGCCGTCTTCCATGGTCGAATGCCTGCGCCAGGGCCAGAACCTCTCCTTCGAGGCGTCCTTCGCGCGCATGGTGGGGCTCCGGATCACCGCGGTCCGGCGCATCCTCGAGGATCGCGGCGGCGACCGGCTGGCCGTCGCCTGCCGGGCCTGCGGCTTCACCTCGCAGCAGTTCCAGGACGCCTATCGCCTGATCCAGTCCACGATGGCGCATCTGTCGCCGCGCGCGGCGGCGGCCGGCGCGCCGCGGCTCGCCTCGCTCTACGACCGGATCGACCCGGAAGAGGCGCGCCAGACCTTGAAGCGCTGGCGGCGGGAGATCAGCGACAGCCCGGACCAGCCCTTCGCCGCGCCCGCCCCGGCGGGGTCCAGGGTCACGGCCCCGGCAGCGGCCCTTTCGTCCGCCGTCAATTCCTGACACCTTAGGGCCGGGCCGAGTTAGGCCGGGCCAACGTGGGCCGGATCAGCCGGGAATACTTCCCGGTTCGGTGGTGTTTAATGGCGTGGCGGTGCATCGTGCGCCGGGCCGGGGGCCGCTACGCGCTCGTGACCCTGACCGGTGACCGACGGACGCGGTGCCTTGGCGGACGACGATCTGGACCAACTGGTGATCGAGCAGATCCCGCATTTGCGCCGCTACGCAATGGCGCTGGCGGGCGACCGCGATCGCGCCGACGACCTGGTCCAGGATTGCCTGGAGCGGGCGTGGAGCCGCCTGGGGCTGTGGCGGCGCGACGGAAGCATGCGGGCCTGGTTGTTCACGATCATGCACAATCTCAACGCCAACGCCGTCCGCAAGGCCAAACGCCGGCCGCGCCACGATTCGATCGACGATGCGCTGCCCCAGCCGGCCGTGCCGCCGTCCCAGGACGACTGGCTGGCGCTGGGCGCGCTTTCCAGCGGACTGGCGGCCCTGCCCGAGGAGCAGCGCGCCGTCGTGCTGCTGGTGGGGCTCGAGCAGCTCCGCTACGAGGAGGTGGCGACGATCCTCGACCTGCCGATGGGAACGGTGATGTCGCGCCTGCACCGCGGGCGCGAGCGGTTGCGCCGCCACCTGGCCGGCGACGCCGGCCCGGCGCTCCGGAGGGTCAAGTGAGCGACCAGCGCCAGCCGGTCACCGAGGATGCGCTGCACGCGCTGGCCGACGGGCGGCTGGACCCGGCGCGCGCGGCCGAGGTGGCCGCGGCGCTGACGGACCGGCCCGAGGACGCGCGCCGCGTGGCCGACTACCAGCGCATCAATGCCGCCCTGCACGCGCAGTTCGACCCGGTGCTGGCCGAAGCAATTCCGGCGCGCCTGCGCCGCCGGCCCAAGCCGCGATGGACCGCTTTGGTGCTGGGCGGCGGGTGGCGTTCGGTCGCGGCCGGCATCGCGGCGGCGGTCCTGCTGCTGTCCGTGGGCGGCGTGGGCGGCTGGTACGCGCGCGACGCCGCCATGGCCGCGCGCCAGGAGCAGGCGGCGATCGTGCGTCCGGCCGCGCTGGCGCACCGCATCTACGTCGCCGAGGTGCGCCACCCGGTCGAGGTGCGCGCGGAGGAAGAGCATCTCGTGCGCTGGCTCAGCAGCCGGCTGAAGATCCCGCTCAAGACGCCCAAGCTCGACACGGCGGGGTTCCGCCTGATGGGCGGGCGGCTGCTGCCGACCGATCGCGGCAATGCCGCCCAGTTCATGTACGAGGACACGCAGGGACGCCGCCTGACACTCTATATCCGCAGCGATCTCAGCGGCAACCGCGAGACCGCTTTCCGCTACGCCCAGGACGACAGCGGCGTCGGCATGTTCTATTGGATCGACGGCGCCAAGGGCTACGCGATCACCGCCCAGATGCCGCGCGCCGAGCTGCTCGACCTCTCCAAGAAAGTCTACGAACAGCTCGAGGAATAGGGCCATCGCCCGCGACTCTCATCCTTCGAGACGCTCGCTTGCGCTCGCTCCTCAGGATGACGCGATCTATTGGAACTCCATACGAATGCGTCATCCTGAGGAGGCCGCGAAGCGGCCGTCTCGAAGGATGAGAGGCCCCCGACCGCCCCGGTCCCGATTTCCCATCGCCGTTCCGTCCTGCTAGGAATTGTCCCCGGACAAGGAGGGGAGGGGCGCGATGGACTTCATCTTCATGCTGACTCGCGACGACCGCACGGTGCCGGAGTGCCTGGAGCTGGTCGACCGCCTGGCGCCGCTGAAGCTGCGCCATGTCGGGTTCAAGGACGTGGGCGTCGACCACCGGACGCTGGAGACGCTGCACGCCCGGATCAAGGCGATGGGCGCGGTCAGCTACATGGAAGTCGTCAGCACGACGCCCGAGGCGGCGCTGAACTCGGCCCGGGTTGCGGCCAAGATTGGTGTCGACTGCCTGCTCGGGGGCACCGATGTCGACGGGGTGCAGAAAATCCTGGCGGGCAGCGCCATCCAGTACTACCCGTTCGCCGGCTTCCCCGAGGGGCATCCGACCAAGCTGCGCGGCAGGCCCAATGACGTGGCCAAGCATTGCCGCGACTACCTGGCCAAGGCCTGCGCGGGCGTGGACCTGCTCGCCTACCGTGCGACCGACGCCGATCCGCTCGACCTGGTGCGCGCGGCGCGGGGCGCGCTCGGCGAATCCTGGCTGATCGTGGCGGGCAGCGTGAACTCGCCGGCGCGGGTCAAGGCGCTGGCCGATGCGGGGGCCGACGCCTTCACCATCGGCACGGCGGTGTTCGACGCCTCGTTCCTGCCGGGCAAGCCCTCGCTGCTCGACCAGCTCGCGGCGGCCCAGGCGGCCTCGGCCGCGGTCAACGGCAAGAGCCGGAGCATCGGCCGGCGATGAGCACCTTGAAGCCGCTGGCGCCCGACACGCTGGACAAGCTGCGCTACGCCAGCACCGCCACCATCACCATGCAGCTCCTGAAGCGGGGCCTGCGCCACGGCGCGATCAAGGGCGCCCGGCCGCTCGACCCGGCTCATGCGCGCTGCGTCGGCCCGGCCTATACGCTGCGCTTCATCCCGATGCGCGAGGACCTGGCCGGCCCGCCCAAGCCCGGCACGATGCTGCCGCACCGCATGGCGGTCGAGCACGCGCCGGCCGGCTCGGTGCTGGTGATCGACGCCGGCGGCGCCGCGAATTGCGGCACGCTGGGCGACATCCTGGTGGCGCGGCTCAAGCATCGCGGCGTGGCCGGCGTGGTCAGCGACGGGCCGCTGCGCGACCTCGCGGGCGTCGTGTCGGTCGGCTTCCCGGTCCTGTCCGTCGGCAGCGTGGCGCCGGCCAGCATGAACGAGGTGATGCCGATCGACGTCGATCTGCCGATCGGCTGCGGGGGCGTCGCCGTCTTCCCGGGCGACGTGATTTCGACCGACATGGACGGCGCCGTGGTGATCCCGCGCCACCTGGCCGACGAGGTGGCGCGCGACTCCTACGAACAGGAGCGGCTGGAGAAATTCGTGCTGAGCGAGGTCAAGCGCGGGCGCAGCATCGACGGGCTCTATCCGCCCGACGACAAGGCGATGGCCGACTATCGCCAATGGCAGGCGCGCGGCGAGGGCAATTAGCCCGGCGCCCGGGATTCGGCTAGGGTCGGCCGGCAAACAACAAATGCCTCGCGGATGCCGCGAGGTGGGGTAGGGGACGAATATGAGGAATCGGACATTGCCGCAGCATCGGCACACGCAGGATTGCGGCTGCCTCGCTGCGCTGAACGCGGTATCGCGGCGCGGCTTTCTTGGCATGGGCGCGGGGGCGGGGTTCGTCGCGCTCGCTGGCATTCCCGGCGCCTTCGCGGCCTACGGCGATTCGGAATACATGCTGCTATCCTGCATGGATCCGCGCCTGGTGCACGACGTGCACGAGTACATGGAAGCCCGCAATCTGCGCGGCCAGTACAGCCAGGTTGCCCTCGCCGGCGGCCCCTTGGCCGTCGTTGCGCCCGCCTTCAAGAAGTGGCAGGTCGCGATCTGGGAAAACCTCGGCGCCACGATCGAGCTGCACAACATCAAGCGCGTGTTCGGCCTGACCCACCGCGACTGCGGCGCGTTCAAGATCGCCTATGGCGCGGAGGCGGTGTCGACGCCGGACAAGGAGCAGGCTCTCCACGAGAAGGTGCTGCGCGCCTTCCGCGAACAGGTCAAGCGGCGCCACCCGAAGCTCGGTGTGTCCACAGGCATCATGGCGCTCAACGGCTCGGTGCAGCTGATCGACGCCTAAGCCGCGGCGGGCGCGCCCGCGATTTCCTGGGCGATGCGCCGCGCCGCCTCGGCGGGGTCGGCGGCTTTCAGGATCGGGCGGCCGATCACCAGGTGCGTGGCGCCGGCGCGCATCGCCTCGGCCGGCGTCATCACCCGCTTCTGGTCGTCGGCCCCGGCCCAGCTCGGCCGCACGCCCGGCACCATCAGCACGAAGTCCGGCCCCATCGCCCGGCGCAGCGTCGCGACCTCGTGCGGCGAGCAGATCACGCCGTCCAGCCCGTTCGCCTTGGCGAGCCTGGCCATCGCCTCGACCTGATCGCCCATCGCGCGCTTCGCAAAGCCCACCTCGACCAGATCGTCGCTCGACAGGCTGGTGAGCACCGTGACGCCCAGAAGCTTCGGCCGCGCCACGCCGAATTTCGCCGCCTCGTCCGCTGCCGCGCGAAGCATCGCCGCTCCGCCGGCGGTGTGGATCGTCAGGTAGCGCGGCTTCAGCGCCGACGCCGAGCGCACGCCGCCCGCGACCGTGTTCGGGATGTCGTGCAGCTTCAGATCCAGGAACAACGGCAGGCCGGGGCTTTCCTGCAGCACCGCGCGGATGCCCTCGGGCCCCTGTGCAATGAAAAACTCAAGGCCCAGCTTGATGCCCCCCACCGCGCCGGCAAGCTGCTTCGCCCGCGCCTTCGCCTCGGCAAGGTCGGTCGTGTCGATCGCGACGAAGACGGGATTGGCCATGCTCAGGAACTCCTTTCGACCGCCAGTTCGGCGGCGGCCAGGTCCTCGAGCGCGGTGCCGACCGATTTGAACAGGGTGATCTCGTCCGACCCGCCGCGGCCCTTCTTCTCGCCGCGCGAAAGTTCGAACAGGTCGGCGACGATGCCGTCGGGCTTCAGCACGCCGCTGCGCAGGGGCTGTACCACGTCGCCGCCCTCCTTGGTAGCGCCGGCGCGGGTGTCGACGAAGACGCGCGCGCGGCGCACGGCCTCGTCATCGCTCTCCCGCCGCTCCGGCGTGTAGGCGCCCACGAGGTCGACATGCGTGCCGGGCTTGAGCCAGGCCCCGCGCAGCACCGGCTCGGTCGCCAGCGTCGCCGCCGAGACGATGTCGGCCTCGGCGACCGCCGCCGCCAGGTCGTCGACCGCGCGCACCGCGAGGGCGCCGCCGGCAAGCGACCTGGCCAGGGCCTGCGCCTTGGCCGGATCGCGGCCCCAGATCGCGACCTCGCAGATCGGCCGCACGGCGGCATGCGCGCCGATCATGTGCGGCGCCAGGGCGCCGGTGCCGATCATGACCAGGCGGCGCGCGTCCGGCCGCGACAGGTAGCGACTGGCCAGCGCCGAGGCGCAGGCCGTGCGGCGCACGGTGATCGACGGCCCGTCGATCAGCGCCACCGGCGCGCCGGTCCTGGCGTCGCTCAACAGGTACTGCCCCATCACGCCCGGCAGCGCCTTGGCGGCATTGCCCGGGAATACCGTCACGATCTTGACACCGATATGCCGCCCGACCTGCCAGGCCGGCATCAGCAGCAGCGTGGCCTCGGGGCCGTCTTCGGTCTTGATCGCGTGGTGGTGGCGCAGCGGCGCCTCGCAGCCCTGGCGGAACATCGCCTCCAGCCGGTCGACCAGCGCCGCGTAGTCCAGCACGCGGTGCACCGTGGCGGCGTCGATGAAGCGCATCGGAAGGAGGCGCTCGGGATCAGCTATTGGCGACGACGAGCTGGCGCTTGGCCTGCTCGACCGTCGCCGGCGCCTGCTTGGCCGCGGCCTCGGCGGCGTCGACCCGCCGGCGCAGCTCGTCGTTCTCGCGCCGCAGGCGTTCGGCCTGGCGCTCGGTGTCGCGCTGCTCGGCCCGGCGTCGCCCGCCGGCCATCCACGCGACGATGCCGCCCACCACGAACCCCGTCAGGACGGCGGCGAAGACCGCCAGATAGACCGGCAGCGAAACGCCGTAGCCGGTCGGCCAGAAGTTCAGCGCCAGCGTGCCGCGGTTGTCGAGCGCGAACAGGATCGCCACCGCCAGGACCGGCAGGCCGAGCAGCCATCGCATGATCGTCCAGGCGCGCGAGCGCCGCCGTTCCGCCATGCCTGGTTCTCCCGCGGGTCGCCGGCCGGCGCGATCAGGCCGCCGGGCCGCCCGCCTTTTCGTTCAGACGGTCGCGCAACTGCTTGCCGGTCTTGAAGAACGGGATGCGCTTCGAGGTCACGGCCACGGTCTCGCCGGTGCGCGGGTTGCGGCCCTGGCGCGCGTCGCGGCGCTTGACCGAGAACGCGCCGAAGCCGCGCAGCTCGACCCGCTGTCCGCGGGCCAAGGCGACAGAAATTTCATCGAACACCGTGGCGACGATGCGCTCGACGTCGCGTTGGTACAAATGCGGGTTGCGCTCCGCCAAACGCAGGATCAGTTCCGATTTGGTCATGGGCCCCCCGCCCGTGCATTCTTGCTTCCGCGCCGCGGACGGTCCCCCGCCCCGCGCCCGTCATTGAGGGTGCCAAACCGAGACTAGACCGTCAAGTGTAAGCCTCTCGGATAAAAGCGTTTTTCCGCTCATGATCCAGCTCATCGCGCGGTCGAGCCCCAGAAGCCCGCGGGTCGAGGTATCGAGGTCCACGTCGCGCGCCGGCAGCTTCTCGTCGATCCCGCGCTCCTTTTTCAGCCAGGAACGCGCCGTTTCCTCGCCCCCCAGCTCGTCGACCAGCCCCTTCTCCAGGGCCTGGCGGCCGGTATAGACGCGCCCATCGGCCAGTACCTTCACCACGTCGCGCGACAGGTTGCGGCGCTCGACCACCAGGTCCACGAACATGCCCTGGATGTCGTCCACGACCTGCTTCGACGCCTCGCGCGCCTCGGGCGTCATCCTCTCGAACGGCGAGGGCTGGCCCTTCAGCGCGCCGCTCTTGATCGCCTCGGTGCCGATGCCCAGGGTTTCCAGCAGCTTGGTGACGTCGGCGGTCTGCATGATCACGCCGATCGAGCCGGTGACCGACCCCTGGCCGGCCACCATGTGGTCCGCGCCCAGCGCCACCATGTAGCCGGCCGAGGTGGCGGTGGTGCCCATCACCGCCACGACGGGCTTCTTCTCCGAAAGCTTGCGCAGCACGCGATAGAGGCGCTCGCCGCCCACCACCGTGCCGCCCGGCGTGTCCAGGTGCACGATCACGGCGCGCACCTGCTTGTCGTCGGCCAGGTCCGCGATCGTGCGATCGCGCTCCAGGTCGCTGACGATGACGCCTTTGATGACGAGGCGCGCGACATGCTTGCCGGGCACGACGCCGGTGGCGCGGCCGATGCCGGCGATGGCGAGGCCGGCGATCGCCAGGATGGCGACGATCCGCCACGCCGACAGTCGGCGCTTGAGGCGCCGCCGGTCGATCGCGTGGTCCGCGGCGAAGGTCATGGTCGATGCGCCGCGTCAGGGCGCATGGCGATCAGGACTCTTCGCCGTCCTTGCCCTGCTTTTCCTGCTTGGACTTCAAGGCCGCGCCCAGGATGTCGCCCAGCGACGCGCCGGAATCGGACGAGCCGTATTCCGCCATCGCCTGCTTCTCCTCCTCGACCTCGCGCGCCTTGACCGAGAGCGTCAGGCGGCGGGTGGCCTTGTCGATCGCCGTGATCTTGGCGTCGATCTTCTCGCCCACCGCGAACCGGTCGGGCCGCTGCTCGGACCGGTCGCGCGAGAGGTCCGACTTGCGGATGAAGCCCGGCACGCCGTCGCCCACCGCCACGTCGATGCCGTTGTCGTGCACGGCGGTCACCGTGCAGGTCACGACCTCGCCGCGGTTCAGCTTGGCGGCGCCGCTCTCGAACGGGTCGCTGGCGAGCTGCTTGATGCCGAGGCTGATGCGCTCCTTCTCGACATCGACGTCCAGCACCTTGACCTTGACGCGGTCGCCCTTCTTGTGGTCCTGGATCGCCTGGTCGCCCGGCTTGTCCCACGAGATGTCGGACATGTGCACCATGCCGTCGATCTCGCCCGGCAGGCCCACGAACAGGCCGAACTCGGTGATGTTGCGAATCTCGCCCTCGAGCTCGGTGCCGGCCGGATACTTCTCCTGGAAGCTCTCCCACGGGTTCGCCATGCACTGCTTCAGGCCCAGCGAGATGCGGCGCTTCTGCGGATCGACGTCCAGCACCATGACCTCGACCTCCTGGCTGGTCGAGACGATCTTGCCGGGATGGACGTTCTTCTTGGTCCAGCTCATCTCCGAGACGTGCACCAGGCCTTCGATGCCCGGCTCCAGCTCCACGAAGGCGCCGTAGTCCGTGATGTTGGTGACGCGCCCGGTGAAGCGCGCGTTCTTCGGGTACTTGGCGACGACGCCTTCCCACGGATCGGCCTCGAGCTGCTTCATGCCGAGCGAGATGCGCTGGGTCTCGGGATTGAAGCGGATCACCTGCACGGTGACGTTCTGGCCGATGTTGAGCGCGTCGGAGGGATGGTTGATGCGCCGCCACGCGATGTCGGTGACGTGCAAGAGGCCGTCCACGCCGCCCAGGTCGACGAAGGCGCCGTAGTCGGTGATGTTCTTCACCACGCCCTGCAGCACCTGGCCTTCCTTGAGGTTCGCCACCAGTTCCGAGCGCTGCTCGGCGCGGCTTTCCTCCAGCACGGCGCGGCGCGACACGACGATGTTGCCGCGCGAGCGGTCCATCTTCAGGATCTGGAAGGGCTGCGGGCTGCCCATCAGCGGGCCCACGTCGCGCACCGGGCGGATGTCCACCTGGCTGCCCGGCAGGAACGCGACCGCGCCCGACAGGTCGACGGTGAAGCCGCCCTTGACGCGCCCGAAGATCACGCCGGTGACGCGCTGGTTTTCCTGGAACGCCTTCTCGAGCTGCGTCCACGCTTCCTCGCGCTTGGCCTTCTCGCGCGACAGCATGGCCTCGCCGAACTTGTCCTCCATGCGCTCGAGGTAGACCTCGACCTTGTCGCCGACGCGGATCTCGGCGGGCCTGCCGGCCGAGGCGAATTCGCGCAGCGCGACGCGACCTTCGGACTTCAGTCCGACGTCGATCAGCGCGGCATCGTTCTCGATGGCGACGACGGTGCCCTTGATGACGGTGCCTTCAAGGCCGTTGGCGGCGCCCATCGATTCGTCGAGGAGGGCGGCGAAGCTTTCTTTCGGCGGGGCGGATTTGGCGGTGGCGGCTCGGGCCATGGATCGGTGCTTCCTTTCTTCCTATTCCGGCCGACCGGTTGTATCCGGCGGTCTTCAAGGTCGTGACAAAACACGCCACCGGTTCCGGCTCGCGCCGGCAACAGCGACGTGCGGCTTACTGCGTGTCCCGTGCCGCCGTTTCCAGGCCCGCTCCGGCCGGGGCCGGACCGATGCGCGACTCGACATAGGCGAGCGCGGCGGCAAAGGCGGCCTCTACATCCATCGACGTGGTGTCGAGCAGAAAGGCATCGGCCGCCCGGATCAGCGGGGACGTCGCGCGCGAGGTGTCGCGCGCATCGCGTTCCGCCAAGTCCTTCAGAACGGCGGCATATATAGCCGCCTCGCCCTGGTCTAGCAACTCCTTGTGCCGGCGCCGGGCGCGTTCTTCGACCGTGGCGGTGACGAACAGCTTGGCCGGGGCGTCCGGGCAGATCACCGTGCCGATGTCGCGCCCGTCGATCACCGCGCCCGGCTGGCGCGTCGCGAAGCGGCGCTGGAAGTCCAGAAGCTCCCGCCGGACCCCCGGCAGGGCGGATACCCGGCTGGCCATGCGCCCGACCGCCTCGGTCCGCAGCGCCGGGTCGTCCAGCCCCGCCGGATCGAGCGTGGCCGCGGCCTGCGAACAGACGATTTCGTCTGTCGGATCAAGGTCTTCCCTGATAACCCGCAGGGCCACGGCGCGGTATAGCCGGCCGCTGTCGAGATGGGCGAAGCCGTAATGCCGGGCCAGGCGCCGGGCCAGGGTTCCCTTGCCCGAGGCTGCCGGGCCGTCCACCGCGACGACCTTGTTCATGGGGCCGCAGGGTTCATGGGGCCGGGGCGCGCGCGATCCGGGCGCCAAGCCCGTTCATCAGGGCGACGAAGCCGGGGAAGCTGGTGTCGATGAAGCTGCCGTCGTCGATCCGCACCGGCGCCCGGCTCGCCAGGCCCAGCATCAGGAAGGCCATGGCGATGCGATGGTCCATATGGGTTTCGACCAGCCCGCCGCCCGGGGGCGGGGCGCCGCCGCTGCCCTCGACGATCAGGCTGTCCTCGCCCATCGTCAGTTTCACGCCATTGGCCTCCAGCCCGCGGGCGATCGCCGCCAGCCGGTTGCTCTCCTTGACCTTCAGCTCCGCCAGGCCGCGCATCACGGTGCGGCCGCGCGCGAAAGCGGCGGCGACGGCCAGGACCGGGTATTCGTCGATCATCGTCGGCGCGCGCTCCGCCGGCACCTCGATGCCGCTCAGCGCGCCCGCGCCGGCGGTGAGGTCGGCGACCGGCTCGCCGCCTTCGATGCGCCGGTTGTCGAGCGCGATCGCGGCGCCCATTTCCTGCAGCGTCTTGATCAGTCCCGCGCGCAGCGGATTGATGCCGATGCCGGGCAAGTGCAGCTTCGCTCCCGGCACAATGAGGGCCGCGACCAGCGGGAAGGCCGCCGAGGACGGATCGCGCGGCACCACCACGTCGCGGCCCTTGAGCTCGGGCTGGCCCGCCAGGGTGATGCGCGTGCCGCCGCCATCGGCCGGCGTCACCGTGACCGTGGCGCCGAAGTGCCGCAGCATGGTCTCGCTGTGGTCGCGCGTCGCCACCGGCTCGATCACCGTGGTCTCGCCGGGCGTGTTCAGGCCCGCCAGCAGCACGGCCGATTTAACCTGCGCCGAGGCGACCGGCACGCGGTAGGTGATCGGCAGCGGCGACTTGGCGCCGACCACCGCCAGCGGCAGGCGCTCGCCCGAGCGCGTCACGAACCGGGCGCCCATCTGGCTGAGCGGCGTCGTCACGCGCGCCATCGGCCGGCGGCAGAGCGAGGCGTCGCCGGTGAAGAAGGCGGTGATGTCGTGGGTCGCGACCAGGCCCAGCAGCAGCCGCGTGCTGGTGCCGGAATTGCCCAGGTCCAGCACCCCGGCCGGCTCGCCGAGCCCGCCGACGCCGACGCCCTCGACGGTCCACCGGCCCTCGCCGACGCGCTCGATCCGCGCCCCCATGGCGCGGCAGGCCGCGGCCGTGCGCAGCACGTCCTCGCCTTCCAGGAGGCCGGTGATCTCGGTCCGGCCGACGGCGACCGCGCCGAACATCAGCGCGCGATGCGAGATGGATTTGTCCCCGGGGACGTCCGCCCGGCCGGCAAGCGGCGGCGAAGCCGACGCGACAAGCGGAACTGCGCGCTGATTCACGTCCTCGCCCCCCTCCCAGGCGCGCCGCGGCAGGCCCGCTGTGCTGGAAAGCGACGGGCGCGCCTATGGCGGGCGCTCTCTAGCATGGAACCTCCGCCGGGCGAAATCTCCGCGCCTTAACCAAGCCCCGGCGGAGGTCCGGAAACTCCCGTCCGGGCGGGGGCGTTTTGCTTTTGACAAGCCGGGGCGGGCGTGGCAATTGCACCCGTCCTTCGCGGCCGGAGGGGGCAGGCGCTCCCGAGCGGCCGCCGGCGAATTGGCGCTGTCCCAGGGAGAATTGCCGTGGCCAAGCCGGAATGGGGTGTCAAGCGCACCTGCCAGAGCTGCGCCGCCGTATTCTATGATTTGCGGCGCGATCCGATCATCTGCCCGAAATGCGGCACGCAACTCGATCCGGAAGC
>JADLEG010000035.1 GCA_020846275.1 Alphaproteobacteria bacterium
ACCTCAACGCTGCGCGTCTGCCAGTTCCGCCACGACCGCCGAAATCCCGGGCAGGCGACAAGCCGGTGCTTGTCTTCGCCCTGGCGGGGGGATACCAAAACCCGGGGGGGCAATCAAGCCCGGCGCCCTCAGAGGCTGCGCCCGAGGACCTTCCAGCATGTTGACAGACCAGGAAAACCGCCCCGCCCGGCCGGTTTCCGGCGCGCCCGGTCCGGAATGGAGCCTGGCGAGCGGGCTGGTCGACTACGAGGCCGCCGTGGCGGCCATGGAAGCCCGCGTGGAGGCGATCCGGGCCGGGCAGGCGCCGGAGCTGGTCTGGCTGCTGGAGCATCCACCGGTCTACACGGCGGGCACCAGCGCCGATCCGGCGGAGCTTCTGGACCCCCGCGGCATCCCCGTCCACAAGACCGGCCGCGGCGGGCGGCACACCTATCACGGCCCCGGCCAGCGCATCGCCTATGTGCTGCTGGACCTGCGGGCGCGCGGCCAGGACGTCCGGCGCTATGTCCATGCCCTGGAGGAATGGGCGATCCTGGCGCTCGCCCGGCTGGGCGTGGAAAGCGGCCGGCGCGAGGGCCGGATCGGCATCTGGGTCGATCGTGGCCGGGGACGGGAGGACAAGATCGCCGCCCTGGGTGTGCGCGTGCGCGGCTGGGTCACCTTCCACGGCCTGGCGGTCAACGTGAACCCGGACCTCAAGGCCTTTGCCGGGATCGTGCCTTGCGGCATCAGCGAGCAACGTTATGGCGTCACCTCGCTCGCCGAGCTGGGCGCGACAGCCGACATGGCGGCGCTGGACCAGGCGCTCCGCGCGACCTTCGACCAGGCTTTCGGGCGGTAGCGCACGGATTTCCTCGTCCTTCGAGACGGCCCCTTTGGGGCCTCCTCAGGATGAGGAAATCCAAGTTTCACCTCACCCTGAGGAGCCGCCGCAGGCGACGTCTCGAAAGGTGAATCCCTCAGACTACTCCGTGTGGACTTGCCGGAATCCCGGTTCGGCCGGCGGGTCGGCCGGATGCTGTTCGATGCGGTCGACCCGCGCCGCCGGCGGGCCTTCGCGGCAGGCCTCGATCATCGCCTCGACCACCACGGCCGCACCGCTGAACAGCGCTTCGACCGAACCATCGGGCCGATTGCGGACCCAACCTGAGAGCCCGCGTCTTGTCGCCTGCTCGACCGTCCACGCGCGATACCACACGCCTTGGACCTTGCCCAAGATCACGACGCGGATCGCCCGGGTCATTCGAACTCGATGATCTTCTGGTCGACGGCCAGCGACGCGCCGGGTGCGGCATGGATCGTCTTGACCTTGGCGTCGCGCTCGGCGCGCAGCACGTTTTCCATCTTCATCGCCTCGACGACGGCAAGCGCCTCGCCGGCCTTCACGTCCTGCCCGATCTTGACCGCGACCTGCGACAGCAGGCCGGGCATCGGCGACAGCAGGAAGCGCGAGGTGTCGGGCGGCGCCTTTTCCGGCATCAACGCCAGCATCTGGGCCGCGAAGCGCGAGAGGACCAGCGTGCGCAGCGCCACGCCGCCATGCGTCAGGCGCCAGCCGATGCCGTCGCGGTCGATCTGGACGACCAGCGCGTGCCCGTCGACCGTGCCGGTGAACAGCGGCTCGCCCGGCGCCCAGGCCGAGCGGACGGCGAGCGCGTGGTCGCCCATCGCCACGTCGACGCCGCCGTCCGCCGGCGTGACCGCCACGTCCTCGGCCGCATCGCCGAGCCGCACGACCATCGCGTTGTCCATCTTGCGGCCGTGGCCGGGAAGCTGGCCGCTGATGCGGGCGTCGCGCTCGGCGCTGGTGCGATGCACGAAGGCGGCGACCGCCACCAGGGCGCGCGTCTCGGCCGCGCCCAGTTTCGCGCCCTCGAAGCCCCTGGGAAATTCCTCGGCGATCAGATTGGTCGACATCCTGCCCTGGGCGAAGCGCGGCAGGGCCACCAGCGCCGACAGGAACGGGATGTTGTGCCGCACGCCGCGGATGTAGAACGCGTCGAGCGCCTGGCGCATGCGCCCGATCGCCTCGGCCCGCGTTGCGCCGCCCGTGACCAGCTTGGCGATCATCGGGTCGTAGAACATGCTGATCTCGCCGCCCTCGTAGACGCCGGCGTCGACGCGCACGTGGTCGCCCTCCGCGGGCGGGCGGTAGCGCACCAGGCGGCCGGTGGACGGCACGAAGCCGCGCGTCGGGTCCTCGGCGTAGACGCGCGCCTCGACCGCCCAGCCCTTGGGCTTGATGTCCTTCTGCTGGAACGGCAGCTTCTCGCCCGCGGCGATGCGGATCATCAGCTCGACCAGGTCCAGGCCCGTCACGTATTCCGTGACCGGGTGCTCGACCTGCAGGCGCGTGTTCATCTCCAGGAAATAGAAGTTGCGGTCCTTGTCGACGATGAACTCGACCGTGCCGGCCGAGCGATACTTGACCGCCTTGGCCAGCGCCACCGCCTGCTCGCCCATCGCCTTGCGCGTGGGGGCGTCGAGGAACGGGCTCGGCGCCTCCTCGAGCACCTTCTGGTGCCGGCGCTGGATCGAGCATTCGCGCTCGCCCAGGTAGACCGTGTTACCGTGCGCGTCGGCCAGCACCTGGATCTCGATGTGGCGCGGCTCCTCGACGTATTTCTCGATGAACACGCGGTCGTCGGCGAAGGACGACTTGGCCTCGCTGCGCGCCGAGGCGTAGCCCTCGCGCGTCTCCTTGTCGTTGCGCGCGATGCGCATGCCCTTGCCGCCGCCGCCGGCCGAGGCCTTGATCATCACGGGATAGCCCACGGACTTGGCGATCTTCACGGCCTCGTCGGCGGTGGGAATGGAATCGAGATAGCCGGGCACGGTCGAAACCTTGGCCTTGGCCGCCAGCTTCTTCGATTCGATCTTGTCGCCCATCGCCGCCATGGCCGAGGGCGTGGGGCCGATGAAGGTGACGCCGGCCTTCTCCAGTGCCGCGGCGAACGGCCCTTTCTCGGACAGGAAGCCGTAGCCGGGATGCACCGCCTCGGCGTTGGTCCTCTTGCAGGCCTGGACGATCTTGTCGATCACCAGGTAGCTCTGCGCCGACGCCGCCGGCCCGATCGCGACGGCCTCGTCCGCCATGTTGACGTGCAGCGCGTCGGCATCGGCCTCGGAATAGACCGCCACCGTCTTGATGCCCATGCGCCGGGCCGTCTTGATCACCCGGCACGCGATCTCGCCGCGATTGGCGATGAGGATCTTCTTGAACATGCGCTAACCCGTCGGCCCCATGACGTCCTTCATCCTTCGAGACGCTCGCTGCGCTCGCTCCTCAGGATGACGCGGTACGTTGGCGCGCCCCCGAACCGCGTCATCCTGAGGAGCGGCCGAAGGCCGCGTCTCGAAGGATGAAGAACGCCGCTCGGCAAGAAACGCAATCCGATCAAAATCGCCACGGATCAGCGCCTCCTTCTTGGCACGCCCCCAGCCCTTGATCTGACGCTCGGCGGTGATCGCATCGGTGATGCGCTGGAACTCTTGCGACCATACAAGGGATACTGGCAACCGGGACGACGTGTAGCCCTTGAACTTGCCGCTATCGTGCTCGGCGATGCGGCGTTCCAGTTCCGTGCTGGTCGAACCGACATAGTAACTCCCATCGCGGCATCGGAGCATGTAAGCGAATGCCATCGTCACTGCACCTGCTTTCCCGCGTTCCTCATCCTTCGAGACGGCCGCTGCGCGGCCTCCTCAGGATGACGCGGTTGTCCTGCTTCGCGCCGCCGAAACGCGTCACCCTGAGGAGGGCCGAAGGCCCGTCTCGAAGGGTGAAGAACACAGTTTTTCACAGCGGGATGTTGTCGTGCTTCTTCCACGGGTTCTCCAGCTTCTTCTCGCGCAGCATGGCGAGCGAGCGGGCCAGCCTTCGGCGGGTGGCGCGCGGCATGATCACGTCGTCGATGAAGCCGCGGTGGCCGGCGACGAAGGGGTTGGCGAACTTCTGGCGGTATTCCTCGGTGCGCGCCTCGATCGCCTTGGGGTCCTTCAGGTCGCCGCGGAAGATGATCTCGACGGCGCCCTTGGGCCCCATCACCGCGATCTCGGCCGAGGGCCAGGCGAAGTTCACGTCGCCGCGCAGGTGCTTCGAGCTCATCACGTCGTAGGCCCCGCCGTAGGCCTTGCGCGTGATCAGGGTGACCTTCGGCACCGTCGCCTCGGCGAAGGCGTAGAGCAGCTTGGCGCCGTGCTTGATGATGGCGCCGAATTCCTGCGCCGTGCCGGGCAGGAAGCCGGGCACGTCGACGAAGGTGACGATCGGGATGTCGAAGCAGTCGCAGAACCGGACGAAGCGCGCGGCCTTGCGCGAGGAATCGATGTCCAGGCAGCCCGCCAGCACCATCGGCTGGTTGGCGACGATGCCGATGGTCGAACCCTCGATGCGCGCGAAGCCGGTGATGATGTTCTTCGCGTAGTTCGGCTGCAACTCGAAGAAATCGCCCTCGTCCACGACCTTCTGGATCAGCTCCTTCATGTCGTAGGGCTTGTTGGGATTGAGCGGCACCAGCGTGTCGAGCGACGGCTCCTCGCGGTCGGCCGAGTCCGCGGTCGGTCGGACCGGCGGCTTGGCGCGGTTGGAGGTCGGCAGGAAGTCGATGAAGCGGCGGAGCTGCAGCAGCGCCTCGACGTCGTTGGCGAAGGCGAGGTCGGCCACGCCCGACCTGGTGGTGTGCGTCACCGCGCCGCCCAGCTCCTCCTGCGTCACCGTCTCGTGCGTCACCGTCTTCACCACGTCGGGGCCGGTGACGAACATGTAGCTGGAATCCTCGACCATGAAGATGAAGTCGGTCATGGCGGGCGAGTAGACGGCGCCGCCCGCACAGGGCCCCATGATCAGCGAGACCTGCGGCACCACACCCGAGGCCAGCACGTTGCGCTGGAACACCTCGGCATAGCCGGCGAGCGAGGCGACGCCTTCCTGGATGCGCGCGCCGCCCGAGTCGTTGAGCCCGATCACCGGCGCGCCGACCTTGATCGCCTGATCCATGATCTTGCAGATCTTCTCGGCATGCGCCTCGCTGAGGCTGCCGCCGAACACGGTGAAGTCCTGGCTGAAGACGAACACCAGCCGGCCGTTGATGGTGCCGTAGCCCGTGACCACCCCGTCGCCGGGCACGCTCTGGTCGGCCATTCCGAAATCGGTGCAGCGGTGCTCGACGAACATGTCCCATTCCTCGAAGGAATCGGTGTCGAGCAGAAGCTGGATGCGCTCGCGCGCGGTCAGCTTGCCCTTGTCGTGCTGGGTCTTGACCCGGCGTTCGCCGCCGCCCGCCCGGGCCGCGGCGCGTTTTTCCTCCAATTGCCGGATGATGTCCTGCATCGCGCCAAGGCCCCCCGCCGCCGCGCCCGCACCGCGGCTTATCCTACAACCCTATTAGCATCAATGGGTTGGCTGCGCCAGCCGGAGGCCTTCAGACCCGCAGCAGGTCGAGAAAGCGCGATGCCGCGCGCAGGTCGGCCTCGATCTCGGCCCGACGCTTGGCCGCCATCGGATCCTCGCCCCATTTGGCGCGCTGGTAGGCCTCGTCGAGGTCGGCCGCCGCCCAGGCCTGATCGATGTCGATCCGCCGCTCGGCCAGCGCGAGCGCGAGCAGCACCGAACTCATGCCGGTGGTCGCGACCAGGAGCCCCGCGAGGTGCATCGCGTCGTATTCGGCGACCGCCAGGCGGATCGCGGTCAATGCCGACTTGTCCTGGCGGCCGGGCATCACGCCGGCCACGACCTTGAGCGGCGCGTCGTAGCGCAGCACGGCCCAGTCCAGCACGGGCTGCCACGTGGTTTCCTGCAGGCGGCGCAGGTCCTCCGGCTCGTCGGCGCGGTGGCACAGAAGATCGGTGGTGGCGTATTCGGCGATCTGCGCGATGGCGTGGGTGGGATCGGGCCGGATCTGGTCGAGCGCCGTGGCCGCCATCTTGGTCAGCCGCATCGTGGCGAGCTTGATCTCGTCGCCCTGCGCCGCCCACTCCTCCGCGATCGCCTGGGCGAGCGCGCGGGTCGGCAGGACGATCGGCGTGCGCGCCGGCGTATTCAGCGGCTTGTCGTCCAGCGCGATGCCGAACCCGCCCTCCGCCGGCACGGCCGCTGCCGCCTTGTACCAGCGCTTCACGCGTGGAAGCCCCGCTGCTTGAGGGTTTCCAGCAGCGCATCGAAACCGTCGACGACGGCAAGCGCGCCGGCCTTGGCCAATTCCTCCGGCGGGTGATAGCCCCAGCCCACGCCGATCGCAGAGATGCCGGCGCTGGCGGCCATCGCCATGTCGAACACCGTGTCGCCGATCATCACCGCGTCGGCGGCGTCAATGCCGGTTTCGTCGAGCGCCGACAGCACCATGAACGGATCGGGCTTGCCGGGCCCGTCATCGGCCGTACGCAGCACGGTAAAATGATCGAACAGCCCGTGCTTGTTCAGCGTGTTGACCAGGCCGCGCCGGCCCTTGCCGGTGGCGATGCCCAGCACCGCGCCTGATGCGCGCAATGCATCGAGCGCCTGCGCCGCGCCGGAGAACAGCGGATCGTGGCGGGTATCGGCGGCAGCCAGCGCGCGATGCGCCAGCTTGTAGCTCTCGGTCAAGGCGTCGGCGCGGCCGCGATGCGCCTCGGGCACGCTGGCGGCGATGGCCACGGCCAGCGGCAGGCCGATCGAGCGGCGGATCGCCGTCGGATCGACATCGTCGATCGCGTGGTCGCGGCAGGCCGCGGCGAAGGCCTGGACGATCGAATGCTGGCTGTCCACCAACGTGCCGTCGAAATCGAACAGGACGAGGCGCGGGCGCGGCAGCACGCTCACGGCTCCACGCCCTCGAACCGGTCGTCGGTGCGGTCGGGGTCGAAGCCGAACAGCTTCCAGCTCTCGCGCAGATCGGCGGGCAGCGGCGCGGTGACGCACAGCGTCCCGCCGGCGGGGTGCGGCACCTCGATCGAGCGCGCATGCAGGTGCAGGCGGCGCGCCGGCGCGGGCCCGAGCGCAGCCCGGCCCTCCTCGCTGTATTTCGCATCGCCCAGGATCGGCGTGCCGATCAGCGCGCAATGCGCGCGGAGCTGGTGCGTGCGCCCGGTGACGGGCCACAGCGCCAGCCAGGCCGCCTTGTCGCCCGCCGTATCCAGCGTGTCGTAGAGCGTGACGGCGCGGCGCGCATCCTCGTCCCCGGCATCCACCGCCATCACCCGCTCGCCCTGCCGGCCCAGGCGCTTGGCCAGCGCCGCGTCGATGCGGCCCTGCGCCATCGTCGGCCGGCCCGCTACGATCGCCCAGTAGATCTTGCGCGTGGTCTTCTGACGGAACGCGTCGGCCAAGAGCGCCGCCGCCCTGGCCGTGCGCGCCAGCACCAGCACGCCCGAGGTGTCGCGGTCCAGCCGATGGACCAGGCGCGGGCGCTCCTTGGCGTCGAAGGTCAGCACGTCGAGCATGGCATCGAGGTGCCTCGGCGTGCCGGTGCCGCCCTGGACCGCGAGGCCCGCCGGCTTGTCGATCACGATCACCTGGTCGTCCTTGTGCAGGACGGCGCGGCGCAGCTTGTCGGCCTCGGCTGCCGGAACGGCGCGGCGCTCGGCCGCGGGACGCGTTGCCGCGTCGTCCCCACGATCGCCCAGCGGCGGTACGCGGATCGACTGGCCGGGCTGCAGCCGCAGATTGGCCTCCGCGCGCTTGCCGTCCACGCGCACCTGGCCGGTACGCAGCAGCTTCTGCAGCCGGCCGTGGGTGAGCTGCGGGAAATGGCGCTTGAACCAGCGGTCCAGGCGAAGTTCGGCCTCGTCCGGGCCTGTCATGCGGGTCTCGACGCCGGCCATGGTTCAGGCCAGCAGCGAGCGCAGGAGGTGCAGCCCCGCGAACAGGCCCAGCACCGACAGCGCGACCGAGGCGATCACGTAGATCGCCGCCTCGGCCACCGCGCCCCGCTCGTACAGCACGTAGACGTCGAAGGAAAAGGCCGAGAAGGTCGTGAAGCCGCCGAGGAAGCCGACGAACAGCAGCGCCTGCACCTCGCCGCCGGCCGACCACTTGCGGGCGAAAACCTCGACCAGCATGCCGTAGATCGCGCAGCCGATCACGTTGACCGCCAGCGTGCCCCAGGGAAAGGCGGTGCCGAGCCAAAGCGCCACGCGCCCCATCAGCAGGTAGCGCGCCACCGAGCCGACAGCGCCGCCCGCGGCAACGGCGAGGATATTGATCATGCGCGGCAACCTAGCGGCGCGGTCTCGGCGATACAAGCGCGCCCCGGTCGCGGCTGACCCTCGCAGTTCCTCGAACCGCCGCGCCACCCGCGATGGGGGCGGCGGGTCGCGGCGTCACGGCCTATCCCCAGGTTTATTTTGGGGAAGGGGCTATGCAAATCGTCTGTTCATGTTATGTTCCTACGATGGACAATTCCATGAATGCTAGGCCTTGGCGCCTTCAGACGACGATCGCGGCTTAGGCGGCGACGGCGATCACTACGACTCCAGCCAGCCTAGGGTGCCGGCCGGAGATCCTAGCGGACACGGAGGGAGATGGACCAAAGGAGGAGAAACACAAGCACGCGAGCCAATTCCCGCCGGCACCACCTTCGCGGGCGGCGTAAGGCTTGGTGCCGCGGACTTGTTCGCGACATTGGGCCGACTTGCCGCGAGAGCCGCTGGCCCCCTCGGGGTGCTGGGCGGGTTGTTGATTCCGAAGAACGACGTTCACGTCCAATCGGGTGTCGTGCCTGGTGTCGACGGCGTTCGATTTGACTACGACGAGGGCTTTCTGACGCTTACACGTCGGGCGCCGTCAGGCGAGACGGAAACCCTGTTTCACGGACATCGGGATGCCGAGGGCTATTTCATCTCTGCCGACGGAGCCGCCCTGGCGCGGGACTTCGGTCGTGGCGTTTTCATCAACACCGCTGCCGTGCGACGCTTGGACATTCGCACAGCGACGGTTGGTCATGCAGAATTCGCGGCAAATGACGACGCACCAGTTGCAAACGATAACTTGAAATACTGTCCTCCGCCTACGTTCGATTTCGAGAACAACGGCAATGAGGAATGGCAGGAGTATCAGTCGCAGGTGACCGGCCTACCGAAAGGATGGGCGGTCGAGTACAACCACTACAAGTATGACGGCTGCGACGAAGCCCGCCGTCTCATGCTGGAAGCGAAGGACCGATATGCGCAGTTCCTGAACAAGAGCGGGACGGACTGGGAAGATTGGTTCAAAGTCAAGGGCGAGCCCAAATTGATCAGGGAGATGCAAGACCAACTCAATCATGGACGCGGTCGCATCATCGAATGGCATTTCTCCGAAAAGCCTGTCGCTGAACTGATGGCTAAGCGTGTGAAAGAGTTGGCCGAGGAGGATCCAGCTTTTCAGCGCATCATTGTGGTGCACGATCCTAAGGTGAAGAAATGAGCTTCAATATCTTCGTATCCAGGTTTCGTGACGGTGGATCGTCGACATTCCCGGCGGAGGAAATCCGGAAGCGGTTTGGCCCCATCATTGTTGGTGAGCGCCGCGGGATCTGGCATCTGGGCTTCGAGGAAGGCGGGTCTTGGGCGGAGATTCACATTCCGACCGAGGAGTTTGTCGAGGGCTTCAGCGTCAGACGACCGGCCGGCTACGTGGCGTTCTGGGAGATCATCGCGGGATTCCTGAAGGACCTGGACTGCGTGCTCTGGTGGCCGGGCGGCGGCGCGGTCATGGCGCGCCTAGATGTCATGTCCCATCTGCCGGACAGCTTCATCGAGTCGATGGGCATTCCCTGGGTGACGACCGATCCCGAGCAAATTCGCGACTATGTGCGCGGTCGAACCTCTTCCGCTGCCGGTGCATAGCGGCCGGTCTTGCCGTGAGCTTCTCGATCTACAAGAGCGCCTTCGATAAGGAAGGCAGTGCCTGGATTCCGCCCTCGGACAATCGCGGACCGTTCTCCGAGCACGACGTCGGGGACGCCGAGCGTCAGCCTTCCTCGCGCCGCTTCTGGCGCAGCTTGTCCCAGTACTCCAGGCGCTTCTGGATGTCGCGCTCGAAGCCGCGCTCGACGGGCTGGTAGAGCTTGGCGCGGGCCATGCCGTCGGGGAAGTAGCTCTGGCCCGAGAAGCCTTCCTCGGCGTCGTGGTCGTATTCGTAGCCCGCGCCGTAGCCGAGCTCCTTCATCAGCCTGGTCGGCGCGTTGAGGATGTGCTTGGGCGGCATCAGCGAGCCGGTCTCCTTGGCCAGGCGCCGCGCCTTGCCGAAGGCGACATAGGCGGCGTTCGACTTGGGCGCCGTGCCCAGATAGATCACGAGCTGCGCGAGGCCAAGCTCGCCCTCGGGCGAGCCCAGGCGCTCGTAGAGGTCCCAGGCCGCCAGCGCCTGGACCAGGGCCTGCGGGTCGGCAAGCCCGATATCCTCGACCGCGAAGCGCGCCAGGCGCCGGGCGATGTAGAGCGGGTCCTCGCCGCCCGCCAGCATGCGCGCGAGCCAGTAGAGCGCGGCGTCCGTGTCCGAGCCGCGCAGCGACTTGTGCAGCGCGCTGATCAGGTTGTAGTGGCCTTCCTGGGCCTTGTCGTAGAGCGGCATGCGCCGCTGCACGGTCTGCACCAGCGCCTTGACGTCGAGCGGCGTCTTGGGCGCGAGCTGGAACAGCATCTCGGCCATGTTGAGCAGGTAGCGCCCGTCGCCGTCGGCCAGCGCCTTCAAGGTCGCGCGCGCCTCGCCGTCGACGGGAAGCGCCCTTCCCTCCACCTGCTCGGCCTTGGCCAGCATCTCCTCCAGCGCGCGGTCGTCCAGCCGGTTCAGCACGTAGACCTGGCAGCGCGACAGGAGCGCGCCGTTCAGCTCGAAGGACGGGTTCTCGGTCGTGGCGCCGATCAGCGTGACCGTGCCGTCCTCGACATAGGGCAGGAAGGCATCCTGCTGCGCCCGGTTGAAGCGATGGATCTCATCGACGAACAACAGCGTGCCGCGGCCGACCGCGCGGCGCTCCTTGGCGCGCTCGAACACCTTGCGCAGGTCGGCCACGCCGGAGAACACGGCGGACAGCGGCTCGAACTCGAGCCCCCCGTGTTCGGCCAGGAGGCGCGCGATCGTCGTCTTGCCGCAGCCCGGCGGGCCCCACAGGATCATCGAGGCGAGCTTGCCGCGCTTGACCATCAGGCCGATCGGCCCGTCCGGGCCCAGCAGGTGCGCCTGGCCCACCACCTCGTCCAGCGTGCGCGGCCGCAGGCGATCCGCCAGCGGGCGCGGCGCCTGCGCCTCGAACAGGCTCATGGGCCCGCTATCCGGGAATGGTGGCGGTGATCACGCGGTCACCGCGGCGCACGGTGATGCGCCAGCCCGTCGCCGCCTTGGCCACCGCCTTGCGCAGCGCCGCCACGTTGGTGGTCACGTCGTCGTTGACCGCGACGATGAAGTCGCCCGGCCGCACGCGCAGGCGCAGCGCGCGGGAATTGGCCTTGACCTCGGTCACCACCACGCCGGTCAGGCCCGTGTCCATGCTCATCTCGACCGCGAGCGCCGGGGACATGTTGGCGACCACGGCGCCTTGCAGCGGATTGTTGCCGAGGATCTCGGTCAATTCGCGCGGCGGTATTTCCGGTGGCGCTACCAGCGCCAGCTTGACGATGCGCACCTGACCCTGGCGCACCACACCCAGCTCGGCCGAGCCCCCGATCGGCCGCGTCGCCACGCGGAAACGCAGTGCTTCGGGATCGTCGATCTCGAACCCGTCGACCGAGGCGACCACGTCGCCCGGCCGCAAGCCCGCGCGATCGGCGGGACCGGCGGGATGCACCTGGTCGAGCAGCACGCCGCGCGGCCGGTCGAGGCCGAGCGATTCGGCGATCTCGGCCGTTACCGGCTGGCCGGATGCGCCGAGCCAAGGCCGCACCAGCTTGGCGCCGGTCGCGACCGCCGCGACCACCGTCGCCACCATGTTCGACGGGATGGCGAAGCCGATGCCGTGCGAGCCGCCGGAGCGCGAGAAGATCGCGGTGTTGATGCCCACGAGCCGGCCGCCCATGTCCACCAACGCGCCGCCGGAATTGCCCGGGTTGATGGCGGCGTCGGTCTGGATGAAGAAGCGGTAGTCGGAGCTGCCGACGGTCGTGCGGGCGAGCGCCGAGACGATGCCGCTGGTGACGGTCTGCCCCACGCCGAAGGGATTGCCGATCGCCAGTACCTGGTCGCCGACCTCGAGCTCGTCGGAATTGGCCAGCGCGATCGAGGGCAGGTTTCCCGCCGCGGCGTCGATGCGCAGGATCGACAGGTCCGTCTTGTCGTCGGACTGCACGAGCTGGGCATCGAACTCGCGCCGGTCGTGCAGCACGACGCGGATCTCGTCGGCGCCGCGGATGACGTGGTTGTTGGTGATGATCAGCCCGGACGGGTCGACGATGACGCCGGAGCCCAGCGAGTTCTGGATGCGCTGGCGTTCGGGCTGCAGCTGGGCGAACGGGCCTTCCTCGCCGAAGAACCGGCGGAAAAACGGATCGTCGAACAGAAGCGTGCTCGATTCCCGGGCGCGCACCACGCGGCGCGTATAGATGTTGACCACGGCGGGCGCGGCCTTCTTGACCACCGGGGCGTAGGACAGCCGCATCGCCTCGCGGCTCTCGGGCGGGATCTTCTGCTCGGGCAGCGCCGGCGCCACGCCCTGCTGGGCAAGCGCCACGGCCGGAATCAGGGCCGCAAAAACGAAGAGGGCGCACGCCGTGGCGCGCGCCCTCGGTAGCAGGGCGCGAGGGGAAGGGCCCCTCGCGACGTCGTTCATGCAGTCGCGGCTTCCGCGGTTTCGGCCTCGTCCGCCTGCTGGACGGG